>DATCJJ010000090.1:0-16213 GCA_036562845.1 Gaiellaceae bacterium | reverse complement strand
GTCACCGTCGCGATGCACGACCCCGGCTGCCACTGGTTCCTCGTGGGCGGCGCCTACAAGCAGCACCTGGCCGTCAGCGGCCCGGTATCGCTGCTGAACTTCGACGAGGCGCCACTCCGCATCGCCGGCCCCTCCGGCGTCACGTTCGAGCCGGTCGGCAAGAAGCTCACGCTGACGCGCGGCGTCTACCGCATCACGATGGTCAAGCAGGCCTCCGACGACAACCACCTCGTGCTGACCGTCCACTAGTGGCCGTCGACGTCATCCTCCGCGACGGCACGACGCTCCGGTTGCAGGCGCCGGGTCGTGCCGACGCGGAGGAGCTGCTCGCCTTCTTCTCACGGCTCTCGGAGCGCAGCCGCTACCTGCGCTTCCACGGGTTCCCGGCCCTCACGCCCGAGCTCGTCGCGAACGTGCTCGAGCCGGACTGGGACGAACGCGGCGCGCTCGTCGGCTGGCTCGACGGCCGCGTCGTCGCGCTCGCGAACTACGTTCGGTTGCGCGACCGACGCGCTGCCGAGGTCGCGTTCACCGTCGAGGACGCGTACCAGGGCCGCGGCATCGGAACGCGGCTGCTCGAGCGGCTGGCCGCAAGCGCGGCCGCGAACGGAATCGAGGAATTCGTCGCCGAGGTCCTGCCGGACAACCGCGGCATGCTGTCGGTCTTCCGCGATGCAGGCTTCGACATCGCACGCGAGCTCGCCGGCGGCGAGGTCGAGGTCCGGTTCCCGATCGCGCCGACCGCGGCGTATGCGGAACGCGTCGCAACCCGCGACCACGTGGCGGTGCAGGCGTCGTTGCAGCCGTTTTTCGCTCCGCGTTCCGTCGCGGTCATCGGGGCGTCGGCTCGCCGCGGCTCGATCGGCGGCGAGCTCTTCCGGAACATCCTCGCGGCGGATTTCACGGGGGCGGCATATCCCGTCAACCGCGGCGGAGAGCCTGTTGCCGGCGTCCGGGCCTTCACCTCGGTCGGGGCCGTCCCCGACGACGTCGACCTCGCCGTCATCTCCCTGCCGGGCGCGCTCGTCGTCGCAGCCGCAGCCGACGCGCTGGACGCGGGCGTGCGCGCGCTGTGCGTCATCTCCGCGGGGTTCGCGGAAACCGGAGCCGAGGGCCGCGCGCGCCAGGACGAGCTCCTCGCGCTCGTGCGCGCACACGGCGCACGGCTGGTCGGCCCGAACTGCCTCGGCATCGCGTCCGCGGCCGTCCGGCTGAACGCAACGTTCGCGCCGCGCGCCTTCCCGACGGGACCGATCGGCTTCTCGTCGCAGAGCGGCGCCCTCGGCCTGGCGATGCTCGAGCGCGCCGAGTCGCGCGGGCTCGGCCTCTCCGCCTTCGTCTCGATCGGCAACAAGGCTGACGTCTCGTCGAACGACCTGCTCGAGTGGTGGGAGGACGACGAGCAGACGAAGCTCGTCATGCTCTACCTCGAGTCGTTCGGGAATCCGCGCGCGTTCGCGCGAATCGCCCGCCGCGTGGCGCGCACGAAGCCGATCCTCGCGATGAAGAGCGGCACGACGCGCGCCGGCATGCGCGCGGCGAGCTCGCACACGGCGGCGCTCGCCGGCTCCGAGACCGCGGTCGACGCGCTCTTCAGGCAAGCCGGCGTGATCCGGACACGGACGCTCGACGAGCTTGTCGACGTTGCTTCGCTGCTCTCTGCGCAGCCGGTTCCGCACGGTCGGCGCGTTGCGATCCTGACGAACGCGGGCGGTCTCGGCATCCTCTGCGCCGACGCCTGCGACGCGGCCGGGCTCGAGCTGGCCGCGCTCGCCGACACCACGCGCGAACGTCTCGCAGGGGTCCTCCCTGCCGAGGCGAGCCTCGGCAATCCGGTGGACATGCTCGGCGGCGCAACGGAGCGCTCGTACCGCGAGGCGCTGCCCGTCGTCCTCCAGGATCCGAACGTCGACGCCGTGATCGTCATCTTCGTTCCGGTCGTCGGCATCGACGAGGCGGAGGTCGGGGCCGCGATCAGCCGCGGCGCGACGGCGGCGGGCGAGAAGCCTGTCCTCTGCACATTCCTGTCCGCGCGCGGCGCGCCGCCGGCGCTGCGCAGCGCCGCGAACGTTCCCTCCTTCTCGTATCCCGAGGCGGCGGCGCGCGCGCTGGGCCGCGCCGCCGAGCGCGGCGAATGGCTGCACCGGCCGGCCGGCACGCTGCCGCACCCCGAGGTCGACGCGCGAACGGCCGCACGCGTGATCGACGACGTGCTCGGAGACCGTGAGGAAGCCTGGCTCGACCCGCCGCAGACGCGTGCGCTCCTCGACGCCTACGGGATCCCGCTCGTGCCGGAGCGCGTGGCGCGAACGGCCGACGATGCCGTGGCAGCAGCGCGCGAGCTCGGCTTCCCCGTCGTCGTCAAGACGGCGACGGCCGGGGCCCACAAGACCGAGTCGGGCGGGGTTGCGCTCAACCTCGCCGATGAGGCTGCCGTGCGGAGCGCCGCTGAGCGAATCGGCCTGCCCGTCCTCGTCCAGCCGATGGTGCGCGGCGGCGCCGAGCTGCTCGCGGGGGTCGTCCAGGATCCGGTGTTCGGACCGCTCGTCGCCTTCGGCCCCGGCGGTGTCTTCGCAGAGCTGATCGGCCAGGCGCAGTTCCAGCTCGCGCCGCTGACGGATCTCGACGCGCGCGAGCTCCTCCGGGGCGGCAAGGCAGGACGGCTCGTCGCCGGCTTCCGGGGCAATCCCCCGGCCGACGAGAACGCGCTCGTCGACCTCCTCGAGCGCCTGTCCGTCCTCGCCCACGAGCATCCGGAGATCGCAGAGCTCGACCTGAATCCGGTTCTCGCGCTTCCCGATCGCGCCGTCGCGGTCGACGCCCGGGTCCGCGTCGCACGGCACGCGCCGACGGCGCGCGCAAAGTCGTGGTAATCGCCCGCGAGAGCCATCCGTCGATTCCCCGATGTGCCCTTTCGCGCGTTCGGCGACGCTGGGAACGACGAAAGGAGACGGACATGTTCAAGACAATCGTCTGGGCGACGGATGGGTCGGAGACGGCAGGGCACGCGCTGCCGTTCGCGCTCGAGCTCGTGGCGCGGGACAGTGCGAAGCTCGTCGTCGTCCACGTGCGCGAGCTCGTCGTCGGCCGGATGGGCGGCTATCCGGTCTACGCCGACGAGCCTGACCTCCGGGAACGGCTCGCGGAGCAGGTCGGGACGTTGCGGGAGACCGGCATCGACGTCGTGCTCGTGGAGCGCACCTGCGCGGCCGGCCATGCCGCGAAGCTGATCTCGGAGGTCGCCGAGGAGCACGACGCAGGCCTGATCGTGCTCGGCACGCACGGACACACTCGGATCGGCAGCGCGCTGATCGGCACCATGACGCAGGCTCTGCTGCACGAGGGCAGCGTGCCGGTGCTCGCGGTGCCGGCCGCCGCGCGCGTCGCCGCCGTCGTCTAGCTCACGGCGCGAGGGCGCCCTCGGGTCGCCAGGTCCAGCCGGCGATCTCGGGAGCGTCCTCCCCGTGCTCGCGCGCGTAGGCCCGCGCCAGCAGCCGCGCGTCGACCATCTCCTGCCGCACGTGCGCGACGCGGTCGGCGAAGGCGGGGAGCCGGTCGAGCACGTCGATCACGAGGTGGAAGCGGTCGAGGTCGTTCAACATCACCATGTCGAACGGCGTCGTCGTCGTCCCCTCCTCTTTGTACCCGCGCACGTGAAGGTTGTCGTGGTTCGTGCGGCGATACGTGAGGCGGTGGATGAGCCACGGATACCCGTGATAGGCGAACACGATCGGCTTGTCGCGCGTGAAGAGCGAGTCGAACTCCTCGTCCGTCAGACCGTGCGGATGCTCGCTGTGCGGTTGGAGCCGCATGAGATCGACGACGTTGACGACGCGGAGCTTCAGGTCGGGCACCCGCTCACGGAGAAGCGACGCCGCGGCGAGCGTCTCGAGCGTCGGCACGTCACCGCAGCACGCGAGCACTGCGTCGGGCTCCGCGCCGTCGTCGTTCGACGCCCACTCCCAGATGCCGATGCCGCGCGTGCAGTGGACGATCGCGTCGTCCATCGACAGGAACTGCAGCGCCGGCTGTTTCCCGGCGACGATGACGTTGACGTAGTGCCGGCTGCGCAGGCAGTGGTCGGCGACGGAGAGCAGGCAATTCGCGTCCGGCGGCAGGTAGACGCGGATGATCTCCGCCTTCTTGTTGACGACGTGGTCGATGAAACCGGGATCCTGATGCGAGAAGCCGTTGTGATCCTGCCGCCACACGTGTGAGCTGAGGAGGTAGTTGAGCGACGCGATCGGCCGACGCCACGGAATCCCACGCGTCACCTTCAACCACTTCGCGTGCTGGTTGAACATCGAGTCGATGATGTGGATGAACGCCTCGTAGCAGTTGAAGAAGCCGTGCCGGCCCGTGAGGAGATAGCCCTCGAGCCAGCCCTGGCACTGGTGCTCCGAGAGCATCTCGACGACCCGCCCCTCGGGAGCGAGATGCTCGTCGATCGGCTCGATCGCCGCGTTCCACTGCTTGTCGGTCACGTCGTAGACCGCATCGAGGCGGTTTGAGGCGGTCTCGTCGGGGCCGAAGATGCGGAACGTGTCGGGGTTGCGGCGGACGACCTCGCGCAGCCAGCCGCCGAGCACGCGCGTCGCCTCCGCCGTCTCGGTGCCGGGCTCGCCCACCTCGACCGCATGCGCGCGGAAATCCGCGAGGTCGAGGTCTCTGAGCACGAGGCCGCCGTTCGTCTTCGGGTTGGCGCTCATGCGGCGGTCGCCGCGCGGCGGCAGCTCGGCGAGCTCGCCTGCGAGCGCGCCCGCGTCGTCGAACAGCTCGTCCGGCCGGTAGCTGCGCAGCCAGTCCTCGAGGAGTCGGAGATGCTTCGGGTTCTCCCGCACGGCCGCGAGCGGCACCTGATGCGCCCGCCACGTCCCCTCGACCTGTACGCCGTCGACCTCGCGCGGCCCGGTCCACCCTTTCGGCGTCCGGAAGACGACCATCGCCCGCGGATCGTCGAGCGCGCGGTCGAGCGCCTGCGCAAACCGCCCGTGGATCGAGAGCGCGTCCTCGTCGTCGAAGCCGGCCGTGAACACGATCGGCTCGTGCCCGTAGCCGCGCAGGAGCGAGAGCAGCTCGTCCTCGGGGATCCGGGCGAGCACCGTCGGGTTCGCGATCTTGTAGCCGTTGAGATGGAGGATCGGCAGGACGCGGCCGTCGCGCTCGCGGTTGAGGAACTTGTTCGAGTGCCAGCTCGTCGCCAGCGGCCCGGTCTCCGCCTCACCGTCGCCGACGACGCAGGCAACGAGCAGCCCGGGGTTGTCGAACGCCGCGCCGTACGCGTGCGAGAGCGCGTAGCCGAGCTCGCCGCCCTCGTGAATCGACCCCGGCGTCTCCGGCGCCGCGTGGCTGGGTATCCCGCCCGGGTACGAGAACTGGCGGAACAGCGCGCGCAGACCGCCCTCGTCCCGCCCGATGTGCGGGTAGAGCTCGCTGTACGTGCCTTCGAGGTACGCGTGAGCGACGACCGCCGGCCCGCCGTGGCCGGGGCCGGTCACGAAGATCGCGTCGACGTCGCGCGCGCGGATCGCGCGGTTCAGGTGCGTGTAGAGGAAGTTGAGGCCGGGCGTCGTCCCCCAGTGGCCGAGCAGCCGCGGCTTCACGTGCTCGAGCTGCAGCGGCTCACGGAGGAGCGGGTTGTCGAGCAGGTAGATCTGCCCGACGGAGAGGTAGTTCGAGGCGCGCCAGTAGGCGTCGAGGAGGCGGACGTCGTCGTCGGTCATGCAGGATCCCTTCTCGTGCAGGTGCTCGTCGTAAACGCGGGGTCTACCAGCCTCAAGCTCCATCTCGTCGACGGCGACGAGGCGACCGCGGTGGACGACATCGTCGCCGCCGATGCCGTCGGCCACCGCATCGTGCACGGCGGGTCGTTCGACGCGCCCCAGCTGATCGACGACGCGGTCGAGCGCGAGATCGACCGGCTCACCGTGCTCGCGCCCCTGCAGAACCGGCGCGCGCTCGAGGGCATCCGCCGCGTGCGGGAACGGCTGCCGGGCGTTCCGCAGGTCGCGGTCTTCGACACCACGTTCCACCGTACGCTGCCGGAGGCCGCCGCGACGTACGCAATTCCCCGGATCTGGCGCGAGACGTACGGGATCCGGAGAATCGGCTTCCACGGCCTGTCGGTGCAGTGGGCGGTGAGCCAGGTGGACGCGTCCCGCCTCGTCGTCTGCCATCTCGGCGGCGGCTGCTCGGTCACGGCCGTGCGCGACGGCCGCTCGGTCGACACGACCATGGGGTTCACGCCGCTCGAGGGCGTGCCGATGGCGACGCGCGCCGGATCCCTCGACCCGGGCGCGCTCGTGTACCTCCTGCGCGAGAAGCTCGTCACGGTCGACGAGCTCGAGAACGCCCTCGAGCATGACTCCGGGATCGCCGGTCTGTCGGGCGGCGGCGACGGCGACATCCGCGACGCGTCGCCGATCGCGCTCGCTGTGTTCGTCCACCGCGTGGCCGGCGCGATCGCGTCGATGGCGAGTGCCTGCAACGGAATCGATGCACTCGTCTTCACCGGCGGGATCGGCGAGCACGCGACCGAAGTACGCGAGGCGATCGTCGAGCGCGTCCGCTTCCTCGGCGACTTCGCCGTCGAGGTCGTGCAGGCGCGTGAGGAGCTCGTGGTCGCCGCCGAGACACGGCAAGTCTGCACCGGAAATCCGTAGAAACACCGTCGCGGTGGCCCCGGTGCGCGGGGCAGCCTGTTCTCATGAGCATGCTGATCGCCCAGATCCTCGTGGTCGGCGCGCTGATGGTGCTGTGCGGGCTCGCGAAGCGCCGCCTCGTGTTCCGTTCGGCGACGTGTCCCGTCTGCCACCATCCGCGCCCGGCGTGCACGTGCCGATGGCTGTGAGCGGCGAGGTCGAGCTCGACACGGTCGCCGACGACTGGCAGTTCGCGCTCGACGCCGCGGCCCGGGCGCTCGATGTCTCGGCGCGCGCGTTCTCCGGCGACGAGCTCCACCTCCGCCGCCGCCGGCTTGCACACGAGCGAGCCGAGACCGAGCACGATCTCGCGGCGCTCGCGCAGCGGATCGGGATTCCCCACCGACCCTGGCTCTCGCCCTTCCCGCTGCAGCCGTCGCGGCTGGGGCTCGACGACTCGACGCGGGCGTGTGTCGTCGACCTCGACGGCGTCCTCACCGACAGCGGCGCCCTCCATGCCGCCGTCTGGGGCCAGGTCCTCGACGACTTCCTCCTGCGCCTCACCGAGCAGACGGGTTGGCAGTTCATCCCGTTCGACCGTGTCGGTGACTATGCCGCGTACGTCGACGGCCGGCCCCGCCTCGAAGGGATCCGTCTCTTCCTCCGGAGCCGCGGAATCCGTCTCTCTCACGAGGACGAGGACGAGCTCGCGCGCCACAAGAGCAACGTTCTCGCCCGGCGGCTGAGCGAACGGGGCGTCACCGCGCTCCCGGGCGCGCGCCTGTACCTCGAGGCCGCCGGCCGCGCGCGGCTCCGACGAGCCGTCGTCTCGAGCAGTACGCGGACGCTGCCGATGCTCGAGCTTGCCGGCCTCGCGACCCTCGTCGAGGCGCGCGTCGACGCCGACCAGATCGCGCGGGCCGGGCTGCGCTCGAGGCCGGCGCCGGATCTTCTCCTACGCGCGTGCGAGCTGCTCGGCGTCGAGCCGCACGAGGCCGTCTCGCTCACGCACTCGGCGGAGGGAGTCGCGGCTGCGCACGCGGCCGGCGTGCGTGTCGTGGGTGTGAACGCCGACGCACGCGAGCGTGAGCGATTGCTCGCATGCGGAGCGGAGCGCGCCGTCGGCCGACTGGCAGAGCTGCTCGACCGCCTCGTCGTCGCAGCGGCCGCCTAGTCCGGCGTCCGCGCGACGAGCGCCGCCCAATCCGCGTCGATCTGGCGGCGGACCTCGGCGACGAGTGCGGGCGTCAGGTGCGCGAATCGCTTCTGCGGCCGCAGCCACTCCTCCACGTCGACGTCGCGTGTCGGCAGGTACGTCACGCGGTAGCGACCGTCGACGACCTCGTAGAGCGGCCAGAAGCGGCTCTCGACTGCGGCGTCGAGCAGATGCGGCGCGAGCCGCGGCTCGTGCCCCCAGCCGACCGGACAATCGGTCAGGACGTTGATGAAGGCCGGACCGTCGCACCCGACGGCGCGCTCGACCTTGCGGCTCAGGTCGTCCCAGTGGGAAGCACACGCCTGCGCGACATAGGGGACGTGGTGCGCAACGGCGATCGCGGTCATATCCTTGCGGCGCTGTGCCTTCCCCCAGCTCGTTGCGCCGACGGGGCTCGTCGTCGTCGCCGCCCCGAAGGGCGTCGCACCGGAGCGCTGGACACCGGTGTTCATGTACGCCTCGTTGTCGTAGCAGACGAAGAGAAAGCGATGGCCGCGCTCGAGCGCGCCCGAGAGCGCCTGCATGCCGATGTCGTAGGTCCCGCCGTCGCCGGCGAAGCAGACGACCGCGACGTCCTCGTCGCTCGGGAGCGCATTGCGCCGACGCAGAGCACACTGCGCGGCCTCGACGCCGCTCGCGACCGCCGCCGTGTTCTCGAAGGCCACGTGCAGCCACGGGACGTTCCAGGCCGTCGTCGGATAGCGGGTCGTCGCCACCTCGAGGCATCCCGTCGCATTCACCACGACCGTCGGCCGCGCGATCGTGCTCAGGACGATGCGCACGACCATGGGAATCCCACACCCCTGGCAGAGCGCGTGACCGCCGCGGAGCGGCTGCACGCCGCCTTGGTTCCGGACGAGCGTCTTCAGACGAGCCATGGGATTCCGTCCCGTTCGCACGCGAAGAGCGCTCGCGCATCCTCCGGATGGAAGTCGCGCCCACCGAGCCCGTAGACGTGCCCCGAGAGCCGAATCTCACTGCCGTAGAGCGAGGCGGCGACCTCTGCGTGAAGCGGCGGCGTCCCGCCCGGCGAATCCGCGCGGTCGAGCACGATCACCTCGTCGACACCCTCGACCGCCGCCGCGAGCGCCGCGTGCGGGAAGGGGCGAAACGTCGTGATCTCGACGAGCCCGACGTGCTCCCCCTCGAGGCGCAGCTCGTCGACGACGTCCTTGACAGTCCCGGCGGTCGAGCCGAGCAGAACGACGACCCGGTCGGCGTTGTCGCAGCGGTACGCCTCGACCGGCGCGTACCTGCGTTGCGCCACCTCGAAGAACTCTGCGGCGACGTGCTGGAACACGGGGAGCGAGCGCTCGAGCGCCTGCGCCTGCTGCACCCGGAACTCGAAGTACGAGTCCGGCATCGCGAACGACCCGCGCGTGACCGGCAGCTGAGGATCCAGCACGGAGTGCGGAAGCACGTACTCTCCGACGAAGCGACGGACGACGTCGTCCCGCAGCAGGTCGACGGCCTCCGCCGAGTGGGTGATCGTGAAGCCGTCGAGGCAGACGAGCACCGGCAGCAGGACGTCGGGATGCTCCGCGATACGCGGCCCCATCACCATGAGGTCGTACGCCTGCTGCGCGTTCTCGGCGAAGAGCTGGATGCAGCCGGAGTCGCGGACGAGCATCGCGTCCGAGTGGTCGCAGTGGATGTTGATCGGCCCGGACAGCGCGCGGTTTCCGACCGCCATGACGATCGGCGCGCGCATGGAGGCGGCGAGGTAGACGACCTCGGTCATCAGGGCGAGGCCCTGGGAGGACGTCGCCGTCATCGTTCGGGCGCCCGCGAGCGCCGCGCCGATCGCGGCGCTCATCGCAGAGTGCTCGGACTCGACGTCGATCAGCTCGCCGTGGGCGAGGCCGTCGGCGACGAACTTCGCGTAGCCCTGGATGATCGGCGTCTGCGGGGTGATCGGGTACGCCGGGACGACATCCGGGTCGATCTGGCGCATGGCGTGCGCGACGGCCTCCCCGCCCGTGAGAAGCCGGAGACTCACTCGACCACCATCTCGATCGCACCCTGCGGACAGACCTCCGCGCAGAGCTCGCACCCCTTGCAGACGTCGTAGTCGAAGCCGGCGAACGCGGTGCCGTCGAGGGTCACCGCGGAGTCGGGGCAGTAGACCCAACACAGCAGGCAGTCGATGCACCGCGCGAGGTCGACCGTCGGCTTGACGCCCGTCCGCCAACCGCCGGTGCGGGGCACCGGCGCGTCGGCGGGCGACACGATCCAGCTCAGCTCGGACATCCGTATCCCTCCCCCAACGCTGCGCGGATCGACGCCGGATCGATCTTCGCGCCGAGCACTTCGACCGCTGCGCCCTCGAGATCGCGGAGGGGAGGCGCGCCGAGTGCACGTGCGGCCCGGCCGACCATCACGAGGTTGACGTCGCGCGACGCGCCCTCGCCGACGAGGACGACGCCGTCGTCGGCGAGGCCGCCCATCACGTCGACCTCGTCGACGAGGGACGGCTCGAGCACGACGACGAGGCTCGGAGCGGTCACCGAGTCATGACGACGGATCGGCACAGAGGAGGCGCGCGTGAATGCGCGGAGCGGCGCGCCGCGACGCTCGGGGCCGTACTCCGGGAAGGCCTGCGCATAACACCCGCTTCGCAGGAACGCCTGCGCCAGGATCTGGGCTGCGGTCTTCGCGCCCTGACCGGCGCGCGCATGCCAGCGGACCTCGATCAGGTCGGTCACGACAACCACCGATCGACCGCCACGGCTGCATCACGACCTTCGCGCACGGCCTCGACGACGCTCGATCCGCCGTTGACCGCGTCGCCGCCGGCGAACACGCGCGGGTCGCTCGTCTGCCATGTCTCGCCGACCTCGACTCTCGGTCCGGCCTGCCCGATCGCCTTGACAAGCGTGTCGCAGGGCAGGACGAATTCGCTGCCGTCGATCGGCACCGGCCGGCGCCGCCCAGACTCGTCGGGCTCCCCGAGTCGCATGAGCTCGCACTCGACGGCCTCGACGCGCGGGTCGCCGAGCACGCGCCGCGGAGCCGCGAGCCACTGGAAGCGCACGCCTTCCGCCTCGGCCTCGGCAACCTCGTGCCCGTACGCGGGCAGCTCGTTCCTCGTACGGCGGTAGACGATCGTGACGTCGTCGGCGCCGAGGCGGAGCGCCTCGCGCGCAACGTCGATCGCCGTGTTCCCCCCGCCGACGACGACGACGCGACGCCCGACGGCGGGGGGCGCCCCACGCTTGATCCCCTCGATGAAGTCGAGCGAGTTCCAGACGCCGAGCACAGCGTCGCCGGGATACGCGACCTCGGTGTCGGGGCCTGCGCCGACGCCGAGGAACACGGCGGCGTAGTCCTCGAGGTCGGCGAGCACGATCCGGCGGCCGAAGTGCAGATCGACGCCCAGCTCGCGCAGCACGCGCAGCTCGCGCGGCAGCGGCTCGCGGGCGATCCGATACGGCGCGATCGCAAAACGCGCGAGGCCGCCGGGCTCGTCGCGCTCGTCGTAGAGCGTCACCGCGTAGCCGCGCAAAGCGAGCTCGCCGGCGCATGCCATGCCCGCCGGTCCGGCGCCGACGACCGCGACCGCTCGGCCGTTCGGCGCTGCCTGCGGCCGGAGGCGCGCGGTGCTCGCGGGCGAGCGGTCGAGCGCGTAGCGCTGCAGCTTTCCGATCGGGATCGCGTCGCGGACGACACAGGCGCCCTCGCAGAGCACTTCCACCGGGCAGACGCGTGCACACGTGCCGCCGAGGAGGTTGGCGGCGAGGATCGTTCGGGCGGCGGCGTCGGTGTCGCCGTCTGCGAGGGCGCCGACGAACGCGGGAACGTCGACGTCCGCCGGACAGGCGACCCGGCAGGGGGCGGGCGCGTGCGCTTCCCCGCATGCGAGGCACCGGTCGGCCTCGAGCAGCGCCTCGCGGGGCACGAGCGGCGGGCGAAGCTCATCGAGGAGCGCAATCGCCATGACCACACTCTCCCGGCGGCGAACGAGCCGCGAATCGGGGTCGAGGATGATCTCGATTGCGGACTTTCCCGGAGCCGTCGCCGCCGCCGGCGGGCGATCGTGACGGCGTGGGCTTCCGCGTCGAGATCGAGATGCCCGACCGGCAGAGCGCCTTCCGTCTCGAGGACGACCTCCGCGCGCTCTACCCGCTCGCCGTCGGCCGACACGGCGTGTGGTCGGTCGTGATCGACGACGAGGACGACCATCTCGACGAGGTCGTCGAAGCCTCTCGGCGATGGTTGCGCACCGCCGATCTCGACGACCTCGTCCTTCGCATCGGCGAGCGTCAACTGCACGTTCACGCGTGACAATGCGCGCGCTCGCCGCCATCGGCATCGTGCTGCTGCTGGCCGGCTGCGGCGGCAGCGCGCAGCGCGAGCGTCCAGGGCTCCAGCGCACGGTCGACTCCCTCGTGACCGGGCCGCGGCGGCTCGCACCGGGAGTCACCGCGTTCGTCTCCGGGCCGCACGGGACGTGGAGCGGCAGCGCCGGCTGGGCCGACGTCACGAAACAGGTGCGCATGACGCCCGATGCGCGGCTGCGCCTCGAGAGCGTCAGCAAGCTGTGGACGGCGACGGTGCTCGCGAAGCTCGCCACCGAGCGCAAGCTCAGCCTCGACGACACCGTCGCCCGCTGGCTGCCCGGGCTCTTCCCGTACGGAAACCTGATCACGATCCGTGAGCTCCTCAACCACACGAGCGGGATGGTCGACAACAACGACTTCGACCAGCGGCCGCAGTTCTGGCTGGGTCAGATCCACGACCGTGCGCTGCGCGCCGAGCTCCTCGCGACGGCGGCCGAGATCGAGGAGGACCGGGCGCACGTCTACCCGACGATGCTCCTGATCCGCGCAGCCGCAGCGCTCCCGCTGCAGTTCGACCCGGCCACGTCGTACCACTACTCGAACATCGGCTACGAGACGGCGGGCGTGATCGCAGAGCGCGCAGCGGACGAAGGGCTCGCGGACCTCTATCGCCGCATCATCATCGACCCGCTCGGCCTGAAGAGCGCCGCCTACGCGCCGCACGGCCCGATCCCCGGCCCGCATCCCGTCGGGTACGTCGTCCGGCGCGACGGTACGACGATCGCCGCGACGCGCTGGGACGCCGGCGGCCTCGCAGCGGAGGGTGCGATCGTCGTGAACGCACGCGACGAAGCGCGATTCCTCGTCGCACTCGTGCGCGGCGAGATCGTCCCACCCGCGATGCTCGCGCAGATGCTCGCCGGCAGCGGGCCCAACCCGTCCTATGGGCTGGGCACCGTCGTCGAGCGCACCTGCGCCGGGAAGACGCTCTCGCACAACGGCGGCGGCGCCTCGTGGACCTCGAGCGTCGCGGTCAGCGTCGACGGTTCGCGCGTGGCCGTCCTCCTGCTCAACGGGCGGCGTGCCGGCGACATCGGCGACCCCCGCCCCGCGCTGCTCAAGCTCTTCTGCGCCGCGTGAGCCGAGATCCGTAGTTCGGCCCGATGCCGCTGCACACGCAGTGCAAGTAGCGTCGGAAGCGGATAGCGGATGAACGCAAACGACGTAACGGCTCTCGTGGCTGCGCGACAGGACCGTCGCGCACGCGAGCGCTTCGTCCGCGGGCATCTTCCCGCCGTGCGGGCAATCGCCGCGCATTACCGCGGCCTGAACATCCCGTTCGACGACCTCGTCCAGGAAGGGTGCATCGGCCTCCTCGACGCGATCGACACCTTCGACCCGACGCGCGGTGTCGACTTCGAGACGTATTCGCGGTTCCAGATCCGCTGTGCAATTCGGGATGCGCTGACGCAGGCGTCGCGGCTCGTCCGGCTGCCGAAGCGTGTGGTCGAGCGGCGGCGCGCGATCGACCGCACGGAGGCCGAGCTCGCCGCCGCGGGCGGCCACGTTCCATCCGCATTCGAAATCGCGACCGAGCTCGGACTGCCCCTCGAAGTCGTCGTCGAGACGCGAGGGGCACCGAGCGCGTGGACGCCCCTCGAGGCGCCGCTCGACCAGGTACTCGCCGACGGCGGGGCCGCCGATCCGGCACGCGACGCCGCGCGAAACGACGAGATCTCGCAGCTCGATGCCGCGCTCGAGGCGTTGCCGGCGCGACAGCGCGAAGTCGTCGTGCGCCGCTTCGGCCTCGGCTGCCCCACGCAAGACCTGAGCGAGGTCGCGACCTCGCTCCACGTTTCACGCCAACGGGCGCGCGCGATCGAGCAGGCCGCGCTGTACGCGCTGCGAGACCGGCTCGAACCGCCTCGTCCGAACGAAGGAGGAAGGCCATGCAACCGGACGTTCTCGTCGCCTACGGATCCAAGCACGGAGCAACGGGGGAGATCGCGGAGGCGATCGCCGAGGCATTCCGACGGGAGGGCCTCGACGCGCACGCCGAGTCGGCGCTGACGGCCGACCCGCGCGGCGCGGCCGCCGTCGTCGTCGGTGCCGCGCTGTACACCGGCAGGGTCCACGCGCACGCGGTGCGGTTCCTCGAGCGCTACGAGTCGGTGCTCGCGGAGCGCCCGCTGGCCGTCTTCGCCAGCGGGCCTCGGACGCTCGAGCCGGAAGACGTCACGGCGTCCCTTCGTCAGCTTCGGAGCGGGCTGAATTCGTCCGTGCCGCACCTGCGACCAGTCTCGCTGACCATCTTCGGCGGCGCGGTCGATCCACACCGGCTGCGCTGGCCGTTCAGCCGGATGCAGGCGAGCGACGCGCGCGACTGGGAAGCGGTTCGCGCCTGGGCGACCGAGCTGGCCCGCCGTCCGGACTTCGTCGGCGCACGGGCGACTCGCTGACGCGGAGCTTCGCAACACAGAGCATCGGCTCGACGAACGCATCGAGGCGCTCGACCTCTCGATCCGACTCCGAGGCTGCGAGCGCCCCGTCGATGATCCCGTGATGCAGGCCGCAGATGATCTGCGGGGCATCGCCGGCGAGCGCGTAGAACGGGCACCGACGCATCTCGATGCGATCCGCTGTCTGCTCGGCCGCAAAACCCTCCTGGTCCAGCAGTTCGGCGACCGACAGGTCCGGGGTCGCTTCGTGGAGATGACGGCCCCGGCAAATGCCCGCCTCATACGGCGTCGCCTCTCGGGCGAGCGCGTCGGTCAGCATCAGCGCAAGGAACCGGTACTCGTCGCGGCCTGCGACGACACCTTCCGGCGTCAGGCGAAAGACGATCGCCGGTCGGCCGCGGCGTCGTCGCTGCTCCGGCGACGACCGGACGAGCCCCGACGCCTGCAGCCTGCCCAGGTGCCACCGGACGGTGTTGGCGTGCAGGCCGACGACGGTCGCGAGCCGGCTCGTGTCGAGCCCGTGAGGGCTGCCGCGAAGCGCTGCGAGGATCGCAGCGCGCCGCTGCTCGCCGTCCATGGCGTCGAGCATGCCTCCGCATTCTCACGAGCGGTTCCGTAGAAATCCCGGATCTGCGTCGCGCCACTTGCTCCTAGGTTCGTCGGGAGAAACCAAGGACCGATGGAGGAGCAATGACCACGTACCCCGTCCCCAGGCCCGAAACGGATCGGAGCGTCCTGCTCAAGCTGTTCGCGCTCTTCGCGGGAGTCACGATCCCGGTCGTCATGCTCATCGGGCTGTGGCTCGCCGTCTCGGCACAAAACGCTCGTGACGATGCGCGCCAGGCCGCGACGACCGCACGCAATGCGTCCTCGATGCCCGGCATGGCGATGCCGTCCGCAACGTCGACCGCGCACGGCGCCGTCGCGTCGCCGAGCTTCGCAGGCGCGGCTCCGACGAATGCGGACGCGCTGGCAATGGCGCATGCCGCCTTCCCCGCGACGCTTCCCACCGCCCCCGCAGGCGCGGTCGCGAACGTCCGCCTCGACATCAGCCACTCGACGGTGTCGATCGCGCCGGGCGTCACGTACGACGCCTGGACGTTCGGGGACAGCGCACCCGGCCCGGTGATCCACGTCCGCGTCGGCCAGACGGTCCGGGTGACGCTGCACAACGCGTCGCCGATGCCGCACTCCGTCGACTTCCACGCCGCTGAGGTCGCACCCAACGTCGCCTTCTCGGACGTGCTGCCCGGCAAGAGCAAGACGTTCTCCTTCGTCGCGAACGTGCCGGGCGTGTTCATGTACCACTGCGGCACGGCGCCGGCGTTCATGCACATCGCGAACGGCATGTACGGCGCGATCGTGGTCGAGCCCGCGAACATGCCGAAGGCCGACCGCGAGTACGTGCTCGTGAGCAGCGAGTGGTACCTGAACAAGGCGGGTCTCGGCTCGCCGGCGAGCCTCGACCTGACGAAAGCCGAGCAGATGACGCCCGACTGGGTGACCTGGAACGGCTACGCCGGCCAGTACAAGACGCACCCGCTGACCGCGACCCCCGGCGAGACCGTGCGCTTCTGGGTCGTCGACGCAGGGCCGAGCCTCAACACCGAGTTCCAC
>DATCJJ010000081.1:0-22069 GCA_036562845.1 Gaiellaceae bacterium | reverse complement strand
CCGGATGCGGCGATCGAGAAGTCGATGATCACCGCGAGCCAGTTGCCGACGTAGCGCGCCGCGAGCGTGTCGAGCGCCGCGGGATCCTTCGCCCACGCGCCGGCATTCGCGAAGCCGATGCCCATCATCCACGTGACGAAGACGTAGTAGACGAGCGCGACGATCACGGCGGTGAGGATCGCCTTCGGGATCGCCCGAAGCGGATCGACCGCCTCCTCGCCGAGCACCGCCGCCGCTTCGAAGCCGATGAAGCCGGTGAACGTCAGCACGACGGCGAGGAAGAGATTGCTCGTCGACGTCGCCTTCGAGGGGTCGAGCGGCGTGAAGTTGAAGCCGTGGTCGCCGCCCTTCGCCGCGATCACGAGTGCGAGCAGCAGGATCGCGCCGACGCCGACCGCGGCCGCGACCAGCTGGATGCGGGTCGAGATGCGGATGTCGAGGAACGACAGCACCGCCAGCGCGGCGAGCAGGATGAAGAACCACGGGTACCAGCCCCAGTGCAACCCGGTGTGCGCGGTGAACGCGACGGACATGAAGAACGACCCGATCACGAGCACGAATGAGATGCCGACGGCGAAGCCGCCGCCGTAGAGCCAGCCGCCGAGGAAGCCCGCGCTCGGATTGAGGCCGCGCGAGATGTACGTGTAGAGCCCGCCGGCGCTCGCCATGCACCGGGTGAAGCGGATGATCACGGAGCCGAGGCACAGGCTCCCGACGCCCGCGATCAGATACGCGAACGGCGCGGCGATGCCCGCCTCGCCGGCGGCGGCGGACGACGCGAACGCGACGCCGAGCGCGAGCGAGAGCAGCGCGATCGACTGTGCGAGCGCGTCGACCACGCCGAGGATGCCGTGCCGCAGTTCACCGATCCTGCCCTCCATCCTGTCCTCCTGTCAGTTCGGAAGCAGCGCGAAGATGCGAGTGGGTGCCCCGTTGGCGCGCGCAACCTTCATGGGTGCGACGACCAGCTGCGCGCGCGCCGGCAGCTGGTCGAGGTTGTTGACGTTCTCGAGGATCATCCGGCCCGCGGAGAGCCAGATCCGGTGCAGGTCGAACGTCGTCGTGTCGACCGGGTCGGCACTCGGGCCGTCGAAGCCGACAGCGGAGACGCCCAGCTCGATGAGCGCGCGCGACGCATCGGCATCCGGGTACGACCAGCCGGTCCAGTAGGCCTCGGTGCCGTAGTTGCGCGCGTTGTTCGAATAGAAGAGGACGATGTCGCCTGCGCGTACGTCGTCGAGCTGCCGGCGGATCTCGTCGAGCGGAATCGAGCCGTGCGGGTCGCGGTGCGAGACGTCGATCCGGATCGCGTCGGTGACGAGGCGCTCGAGCCCGATCTCGTCGAGGGTGTCGCCCCCGGCGATCTGGTGCGCGGGCGCGTCGACGTGCGTGCCGATGTGGTTCAGCATCGCGTAGCGCGTCATCGCGTACCCGTCCTCTTCGACCTTTGCGATCGGCTCGAACGACGGATCCGGCAGGCCCGGGAACACGGGCATGCCGTTGTCGAAGGCATGCGTCAGGTCGAGGACCCGCACGCCGGGATTGTCCTATTCGGAGCGGAGGTCGTCGATCGCCGTGCGGGCGCGCTCGTGCGCATCGCGCCGCTTCGACTCGACGTCCGACGCCCCAGGGCCGCCTTCGGCGGCCCGATCTTCGGGCCGTGCGTCGGCCACGTCGTCGGCGACGCTTACAGCCGCGTCGACCGGCTTCCCGCCGCTCTCGAACTCGTCGCGGTCGTCGGCGTCGCGTGCCTCCGCGAGCTTCGCGCGAAGCTCGTCGGCCGGATCGGGCTGCACGGGCGGAGGCGGCGTCAGCACGGCGCGCTTCTTCCGGCTCCGCCACCAGGTGAAGCCGAGGATCCCCGCCAGCGCCGTGAACCGTCGGTCCATGAGGCCGATGCTACAGTGGTCGCCGCTTCCTGCCTCGTCAACGTGCCGTTCCGTCCCGAGCGGCACAGGCAGTCGGGGCCGACTCAGACCATGGGAAGGAGTGTGATCGGGACTTTGACGACATACGAAGTCCTTTTGATGCTGGACCCCGAAGGGGCCGAGACGCACCAGGACGACCTGATCAAGCGCGTGCGCGATCTCGTCGAGAAGGGCGGCGGCACCTGGCGGAGCCACGACGCGTGGGGGCGGCGGCGGCTCGCGTATCCGATCCAGAAGAAGGCCGACGGGGTCTACCACCTCGTCGTCTTCGAGACGGACGGCGCGACCCTCGACGAGATCTCGCGCGTCCTCAAGATCGACGACGCCGTCCTGCGCCACATGGCGGTCAAGCACATCGAGGGGTCGCGGACGACCGCGCCGCGGGAGGAAGCACCCGCGCCTGCGCCCGTCACCGTGCCGGCCGAGTACGAAGCCGTTCCCGCCGAGCCGGAAGAGGAGGAGTAGGAGATGGCAGCCAACATCAACCGCGTCGTGCTGGTCGGAAACCTGACCCGCGACCCGGAGCTGCGCCACACGCCGGGCGGGACGCCTGTCTGCTCGCTGCGCATCGCGGTGAACAGCCGGCGCCGGGACGAGTCCGGCCAGTGGATCGACAAGCCGAACTACTTCAGCATCAGCGTCTTCGGGAACCAGGCCGAGAGCTCGGCCCAGTACCTCTCGAAGGGGCGGCCCGTCGCGATCGACGGTCGGCTCGACTGGCGCGAGTGGCAGGCCCAGGACGGCTCGAAGCGCGAGTCCGTCGAGATCGTCGCGGAGAGCGTCCAGTTCCTGGGCGGCCGCGGCGACGGCGAGGGCGGCAGCTTCGGCGGCGGCAACCAGTTCGTCCCTGCGGGAGCGGGGTCGGAGAACGCCGACTTCCCGTCCGCCGCGGACGACGACATCCCGTTCTAGGAGACCGATGGCACGCGAGAGAACGCAGCAGCGGAAGCGGCCGGGCGGGCCTGCGGGGCAGGTCAAGCGCCGGAACTGCTTCTTCTGCAAGGAAAAGATCGACGAGATCGACTACAAGAACGTCAACCAGCTGCGGCGGTACATCTCCGAGAAGGGGAAGATCCGCAGCCGCCGGATCACGGGCGCCTGCCGCCGGCACCAGGTGCAGGTCGCGCAGGCCGTGAAGCGGGCCCGCGAGATGGCGCTGCTCCCGTACGTCGCGGAGGGCGTCGAGGAGGGCCGCGGCGGAGGCCGCCGCCGCGACCGCGAGGAGCGCTGATGGAGGTCATCCTGCTCAAGGACGTCGAGAAGGTCGGCCTGCGGGGCGACGTGGTCTCGGTCGCGCGCGGCTACGCGCGGAACTTCCTCTTCCCGCGCTCGCTCGCGCAGGAGGCGACGCCGGCGCGCGTCGCCGAGCTGCAGAAGCGGGACACGCTGCGCGCGCGTCACGAGGCGAAGACCGCCGACGAGGCGGAGGCACTCGCGAAGAAGCTCGGCTCGCTCGAGCTGCGCTTCGAGGTGAAGGCCGGCCCGACCGGCTCGCTGTTCGGCTCGGTCACGCCGACGGACATCGCGGACACGCTCTGGGAGGAGCACAGGATCCGGGTCGACCGGCGGAAGGTCGGCATCGACACGATCAAGCGGATCGGCCGCTTCGAGGTGCCGATCGGCCTCTTCCAGGACGTGACGGTCGACGTGCGGACGCTCGTCGTCCCCGAGGGCGGCGAGCTGCCCTCCGACGCGGAGCTCGCGGCGATGGAGGCGGCGGAACGGCCCGAGCCCGCCGCGGCCGAGGCCGAGGGCCCGACGGAGATCGAGGAGCTCCTGGACGAGACGCCGACGCCCGAGACGGAGGCCCAGGCCGACGCCGGCGCCGAGGAGGCAGAGGCGGAGCCCGAGTGGCGCGCCGACGCCGACGCGGCACTCGCCGACGAGTAGGGCGCGCGCGCCCGACTCGTCGGTTCCACCGAATTGGATCCACAGGCTCATCCACGGCCTGTGGATCTCTCGCTGAAGTTCCCGCACCGACGGGGGTTTTTGCGCACAGCCGCACCGTCCGACGCGCCTGCGACGATGCCGCTTTCCCCTGCAAATGCGGCAAAAGGACCTGTTGACAAGCGACCTGTCCAGATCTGGCAGCGGCCGGGCACGCGTGCTGGAATCCGCCGGCATGGCAGCGCTCGCCCCGGTGCCGGAGACGGCCCTCGTCCCCCCGCAAAACCTCGAAGCCGAGGAATCGGTCCTCGGGGCGATGATGCTCTCGCCGGGCGCGATCGGCGCCGTCAGCGAGATCCTCGACGCGAGCGACTTCTACCGGGAGTCGCACGCGAAGATCTACCGGGCGGCCCTCGCGCTCTACGCCAAGGGCGAGCCGGTCGACGCGATCACGATCACCGACGAGCTCGAGGAGCGGAGCGAGCTCGACAACGTCGGCGGCCGCGTCCGCCTCCACGAGCTGGCCGCCCTCGTCCCGGCGACCGCGAACTCCGCGCACTACGCGCGCATCGTCCGCGAGACCGCCACGCTGCGCGGGCTGATCCGCGCCGGCGGCGAGATCTCGCGGCTCGGCTGGGAGCGGCCCGGCGACGCGGGCGACCTCGTCGACCAGGCCGAGCAGATCGTGTTCGACCTCTCGCAGCAGCGGGTCAGCGGCGAGTTCTCCCACATCGACGGGCTCCTGAAGGAGAGCTTCGAGCGGATCACGACCCTCTACGAGGCGGGCGCGGAGATCACGGGCACGCCGTCGGGGTTCCGCGAGCTCGACCGGATCACGTCCGGCTTCCAGCCGGGGAACCTGATCATCCTCGCCGCGCGCCCGTCGATGGGGAAGTCGGCCTTCGCGCTCTGCATGGCCGCGAACGTCGCCGTGCGCCAGAACGTGCCGGTCGGGATCTTCACGCTCGAGATGTCGAAGGCGGAGGTGACGCAGCGCCTGATGTGCAGCGAGGCGAAGGTCGAGTCGCAGCGCCTCCGCACCGGCAAGCTCGCCCCGGACGACTGGCCGCGGCTCACGGCCGCGTGCGACAAGCTCGCGAAGGCGCCGATCTACGTCGATGACACGGGCTCGATCAACATGATGGAGATCCGCTCGAAGGCGCGGCGGCTGAAGTCCCGCCATCCCGACCTCGGGCTGCTGATCGTCGACTACCTGCAGCTGATGTCGTCGGCCGGCTCGGCGGAGAACCGCGTCCAGGAGGTCTCGCAGATCTCGCGGTCGCTGAAGATCCTCGCGCGCGACCTCGAGGTGCCGATCATCGCCCTCTCGCAGCTCTCCCGCGCCGTCGAGCAGCGCACCGACAAGCGGCCGATCCTCTCCGACCTCCGAGAGTCCGGGTCGATCGAGCAGGACGCCGACCTCGTGGCGTTCATCTACCGCGACGAGTACTACAACGACGAGTCCGACCAGCAGGGGCTGGCCGAGGTGATCGTCTCGAAGCACCGCAACGGCCCGACGGACGCGCTGAAGCTGTCCTTCCTCAAGCGCTACGCGAAATTCGCGGACCTGGCGGCTGCCACGTCATGACCCAGGTCGTCGTGATCGCTGCGGCCGACACGACGTTCAGCGCCCGCTGCGAGCTCTGCGCCACGACCTTCGCCGGACGCCTCGACGACGACCTCGAGGACGGCGTCTTCCTCTGCCGGTTCGGGCACGCGATTCGGATCGTGCGCGCGGCGCCGCCGGAAGCGACCGCGGCGGCGACCGCCGCCTGACTCCGAGGACACATGCCGCCGCGCCGCCGCCCTCCCCTCTCTCCCCCGGCGGCGCGGCGGCTGTGAGCCGCAAACCGCACCGCCGTCCACGACGTACCCCTGATACCGCTGCGGCCCCCGCTTCCCCAGGGCTCCTCGTCCTCCCCCGGTGGCCGCGGCGGCTCTTACACTGCAGCCGTGCCTGCCACCGTCATCGTCGGCGCGCAGTGGGGCGACGAAGGCAAGGGCAAGATCGTCGACCTGCTCGCCCAGGACTCGGACGTCGTCTGCCGCTACCAGGGCGGCCCGAATGCAGGCCACACGATCGTCGTCGACGGGGAGACGTTCAAGATCCGCGCGCTGCCGAGCGGGATCGTGCGCGGCAAGCCGTGCGTGATCGGCAACGGCTGCGTCGTCGATCTGGAGGTGCTGATCGGCGAGCTCGACGACTTCGAGTCGCGCGGCCGTTCGACGGACGAGGTCTACCTCTCCGGCAACGCGCATCTGATCATGCCGTGGCACGTCGCGATCGACCAGGCGAGCGAGCGCCGGCTCGGCAAGCTCGCGATCGGGACGACCAAGCGCGGCATCGGGCCGTGCTATGCGGACAAGGCGATGCGTCTCGGCATCCGCGTGCAGGACATCCTCGACGCGAAGATCCTCCGTCAGAAGATCGAGGTCGCGCTCGCGGAGAAGAACCTCTGGCTCGAGCGCGTGTACGAGGCGGAGCCGTTCGAGCTCGAGACGGTGGCCGCGCAGTACGAGGGATACGCGCAGCGCCTGCGCCGCTACGTCGCGGACACGTCGCTCTACGTCGACAACGCGCTGCGCGACGGCAGGGAGGTGCTGTTCGAGGGCGCGCAGGCGACCCTGCTCGATCTCGACCACGGCACATATCCCTTCGTCACGTCGTCGAACCCGGTCGCGTCGAACGCTGCGACGGGCGTCGGCATCGGCCCGCGCCGCATCGACCGCGTCATCGGCGTCGCGAAGGCGTACGTGACTCGTGTCGGCGAGGGGCCGTTCCCGTCGGAGATCGTGGGCGACGACCAGGAGCGGATGCGCGAGCTTGGGCACGAGTACGGCACCGTGACCGGCCGCAGCAGACGCTGTGGCTGGCTCGACCTCGTCGCGTTGCGGTACGCGGTGCGCGTCAACGGAATCGACCAGCTCGCGCTCACGAAGCTCGACGTGCTCTCGCATTTCGCCGAGCTGCCGGTCTGCGTGCGGTACCGCACGCGCGACGGCGGCGAGACGGGCGACTTCCCGGCGCACCAGAGCGACTTCCACGCTGCGCAGCCGGTGTACGAGGTCTTGCGCGGCTGGAGCGAGCCGCTCGACGGCTGCGCCTCCGCGGACGCGCTTCCCGACGCGGCGCGCCGCTACGTCGAGTTCGTCGAGCGCGAGCTCGACGTCGAGGTGACGCTCGTCGGCACGGGCGCCGACCGCGCCTCCGTGCTGACGCGCGCCGCGTAGCAGCGTCCGGTCAGCGAGAACGTGCCGCTCGGGCTGCCGAGCTGCCTGTGCATCTCCTCGCGCGCGTGCGCCCGCTGGTCGTCCGAGAGCGCGGCGAGCCACGCACCGGCGGGGCCGACCTGGCGCTCGAGCGCGTGCCAGAACTCGTCGAAGTCGTCGTAGTCGGCGGCGACCTCGAGGTCCGCGCTCTCGACACGACCGAGCGGCGCGAGCAGCTCGCGCAGCTCGTCCGGCGTGCGGTAGCGGCGTGCGCCTGCCTCGGCCTCGCGCGACACACCGATCGCCTCCGCCGTGCGATTGATCGCGGCGAACATCTCCATCTCCATCACGCCCCACATGCACACGGCAACGGAGCGCGCGACGCGCCCCATCTCCGCGACCCCGGCCGGAGCGTCCTGCATGAACGCGACGACGAGCTGCGCGAGCGCGACGTCGAACGAGCCGTCGGGAAAGGGCACCTGCTCGGCCGGCGCCTCTGCGATCTCGATCGCTGGAAACCGCTCGCGCAGCGCCGCGCAGAATTCGGGCGACGGCTCGACGGCGGCGACGTCGGCACCGCGGCGCAGCAGCTCGCCCGTGAGCGCGCCGGTCCCGGCGCCGACGTCGAGCACGCGTCCGCCCTGCACGCCTGCGAAGTCGGCGAACAGCGGCGCGAGGCGCACCGAGTAGCGGCCCATGAAGTCGTCGTAGGCGGCACCGCCGACCCGAAAGAAGCCGCTCACGGCGCGAGCGTATCGAGTTCCGCGGAAGTGTTGACGTTCACGAGGACGCGCTCGTCCAGCTCGACCGTCGCCGTGTCGAGGCCCGCGAGCACGGTCCGCAGGCGTCGCTCGCCGGTCTCGAATGCGGACAGCGTGCTGCGCGCGACCGCGCACGGCAGCGGCCCCAGTTGTGCGACGGCCGCGTCCCGGCACGCGTCTGCAAGCGCGTGCAGGGCAGCGACGGTCAAGAGCGGCATGTCGACCGGGACGATGATCGCGACGTCGTGCGACGCAACGCGCAGGCCCGCGGCGATCGCCGCCACGGGGCCGGTCCCGGGATCGTCGAGCCCGTCGCGCCCGACGGCGATCCGTTCCTCGCAGGCGTCGCCGAGCAGCCGCCACGCACGCGCGCGGAGCGTGTCGCCGTCGTACTGCGCGAGATCCTTCGGCGAGCCGAATCTCGCACTTGCACCGCCGACGAGCAGCACGCCGGTCAGGGGACGACGCGCCACGGCTCCGTGTAGACGTTCGCGCGGCCGTCGCGGACGAACCCGCAGACGGTGATGCCGCGGTCGCGTGCGAGGTCGACCGCGAGCGACGACGGCGCGCCGACCGCGACGAGCACGGGACAGCCCGCGACCGCCGCCTTCTGGACGAGCTCGAACGAGAGCCGGCCGCTGACGCAGATGGCGCAGTCGCGCAGCGGCAGCCGACCGCCGAGAAACGCCCAGCCGACGACCTTGTCGAAGGCGTTGTGCCGGCCGACGTCCTCGCGTACGCAGAGCACCTCACCGTCGGCCGCGAAGAGACCCGTCGCGTGCAGTCCGCCCGTCACCGCGAACGCCGCCTGCGCCTCGCGGAGCCGGTCGGGCAGCGACGTCACGAGCGCGAGCGCCACGCGCAGGTCGGATTCGATGCGCGGCGCCTCGACCGCGACCGCGTCGAGCGCGCCCTTGCCGCAGACGCCGCAGGACGACGTCGTGTAGAAGCTCCGCCGCAGCCGCTCCGGATCGAGCCCCGGCGCGTCGACCTCGACGGTGTTCGCCGCGAGGTCGTCCGGGAGTCGCGCGGCCGCCGGTCGGAGGCCCACCGAGAGGCAGAACCCGAGCGCGAGCTCCTCGTCGTGGCCCGGCGTCCGCATCGTCACCGCAACCGGCACGCCGCCGATCCGGAGCTCGAGAGGCTCCTCGACCGCGACCGCGTCCCGCTCGGCGGCGCCCGCCGGCAGACGAAGGACGTCGACCGACGCGCTCGAGTACGGCGGCGCCTCCACGGCGCGAACGCTATTCCTCCGCGTCCGCGCCGGAGCGGTTCGAGACGAGGTAGTCGAAAACCGCGCGATACCCGTTGATCGCAGCCGCGACGTCGCCCGGCCCCGCGCCCTCGTCCCGCTCGGAGAGCCGGGTGATCTCCCGCGCGGCGAGGAACTCCGCCACGACCTCGCGCTCGTCGCCCTCACGGACGACCGGGTCGTCGAGCTCGTAGCCGGTCTCCTCGAGCATCCGCCCGACGAGCTCGTCGAGCTCCGGCAGCGCGTCGCCAGGGCTCTCGCCGAGCTGCTCCTCGAGCGCCTGCATCTCGCTCTCCCATTCGTGCCGGTCGAGACCCGGATCGTGCATGGGGACCTGTCTGCGCCGTCGGCCGAACCTGAAACACTCGACGCGTGAAGGTGCTCGTCGTCGGCTCGGGTGGGCGCGAGCATGCACTCGCCTGGGCAATCGCGCGAAGCCCGCTCCTGACGGAGCTGCACGCGGCGCCTGGGAATCCCGGCATCGCGGCCCTCGCGCACTGCCATCCGGTCCGCGCCGAGGACGCTGCCTCGCTCGCGGCCGAGCTGAAGGTCGACCTCGTCGTCGTCGGGCCCGAGGCGCCGCTGGTCGCGGGCGTCGCGGACGAGATCCGGGCCCGCGGCATCGCGGTGTTCGGGCCGAGCGCCGCCGCCGCTCGGATCGAGGGCTCGAAGACGTTCGCGAAGGCGGTGATGGACGCCGCGGGCGTCGCCAACGCGCGCACGCTCCCGGTGGCGCGACCGCCGTGCGTCGTCAAGCTCGACGGCCTCGCGGCGGGCAAGGGCGTCTGGGTCTGCCGGACGCAGGAGGAGCTGGACGCCGCGCTGCGGGAGGCACAGGAGCCGTTCCACATCGAGGAGCTGCTCGACGGCCCCGAGCTCTCAGTCTTCGCCGCCGCGGTCGGCGACGACGCGATCGCGTTCCCCCCGGCACGCGACTACAAGCGGATCGGCGACGACGACACCGGGCCGAACACCGGCGGCATGGGCTCGTTCTCGCCGCTGCCCGACGTTCCCGACGCAGCCTCGGAGGAGATCGTCGAGACAGTCCACAGGCCGGTGCTGCGCGAGCTCGCGCGCCGCGGCACGCCCTTCCACGGGTTGCTGTACGCCGGCCTCATGCGCACCGCAGAGGGGATCCGCGTCATCGAGTTCAACTGCCGTTTCGGCGACCCGGAGACGCAGTCGCTCCTGCCGCGGCTCGAGTCGGATGTGCTCGCCCTGCTCGCCGGTGAGTCGGGCGAGCTGCATGTCTCACCGCGGAGCGCCGTCACTGTGGTCATCGCCGGCGACGGCTATCCCGCACGCGGCGACTCCGGGACGCCGATCGAGGGAATCGCCGACGCCGAGGCGACGGGCGCGCTCGTCCTCCACGCCGGCACGGCGCTGCACGACGGGCGGCTCGTCACGAACGGCGGCCGGATCCTCAACGTCGTCGCCCTCGGCGACACTGTCGCCGACGCACGTGCCGCCGCGTACGCCGCGGCCGACCGCATACATTTCGCCGGCATGCAGTTCCGCCGGGACATCGCGCATGGCTGACGTGAAGGTCGGCATCCTCGTCGGGTCGGAGTCGGACCGCGAGCGGATGCAGGGCGCGATGGACGTGCTCGACGAGCAGGGGATCGGCTGGGAGTTCGACGTCCGCTCGGCGCACCGCAGCCCCGACGCGGTCGCGGAGTACGCGAGGTCGGCGCGCGAACGCGGCCTGCGCGTGCTCATCTGCGGCGCCGGGCTCGCCGCAGCGCTGCCGGGCGCGGTTGCGGCGCACACAGACCTGCCCGTGATCGGCGTGCCGCTGAAGTCGAGCCTGAGCGTCCTCGACGGGCTCGACGCGCTGCTCGCGATCGCCCAGATGCCGCCGGGCGTGCCGGTCGCCGCGGTCGGCGTCGACAACGCGAAGAATGCCGCGCACCTCGCAGCGCGGATTCTCGGTAGCTAGTAGGCGGCGCGGATGTTCGTCAGGGTCGGCGGGACGTCGGCCACGGCGGTCCCCTCGCCGATGTCCGCGAGCGCGCGCACGAGCAGCTTGTGCGCGTCGCGCGGCTTCATCGCGTGATTCGACGAGGTGTGCGTGGTCATGACGCCGGCAAACTTCAGCGGCCGGTGGTACCGGTGCTTCGCGATGTGCGCGAGCTCGGCCCACTGGCGCGCCATCGCGTGGTTGTAGATCTCGGGGATCGCGACGACGTACTTCATCCCGGACGAGACGAAGAACATCTGGCTCGCGTTCCAGACCGCGCCGACACCGCCGTCGAGCGAGCCGAAGTTGTAGAGGACGTTTCCGGGCGCCGCGTCGCGGTAGCCGCGGAAGAAGTCGCGCGTGCGGTGGAACGACCGGTCCCACGCCGGCTCGACGTCGTCGGCGGCGGCCGAGGTGACGTGCGCGCTCAGCCCGCGCGCCTCGAGCAGCCGCTCCAGCTTGCGCGTCTCCCGCGCCCAGCGGCGGCCGGCCTGATACGGGCTCGGCACCTGTGGGTGGTAGTTGCTCGTGCCGCGCGCAAGGGAGATCGAGAGCTTCGAGCCGCGCGGCAGGCAACGGCGGTAGCCGACGGCGTAACCGAGCATCGCGCGCGTGATCTGCTTGTTGCCGGCGAAGCGCCCTGAGAAGAGGTAGGTGCCGTACGTGTGCCCGTTGTACGCCGGCTGGCCGAAGTCGAGGATGACGACGCCACCGACGCCGCGCTTCGCCGCGTCGCAACCCTGCCGGCGGACCCTCGCCTGCTTCACCGTGCGCTCGTAGAGCGAGATCGTCGCCCGCGCGCTGTCGATGTCGGTCCGGCGCGCGGCGGATTCCGGCCTGGGCTGCGGGACGCGCTTCAGAACCGGGAGCGCGCCCCGATCGGCGCGGCCGACCGCGTGCGTGGGCGCCGTGGACGGCGCTCCCGCGTGGAGCCGGGAGGCGACGGCGGCGCCCCCGGCGACGAGCACGAGGCCGCCGACGACGAGCAGCGTCCGCGCCCATTTGTAAAGAATGTCTTTGTGAGTTTCGCACAACATTCCGTGCTCGAAAGTACCGCTGCCTTCACCGACCTGCGATCCCCCTTTTGGGGTACATCAGCCTCGACAGGGGCGCGCTCTACACTGCGCTGAGTGATCGCCCGCTACTCCCGCCCGGCCATGGCCAGCATCTGGTCGGACGAGGGGAGGCTCCGGACGTGGCTGGCCGTCGAGCTCGCCGCCACGGCCGCCTGGGCCGAGCTCGGGGTCGTCCCGCCGGACGCGGCGGCGGCGGTCCAGGCGACGGCCGTCCCGCCCACGCCCGAGCGGGTGGCCGAGCTCGAGGCGACCCTGCACCACGACAGCGCCGCCTTCGTCGACGCGGTGGCCGAGCAGCTCGGCGAGGAGGGCCGCTGGTTCCACTACGGCCTGACCAGCTCCGATGTCGTCGACACGGCGCTCGCACTCCAGATCCGCGAAGCGGGCGCGCTCATCCTCGAAGGGATCGACCGCGCGTTCGCGGCAGTCGTCGCCCGGGCCGAGCAGCACCGAACGACCCTTCAGATGGGTCGGACGCACGGCGTCCACGCCGAGCCGACGACGTTCGGGCTCAAGCTCGCCGGCTGGGCCTTCGAGCTCGACCGCGGCCGGCGCCGGGTGTCGCGGGCGCTCGAGGAAATGCGCGTCGGGAAGCTCTCCGGGGCCGTCGGCACGTACGCGGCGACCGACCCCGAGCTCGAGCGGATCGCGTGCGAGCGCCTCGGCCTCGAGCCGGCGCCGACGTCGACCCAAATCCTCCAGCGCGACCGCCACGCCGAGGTGCTGGCTGCGCTCGCGGTCGTCGCCTCGTCCCTCGACACCTTCGCGCTCGAGCTCCGGCACCTCGCGCGGACGGAGGTCGCAGAAGTCCAGGAGCCGTTCGGGAAGGGCCAGAAGGGCTCGTCGGCGATGCCGCACAAGCGGAACCCTGTCGTCGCCGAGCGCATCTGCGGCCTGGCACGCGTCGTGCGCGGAGCGGCGCTCGTCGGACTGGAGAACGTCGCGCTCTGGCACGAGCGCGACATCTCGCATTCGTCCGCCGAGCGCGTCGTCGTGCCCGACGCGTTCCTCGCGCTCGACTACATGCTCGACCGGTTCACCTGGCTGATGGAGGGGCTCGTCGTGCGCGAGCAGCGGATGCTGCGCAACCTCGAGGCGTCGCACTCACTCTTCTTCAGCCAACGCGTCCTGCTCGCGCTCGTCGAGTCCGGGCTCGCGCGCGACGACGCCTATCGCCTCGTGCAGCGCAACGCGATGCGCGCCTGGGACGAAGAGCTCGACTTCCGCGAGCTCGTGCGCGGCGACGACGAGATCGCGTCGCGCGTCGACCTCGACGACGTCTTCGACCTCGGCGCGTACACGCGCCACGTCGACACCGTTTTCGCCCGTCTCCAACAACTCGCGCCCAGGGAGGAGCCCCTGCATGTCTGAGGCAACACACGTCGCATCCGGGAAGGTCCGCGAGATCTATGCGCTCGAGGACGACAGGCTGCTGCTGGTCGCGAGCGACCGAATCTCGACGTTCGACGTCGTCCTGCCGACGGAGATCCCGGACAAGGGGCGCGTGCTCACGGGGCTCAGCGGGTTTTGGTTCACGCTGCTGCGCTCGATCGTCCCGAATCACATGCTCGCGATTCGCGACGACGGCCGGTCGATGGAGTGCAAGCGGCTGCAGATGCTGCCCGTCGAGGTGATCGTGCGGGGCTACATCACCGGCTCCGGCTGGAAGGACTACCAGGCGAGCGGCGCGGTCTCCGGCCACACGCTGCCGGAGGGGCTGCGCGAGTCGGACAAGCTGCCGCAGCCGATCTTCACGCCGTCGACGAAGGCGGAAGAGGGACATGACGAGAACATCACCCGTGACAGCGCGGCGGAGCTCGTCGGCAAAGGACGTATGCGCGAGGTCGAGCGCGTGGCGATCGAGCTGTACACGACGGCCGCCGACTACGCGCGCGGCCAGGGGATCATCATCGCCGACACGAAGTTCGAGCTCGGCCTGGACGAGCACGGCAACCTCGTGCTCGGCGACGAGGCGCTGACGCCGGACTCGTCGCGCTTCTGGCCGGCCGACTCCTACGAGCCCGGCCGCGGGCAGGACAGCTTCGACAAGCAGTACGTCCGCGACTACTGCGAGACGACCGGCTGGAACAAGGCGTACCCGGGCCCCGAGCTGCCGGAGGACGTCGTCATGCACACGCGCTCGAAGTACATCGAGGCGTTCGAGCGCCTGACGAAGATCCCGTTCGAGGCGTACGTCGAGAGCCCGAGCGTGGTGCTCGGATGAAGGCGACCGTCCTCGTTCGGCCGAAGCGGGGAATCCTCGACCCGCAGGGCGAGGCGGTCGCGAGCGCGCTCGGCCATCTCGGCTTCAACGTGGCGACGGCCCGGGTCGGAAAGGTGATCGACCTCGACGTCGACGCGCCGGACGCGGCGGCGGCGCGCACCGAGGTCGAGCGTATGTGCGAGCAGCTGCTCGCGAACCAGCTGATCGAGTCCTTCGACGTGGAGATCCACGGTTGATGGCAAGCCCGCAGCCCCGCATCGGCGTCATCACGTATCCCGGCTCGCAGGACGACGGCGACGCGCTCTGGGCGCTCGCCGCCAACGACGCCGAGGCCGTGCCGGTCTGGCACGAGGAGCGGACGCTGCCCGACCTCGACGCCGTCGTCGTCCCGGGCGGGTTCTCGTACGGCGACTATCTCCGCTGCGGCGCGATCGCGCGATTCTCGCCGGTCACCGCTGCGGTCGTCGACTTCGCGAGGGAGGGCGGCCTCGTCCTCGGGATCTGCAACGGCTTCCAAATCCTCTGCGAAGCCGGACTGCTGCCGGGCGCGTTGCTCCGCAACGCGTCGCTGCGCTTCGTCTGCCGCGACGTCGAGCTGCGCGTCGAGCGCAACGACACGCCGTTCACGTCGCGCTGCAGCGAGGGCCAGAGCCTCGTGATCCCGGTCAAGCACGGCGACGGCCGGTACGTCCCGCCCGACGGGCTCGAGCCGGCGCAGATCGTGCTGCGCTACGTCGACGACGTCAACGGCTCGGTCGACGCGATCGCGGGCGTCTGCAATTGGGCCGGCAACGTGATGGGCCTGATGCCGCACCCGGAACACGCCGTCGATCCGCTGCTCGGCAGCGCCGACGGCGCGCTCATCCTCGCGTCGCTCGTCGACAGTGCGCGCAATCGGCTGCTGACGGCCGTGTAGGGGACCCCGGGCGCGGCGCGAGCCGCGTCGGGCCGGCAGGGCATGCTCCAGGAACCGCTCCACCCAGACCCATCGGAGCTGCCGATCGGCGAGCGCAAGGGCTGGTCGATCGAGTTCTCGCAGAACGGACGCGCGTTCTACGCGTACCTCTACCCGGGCCATCGCCGCGCCGGCGAGTTGCCGCCGGTGCTCGACGCACTCCGCGTTGCGGAGGACCCCGGCTAGAGCGCGAGGGCCTCCGCGAGCGCGGGGTGCTGGGACAAGAGGGCGCGCAGCCGTGCCACGTCTCGCTGCCGGAGCGTGACCGGTCCACGCCGGTTCGATCCGTCCGTCGAGTACGCGAAGCGCACGAGCCGTGCGCCGCTCGGGGTCTCGAGGAGCTGGACGACCGACGCGAAGCGCTTGTCGCCCGCCTGCTGGCGGACGATCAGCTCCTCGACGAGATCCGCCGGTCCCCACGGTGTCGCCGTCTTCGTCGCCATGGGGACGACGCTAGGCGGGGAGACGTCACGTGTCCGTGTCATCTCCCCGCCGAAAGGCTCAAACGGCGGTGAGCTCGGTCTCCGCACGCAGCGTGGGACACGGTCAGCTCCGGTGAGGCAGCGCGCTTTCGCCGGACGGCGGGCTTGCGCGCGCCGCGGGCGCCTTGGACGTCGTGCTCTCGGCGCGCTTCGCAGGCATCTCTCTGCGACCCCGTTCAAAACGCGAACGGACGGTGTCACCCGTCCGTTCGGCTCACCGTCACGTGTTCTTTCGCGCGTTACCCGGCGCCGTTGATGTACGGGTCGACGAATGCGTCGTCGACGTTCCACGTCCCGCTCACGGACGTCACCCGGATCTGCGCGTATGCCGTCAGCACCGGCAGCGCGAGGTTCGAGCTGACCCTGCTCGTCGGCGCCCACCCGTTGGTTCCCGTCATGCTTGCGATGTTCAGGATCCCGGTCAGGTTGCCGGTCAGACCGTGGAAGATCACCTGAACCTGCAGGTTGCCGCCCGTCGTGCCGCGCGCAAAGGCGCGGATCGCCGGATCGAGCAGGTTGATGCAGAACCCGGGGCTCGTCGCGCTCGCACCGGCCGGCAGCGTCAGCGAGTGCGAGCCGGGGCCGTTCACGAGCCAGGGCTCGTTCCCGCGGCCGACCGACGCACCGCCCGACAGCGTCCAGCCGTTCGAGCCGCTCTCGAAGCCGTTGTTCGCAAAGCCGTAGTACGCATGCGTATCGCCGAACTGCGCGAATGGATGCCCGGTCGACCCGCAGGTCGGAAGGACGACCTGGGTCACCGACCCGATCAGGCCGGCGTTCGCCGCCGGCACCGCGAGCAGCGTTGCCGCCGCCGTCGCGAGCAAGATATTGACCCGCCGCATTCCAGTCTCTCCTCGTCCGCAGAAGGAAACGTGTCTCACTCTCGCGACTGACTGCGATTCAACAATCACCCTTCGGGGTTACGTCCTTCCCTCGGTCGAGGGCTTATCGGCAGACCCGGTGGTCAAGGCAATGAAGCCGGAAGCCGATGCTCTTTCGAGTGACTGCGGTTACTCCCAGCGCCCCGGCCGCTCCGGTCGACGACGACGGCCTGATCGAGTGGCGCCGGTCGGCCGAGTCGCGCTCGCTCGCGCCCCGAATCACGACCGGGCTGATCGCGGTCGCGTTCCTCGTGGTCGCGCTCGGGGCGCTCGCGTTGCCGCCGCATCGACCGCTCACGGTGCTCGCGCTCGTCACGACTGTCGGCTGCTACCTCCTCTGCTCGCGCGTGCATTTCGAGTTCGGGAGCGGCTGGGCGATCCCGACGCAGACGGTCTTCGTCGTCATGTGGTTCGTGCTGCCGCCGCGGCTGCTGCCGCTCGTCGTCTGCACCGCGCTCGTCGCGGGCGCCGTTCCGGATCTCGTACGGCGGCGGATGCCGCTGTCGCGCCTGTCGCTGCTCGTCACGAACTCCTGGCATGCCGTGGGGCCCGCGGTCGTCCTCTTCTTCTGGGCCTCGGACCGGGTGCCCCACTGGCGCCTGCTCCCGATCTACCTCGTCGCGCTCGCGGCGCAGTTCCTCGCCGACTACGTCAGCACGTTCGTCACGCAGCGGCCGGTGCTCCACATGACCCCGGTCGCGCATCTGCGCGCCGCCGCGCCTGCGTACGCCGTGGACGCGCTGCTCGCACCGCTCGGCATCCTCGTCGCCTTCCCGGCGTCCCGCCATCCGCTCGCACTGCTGCTCGTCCTCCCCGTGCTCGTGATGTTCTCGACCTTCGCGAAGGAGCGGCAGCACAGGATCGACAACGCGCTCGAGCTCTCGGGCGCATACCGCGGCACCGCGATGCTGCTCGGCGACGTGATCGAGGCGGACGACGCCTACACCGGCAGCCACAGCCGGGACGTCGTCGACCTCGTGCTCGCAGTCGCCGACACGCTCGGCCTCGACGCGGCGGAACGGCGTCGCGCCGAGTTCGCAGCGCTGCTGCACGACGTCGGCAAGGTGAAGATCCCGAGCGAGATCATCAACAAGCCCGGCGCGCTCGACGACGAGGAATGGGCGATCATGAAGACGCACACCATCCTCGGCGAGGAGATGCTCGAACAGGTCGGCGGCGTCCTCGGCGACGTCGGCCGCGTCGTTCGCTCGTGTCACGAGCGCTGGGACGGCGGCGGCTATCCCGACGGCCTCGCCGGCGCGGAGATTCCGCTCAGCGCGCGCATCGTCTGCGCGTGCGACGCATGGAGTGCGATGCGCACCGACCGCTCGTACCGAAAGGCGCTGCCGGTCGCGGTCGCAGCGGCCGAGCTGCGGAAGTGCGCAGGGACGCATTTCGACCCGCAGGTGGTCGACGCGCTCTGCAAGACCCTCGAGCTGCAATAGAGGCCGAACCAGGATGAGCGACTGTGCCGCGCGGCCGCGCTCTGCAGGCCCATCGCCGCCTTTCGACGAAGTCGAAGGATCGCGTGGATAGTCGACCATCGGCGCTCCCTGCGCGTCCTTTCGCTGAGCGCGCCAATCGCGCGCGCGCGACGAGCGTCATCCCTGGTTCGACCGCTCGAGGGATCGCCGCGCACGGCGTTCGTGCCGATACGTGCAAGCGATGCACACTCTCCGGCAGGCCGCAGCCGGGCTCGTCGCAGCCGCAGCCGTCGCGCTCGCCGCGTCGGCCGTGCTCGCCGTCGCGATCGGCGGCTTCGTGCTGGAAGGGACGCTCTACGCCGCGTTCGCAACGCTCCTCTGGCTGACGGCACGCCGCGTCCGCCCGCGGCGCCGCTTCGTGTTCGCCCGGCGCTAGCGTCAGCGCGCGCCGTAGAAGTGGCGGTACTCCCAGGCGGCGCGCCGTTCGAGCTCGTCCTGCACCACACCGGCGGCGGCGAACCGCGCGAGCGAGAGCGGCTCGAGATCGAGCGGCGGTGCGCCGTCGACGATCCAGCCGGCGAGCGCTTCGCCGACCGCCGGCGAAACCGACAGGCCCGAGACGTTGCAGCCGCCGGCGACGAAGAAGCCTTCGGCCCCCGGCGCCGGCCCGAGGATGTGCTGGCCGTCGCCCGTCATCGTCGGCAGGCCGCCGCGGTGCTCGCGGACGGCCGCCCGACGGAGCACGGGCAGCTGCGCGTGGACGTCGTCCGCGAGCGCCCACAGCACGTCGGCGTCGAGCGGGGTCTGCGGGGTCTCGAAATCGCGCGGGAGCTCGTCCATGTCGAAGAAGCGCGGCCGTTCCTCGTAGCCGCCCCAGAGGAGACCGCCCTCGCACGGCCGCACGTACACAGCTGCATCCATCACTCGGACGATCGGCAGGTCGGCATGCACGTCGTCGAGGGGCTCCGTCACGAACAGCTGGTGGCGCGTCGGCACGAGTGGGATCCGGATGCCGCTCGCCGCCGCGACCTGACGCGTCCACGCGCCGGCGGCATCGACGACGCACGACGTCCGGATCGTCCCCCGGTCGGTCTCGACGGCGCGGACGCGGCCGTCCGCGAGGTCGACGCGCGTGACGGTCGTGTGCGGGAGAAACGTCGCGCCGTTCGCCTCGGCGCCGCGCACGTAGCCGATCGCGACGTCGCGCGGGTCGAAGTAGAGATCCTCCCCGACGCGCAGCACGGCGAGCACTCCGTCTGGCTGGAGAAGCGGGTGCAGCGCATTCGCCTCGTCGCCGGAGAGGAGCTCGACATCGAGCCCGAGCCGGCGGCCGCGCTCGAAGTCGCCCTCGACGACCGGGACGTCCTCCGGGCGCCGCGCGACCTTGAGGCTGCCGGGCCGGGTCCAGTCGAGCGGCTGTCCGGTCTCCGCGGTGAACCGCTCGAGCTTCCCGGCCGCGCGCCGGACGAGCTCGCACATCAGGTCCGTCGTGCGCGCGTGGCTGATGAGACCTGCGGCGCGCGGCGACGTCTGCGACGCGAGCTCGTAGCGGTCGACCACCACGACGTCGCCGGCGCCGCGCTCGACGAGATGGAACGCCGTGGACGCGCCGAAGCCGCCCGAGCCGATGACGACGACGTCGGCCCGGTCGATCACGGCTAGCCGCCGGAGCGGTCGATCAACTCGATCCGGTAGTCGTCCGAGAACGACCTGGTCTCGTCGGTTGCGTCACCACATCTACGATATGCGCCCGCAGCGCTAGCCCGCCCGATGCGTCCTTGGATGAGCGACGCCAGGAGCCGAAGTCGTGGTTGACGTCATCGAAGCCCTCGGGGGAGCGCTCGCCGGCGGCTGGTGCCGGCTACGCGACGCCTTGGGGAGCGGTACCTGCTTCGCCGGGCTCGAGGACGAACACTTCGACCGAGATGTCCGGGTCGAGGCTGACCTGCGAGAGGAAGGCCCGCACCTTGCGGCCCGTGATCTCTTCGACGGTCGCTCTGAACCTCTCTTCCATCGCGCGCTGGAAGGCGAGCCGGGTCTCGCGGACGGCCTCCCGCTCGCCCGCGTCGAGGAGGGTTCGCTCGATCGGCATGAAGCTGTTCTCGAGAAAGCAGATGATGTGGTCGTAGCCGATGACGGTGCGGACGCTGTCGGGGCCACGCCCGTAGTGCTCGCGCTGGAGCCTGGTGATCGCGTTGGAGATCGCCTGCGCAGTGCGCCTGTCATTACCCGTGGTGTCTGACATGGGGCCTCGTGACCGTGCGGGGAATCGTCGTATGCGACGACTCCTAGAACGGGTGGACTCGCAGCCGGCCGAGGAAGACCGGCATCGCACCCACCGCTGCGTCCTGCGGGGCCTCTGCTCTGAGACGGTGCACACCCCAGGGCCGGAGCGGAGCGACTATATCGCGTGCGTCAGCCGAGGCCTTCCGGAGCGTCGTCGCCGCCGTGTTCGAGGACGAATACCTCGGCGGCGATGTCGGGGTCGAGGCTGACCTGTGACAGGAAGGCGCGAACCTTGCGGCCGGTGATCTCCTCGACGGTGGTGACGAACCGGTCCTCCATCGCGCGCTGGAAGGCGAGACGTGTGGTGCGGACGGCGTGGAACTCGCCCGCCTCGCGGAGCGTCCGCTCGACGGGCATGAAGGTGTTCTCGAGGAGGGTGATGACGTGGTCGTAGCCGATGACCGTGCGGACGGTCTCGGGGCCGCGGCCGTAGTGGTCGTGCTGGAGCTTGGTGATCGCGTTCGAGATCGCCTGTGCGGTGTGCCTGTCCTGGCCGAGATCGCTCGACACGGGGACTCGCTTTCTCCGCTCCTCGAAGAGTGAGCACCCGGAAGGAAGAGAGGAGCGATGCTGAAAGCGACCCGGCGGGCGTCGTGAAGGTGCCGACGAACTGTACCTCCGTCGGGCCGCCGGAAACGGTGTTTCACGGCCGCGAGGGAGCGGCACAATCCGACTGCTCGGGTGCTGGGGCGGCCGCCCGTCTCCGCGCAGGAGCGAAACGTTGGCAACGGTGGTGCGATGCCTGTCCAGTGGGGTGGCCGGCTTCGAGTCCCGTCGGATCGGTGTTCCGATGACGGAGGATTCGTGCACCGCCCGCAGCACGACCCGAGAACGGAGCGGGTGGAGAGAGAGGAGGGGGTACGTCTCTCGCCGCCGGCGCCCTTGCCTTGCCCACCTGCCGCGCCGAGCGCGGCGACGCAGGCACCCGTCGACGCCGCCGGGCCGGAGTCTGAGCCGCACGTGGCGCTGTACGAAGTCGTCCTTCGTTTTCCGGACCGAGACGAGGTCCGCATCACCGACCGCAACGGGTACGAGCTCGGTCAGGAAGTCACGATCGCAGGCCGCCCGTTTCGCGTCGCGGGCAAAGAACAACCGGGAGACGCGAGCGCTGTCGAGCGCTTCGTGCTGAAACCCGCGGAGAGCGGAGGAGGTCGCAGACCGCGCGCCGGCGCGCCGATCGATAGCTCCTTCCCGGAGCGATCTCAGTCGTCCGGGTCGTTCCGCGATGGATCACGGCCTGTTGATCGAGGTCGAGTTTCCATTTCCGGGGAAGTCCTTCCCTCCGGAGCTAGGCGCGATCGTCCAACGGACGGTGCTTGCGGGCGAAGAACCGGCTCGCCACGTGGGCCACACCCCTGCGAATAGCGACGAGATAGGGAGCGAATGGCGTGTGAGGCAGTTCGCGTACGGACCCGAGTCGAATCAGGCTAAGGCGTTCGACACGGTCCGCGATAGCGGGACGAGAATCGAGATGCTCTGCGCGAACGCGACTCACCCCACCGTCTGACGTCCGCCAAATGCACGGCGACGTCGCGAAGTAAGGGCCACACGCCTATTTGCAGCTATTTCCCGCTGCGATCGATGATTTCGATTCTGTAACCGTCCGGGTCGCGGACGAAGCAGAGCAGCGACCCGCCCTCGCGCACGCGGTACGGCTCGCGCTCGGGCTCGATCCCCTGCTGCGCGAGCCGCGCGAGCGACGCCTGCAGGTCGTCGACGGCGAGGGCGATGTGCCCGTAGCCG
>DATCJJ010000028.1:0-3570 GCA_036562845.1 Gaiellaceae bacterium | reverse complement strand
TTGCGCGGTGCTGCGGCGTTCGAGACGATCCGCGTCTACGGCGGACGGCCGTTCCTCCTCGCTGACCACCTGACGCGCTTCCGCTTCTCGGCCGGCGCCCTCGCGCTGCCGGCGCCGGACGGCGTCGAGGAGCTCGTCGAGCTCGTCGTCGGCGCAGCGCCGCCGGATCACGTGCTGCGGCTGTACCGAACGTCGCAGAGCCTCGTCGCGACCGCTGCCGCGCTGCCTGCCGGCTTGGACGAGCTGCGCGCGCGCGGGCTGGCGCTCGAAGCCTTCGACGTCGGCCCGCCGCCGCCGCTGCTCGCCGGCGCGAAGACGACGAGCTACGACGTCGCGTTCGCGGCCCGGCGCGAGGCGGAGCGTACGGGTGCCGACGACGCGCTGCTCGTCGGCGCGGGGCGTGTGCTCGAGGGCGCGACGGCGAACGTCTGGTGGGTTCGCCGCGACGAGCTCTTCACGCCCGCAGTTCGACCCGGGGTGCTGCCGGGCGTCACGCGCGGGTTCGTGCTCTCGGTCGAACCCGCGCACGAAGGCGACTTCGACGTCGCCGATCTCCTCGCCGCGGACGAGGCGTTCCTGACGTCGTCGATCCGCGAGGTGATGCCGGTCGTGGCCGTCGACGGCGCGCCGATCGGCGACGGCCGGCCGGGCCCCGCCGCGGCGCGGCTACAGGGCGCGCTCAGGCTACGCTCCGCGTCGTGAGCGGCACCGTTCGCCTGGGTGGCATGGCGCTCGCCAACGGCGTGCTCGTGCACGGCCCGACGGCTTGGGCGTGCGCGATCCGCACCGACGCCGGCGTGCAGGTCGTCGCGCGGCGCAAGCGGTTCCGTGCAGCAACGGTCTCCAACCCGCTCTTGCGTGGGCCCGCGCGGCTCGCGGAGGCGTTCTCGCTTCTGCCGCAGGTGAAGCACGCGCTGCCTGAGGCCGAGCTGCCGATGCAGCGGCCGCGCGTGCTCGCGTCGCTCGCCGGCTCGGCGGTCGTCCTGCACGCCGTCAAGCGCAGCTCGCTGCGGCCGGCGGCGAGAGAGCTCGTCACAGCGCTCCTGTCGATCACCCCGGCCGTCTTCGCGCTCGGCGGCGGCGAGCTCGCCGGCTATCACGGCGCCGAGCACGTCTCGATCGGCTCGTACGAGCACGGCGAGTCGCGGCCCAAGGAGCACGAGCGGTGCGGCTCGCACCTCGTCGGCCCAATGCTGCTCACGACCGCGCTGGGGAACATCGCAGCCGACCGCGTGCCGCGACGGCTGCGGAACCCCGCGCGTGCGATCGCCGGGCTCGGCGCAGTCGTCGCATCGGTGGAGACGTTCGGCTGGATGTCGCGCAATCCCGCGCACCCGGTGTCACGCCTCCTCGCAAAGCCCGGTCACGAGCTGCAGCACCGCTTCGGGACGCGTGAGCCGACGGCGGCGCAACTCGAGGTTGCGGAGGCCGCGCTGCACGCCTGCCTGGAGCTCGAGTCGTGATCACGACGCGCACGCGTCTCGATCCGAGCGTGTTCGACCTGCCCGTCGAGAAGATGCGCGCCGGCTGGTACACCGATGCGTACTTCAACCACACGCGCGCTGCATTGCTCGAGGACGGCCGTCACCCGCAGGTGGTGATGCAGGTCTTCCAGAAGAAGCACGCGTACCTGGGCGGCATGGACGAGGCGATCGCGATCCTCAAGCTGTGCGCCGAAGGCTTCGATCGTTTGACCGTGCACGCGCTCTACGACGGCGACGAGCTGGAGCCGTACGAGACCGTGATGACGATCGAGGGCGACTACACGACGTTCGCGCACCTCGAGACCGTGTACCTCGGCGTGCTCGCGCGCCGGACGCTGATCACCACGAACACCGTGAACGTCCTGCGGGCCGCGAACGGCAAGCCCGTCATCTTCATGCCGGCCCGGCACGACCACCACCGCGTGCAGACCGGGGACGGCTACGCGGCGTACGTCGCCGGACAGATCGAGGGCGCCGAGATCGGCGTCACCACCGACGAGCAGGCGTCGTGGTGGGGCGGGCGCGGGCTCGGCACCGTGCCGCACGCGCTGATCGCCGCCTACGGCGCCGACACCGTGCTCGCGGCGACGAAGTTCGCCGAGTGGGCGACGCCCGACATGCGCATCACCGTCCTCGTCGACTTCGACAACGACTCCGTGCGTACCGCCCTCGACGTTGCCACGGCACTCGGCCCGAGGCTCTGGGGCGTCAGGCTCGACACGTCGGAGGCGCTCGTCGACCGCTCGCTGTGGGGCGAGCTGGGCGACTTCACGCCGACAGGCGTGAACGAGCGGCTCGTCCGCAACCTGCGCGATGCACTCGACGCGGCAGGGCACGAGGCCGTGCGCATCGTTGTCTCCGGCGGTTTCACCGTCGACAAGATCCGCATGTTCGAGGAGCGCGGCGTGCCCGTCGATGCGTACGGCATCGGCTCCTCGCTGATCCGCGGCTCCAACGACTTCACCGCCGACATCGTCGTCACCGACGGTGAGCCCTCGGCCAAGGTCGGCCGGCGCCTGCGGCCGAACCCGCGCCTGGAGCTCGTCACGTGAAGCGCCTCCTCTGGGACGTCGACACGCAGGTCGACTTCATCGACAAAGACGGCAAGCTCGCAGTGCCGAATGCGGAGTCGCGCGTTCCGGCGATGGCGCGCCTCGTCGACTGGGCCCGGCGCGAGGGCATCCCGCACGTCGCGTCCGCCGACGATCATGAGCTGACCGATCCCGAGATCTCGGAGTCGCCCGACTTCGCGGACACGTTCCCGCCGCACTGCCTGCGCGGCACGCGCGGGGCCGCCAAGATCGCGGAGACGGCGCAGGCGGACCCGGTGCCGCTCGGTGCCGCCGAAGTCCCCGACGAGTGGCTTCGCGGTCGCGAGTTCCTGATCCACAAGAAGCACTTCGACGTCTTCACGAACCCGAACACGGAGCGGCTGCTCGCGCACTTCAAGCCGGACGAGATCGTACTCTTCGGCGTCGCCACCGACATCTGCGACGACGCGGCGATCAGGGGCCTGCGCAAGCGCGGCTACGACGTCACGTTCGTCGAGGACGCGTCGTGCGGGATCGACGACGAGCGGTCGCAGGCGTGCATCGTCGACTGGCAGGGCGGCGGCGTGCGGATCGCGACTGTCGACCACGTCGTCGGGTGACGGGGAACATCCACCACGTCGGGATCGCGGTCGACGACCTCGAAGCGGCGATCGTGCGCTGGACGGCGCTGTTCGGGGCCACGCTCGAGCATCGCGAACGCGTCGACGACCAAGGGGTCGAGGCGGCGTCGCTCCGGATCGGCGAGTCGCGGATCGAGCTGCTGGCGGCCCTCGCTGCCGACACGCCGGTCGGCAAGTTCCTGTCGAAGCGCGGGCCGGGCGTGCATCACGTCGCCTTCGAGACGGCCGACGTCGGCGCCGAGCTCGCCCGGTTGAAGGCCGACGGGGTCGAGTTGATCGACGAGACGCCGAGGCGCGGGATGTTCGGCCTGCAGGTCGCGTTCGTCCACCCGGATGCGACCGGCGGCGTTCTGGCAGAGTTCGTCGGCAATGAGTGACAACGACCGCATCCGGATCGAGATCGCCTTCGACCAG
>DATCJJ010000005.1:0-10265 GCA_036562845.1 Gaiellaceae bacterium | reverse complement strand
GAGAACCTCGCGTGCGCAGTCGCGCTCCACTTCGCGCACTACAACTTCGTGCGCGTCCACTCCACGCTCAAGACGACCCCGGCTGTCGCGGCAGGCATCGCGGATCATGTCTGGACGCTCCAAGAACTGATCGGTCTGCTCGAAGCAATCGAGGCAGAGAAACCACGCGAGCGCGGGCCGTACAAGAAGCGGGCCGCGTGATTCAAACTAACCCAGTACCGGAAATTTCGGCAAGACGAATCTTCGTTTCGAGAGGAGTGAGAGAAATGCGGCGTCTCTTGATGTGGCTTGCCGTCGGTTGTGTCGCTGCCATCGCGGCGGCAGCGCCGGCGGCGGCGAAGCACGGCGGCGTCATGTGCGTGTTGAACACGCAGCTGAACGCCAAAAACGAAACGACTGGATCGACGTCGGCCGCTACCGGCCACGTCCAGATCAAGGTCTGGAATGACGGCACGATCACGTACAAGGCGCAGGTGATGAACCCGAAGAGCGAGACGTTTGTCGCAGCGCACATTCACCAGGCGGCCGTCGGCGTTGCTGGCGCCATCGTCGTGCCGCTGTTCGGCGGGCCGGCGACCTCGCAGACACACATCAAGCTGTCGGGTGTCGCTACGCCGAATGCTGGCGTAACCGGTACAGCGATCTGTCAGAACCCGTCGTCGTACTACGTGAACTTCCACACGACGGCGTTCCCGGCTGGCGCAATCCGCGGCCAGCTCGGCTAGCTGACTGCACGTAGACCGCGCGCCGCAGGTGTGTGCCTGCGGCGCGCGGACGGCCGGACGTCGTCGCGCGGAAGACGGCGTTCCCCGACGCTGCTGAGCTCGCCGAGGCGCATTTCACCGCTTCCGGTATGCAAAATCCGGTACCACGAAGGGAGACGACGATGCGCTCTAAGAAGAAAGCCCCGCGTGTGCAGGGCGTTTCAGCTCCCCGGGTTGGACTCGAACCAACAACCCTCCGGTTAACAGCCGGATGCTCTGCCAATTGAGCTACCGGGGATCGCTCAGCGGGCGAAAGTGTAGCCCGCCCTACGCGAACTCGCGGATCGCGTCCCGGACCTCGCGCAGGCGCTGCTGCAGCTCCAGCAGGTGGTCCGGCTGGGCCTCCTGCAGCTGCCGCGCGAGGCGGCGTTCGCGGACCCGCAACAGCAGCTGCTCGGCCGTCTGCTCGTCGATCTGCTCGACGTCGGCGAGCGCGTAGAGCTCGGCGAGGAGCGGCGTCAGGTCGCCGTCCGCGACGTCGTCCCCGAGCAGGTGAGCGCGCGCACGCCGGTGCAGGTCGTCGTCGAAGTGCTCCGGGCCGAGCTCCTGGAGGAAGCGGTTCAGCTTCGGGTACGCGGCGACGCCGGCGAGCGCGCTCCGCTCGAGCCGCTGCCCCGCGTCGAGGAGACGCGGCGATATGACACCGGCGCGGGTCGTGCTGCCGCGCGCCGGCGCGAGCGCCGCCTGCGTCTCCGGCGGCAGGTCGAGCAGGTCGGCGGCGAGCCGCTGTGCGTCGAGCTGCTCGGGCGACGGCGGAAGCGACGTGAGGAACGCACGGATCGCCGCGTACGACGCGTTGCGGTCGACCGCCTTCTGGTGCAGCAGCCGGACGCGGTGCACGGGGTAGCTGACGGGCGACTGCAGCTGCCGCTCGAACGCGGCGGGATCGTCGGCGGGATCCGTGCCGGGCGGCAGCGAGACGATTTTCACGTCGAAGCCCTGCTTGACGGCGAGCTCCATTCCGCGGAGCGTCGCGTCCTGCCCGGCCGCATCCGCGTCGAAGCAGAGGAAGAGGCGCTTCGTCAGCCGGTTCAGCTCCTTCAGCTGCGCCTCCGTCAGCGCCGTGCCCATCGACGCGACGACCGGCTCGAAGCTCGCCTGCCGCAGCGCGATCACGTCGGTGTTCCCCTCGACGATCACCCCGCGGTCCTGCTTCGCGATCTGCTGCCGCGCCGTGTCGAGCCCGTAGAGAAGGTCGCCCTTCTTGAACAGCGCGCTCTCCGGTGAGTTCACGTACTTCGCCTGCAGCGGATCGTCGTCGTGGAGCTTGCGCGCCTGGAAGCCGCGCACGTGACCGCGGGCATCGGTGAGCGGGAAGAGCAGCCGGCGGTTGAAGTAGTCGTTGCCGCGGCGGTTGCCGAGGCCGGCGGCGAGCAGCTCGTCCTGCATGAAGCCCTGCTGCACCGCGGCGCGCGTCAACGTCGGGCCGCCGGGCGCGTAGCCGAGCCGGAACGTCCGCGCGACCTCCTCCCCCAGTCCGCGCGACGCGAGGTACTCGCGCGCAAATGCACCGTGCTCGCTGTCCCAGAGCAGGCGCTCGTAGAACACCGTCGCGCGCTCGAGCAGCTGCAGGAGGCGCTCGCGCCGCTTCCGCTCGCGGTCCGCCTCCGGCGAGCTCTCCTCGTACTCGAGCTCGACCCCGAATCGCTGAGCGAGCGTCTCGATCGCGCCGACGAAGTCCGTGTTGTCGATCTTCTCGACGAAGGTGATCGCGTCGCCGCCCTCGCCGCAGCCGAAGCACTTGAACGTGCCGCGCGCCGGCGTCACGGTGAAGCTCGGCGTCCGCTCCTGGTGGAACGGGCACAGGCCCTTGTACGTCCCGCCCGCCTTGCGCAGCTGGACGTACCCCTCGACGACGGGCAGGATCTCCATCGCGCTCTTCACCGCCTCGATCGAGCTGTCCTTGATGCGCGCCATCAGACCTCGTATGCGAGCGCGAACCGGTCGGTCATGCCGGCGAGATAGTCGGTCGCGCCCTCGAGGTCATACCCTTTGGTGTCGACGAGGTCGTCGAAGATGCGCGTGACGGTCGCAGCGATGTGCGTGTGATCCTGCTGGTGGTACACGCGCTCGAACATAAAGCGGCGCAGCGACAGCATCGCGTCGCCGATCTCGTCGCTCTGCGCGATGTCGCCACGCTTGGACGACGTCTCGACGAGGTCGTGCACGAGCGTGTCGATGCGGCGCGACCCCGTCTCGCCGAGGGCCGCGAGCTCGTCCTGCGGCAGATCTTCGGGGCGGAGCACGCCCGCACGCACCGCGTCGTCGATGTCGTGGTTGATGTACGCGACACGGTCGACGATGCGCACGACCTTGCCCTCGAGGGTCTCCGGCTCGACCTGACCGGTGTGCTTGAGGATGCCGTCGCGCACCTCCCACGTCAGGTTGAGCCCACGCCCGTCGCGCTCGAGGCGCTCGACGACGCGGAGCGAATGCTCGTTGTGGCGGAAGCCGCGCCCGCCCCGGGCGCGCAACAGCTCGTCGAGCGCCTGCTCGCCGGCGTGGCCGAACGGCGGATGACCGAGGTCGTGGCCGAGGCCGATCGCCTCGACGAGGTCTTCGTTCAGCTGCAGCGCACGGGCGACGCCGCGTGCGATCCCGGCCGTCTCGAGCGTGTGCGTCAGGCGCGTCCGGAAGTGGTCGCCCTCCGGGTCGACGAAGACCTGCGTCTTGTGGCGGAGGCGCCGGAATGCCTTCGAGTGGACGATCCGGTCGCGGTCGCGCTGGAACGGCGTCCGAAGACGGCACTCGTCCTCGGGATGCTCGCGCCCGCGGCTCTCGTAGGAGCGGACGGCGAGCGGCGACAGCCACCGCTCCTCGTGCTCCCGCACGAGGCGTTCGAAGGCATCGGCGACGCGACCGGCGGTCTCCGGCATTAGGGGTGGTCTGCCCGGTGGTGGCACCGAGACTCTGGGACGACTGCGCCGAGCCAGCGGCCGGGATCGGCCGCCGTGCAGGCCGGCCGCCTGCACAAGGGCGAGCGCCGGCTCTGGCGCCGCGCGCAGGCGGTCCAGAGGCCGATGATCATCGCCGGGTAGGCCACCAGACCAGCCTAGTGGGCTAACCGGCGAGCGCGAGCTGCGTCGTATCCCGTACTTTGCCCGCGTTCCTGGCCCGCCGGCTGCTGCTCTTCCTCGTCCTGCTCGTGAGCTTCTCGGCGATCAGCTTCCTGCTGATCGCGTCGCAGTTCCCGTCACCGCTCCACGGCCAGTCGTCCCTCGACGCCTACGGGCGCTGGCTCGCCGGACTGCCGAGCGGCCGCAGCCTCACGCGCGGGCTCGTCGGGCCGATCTGGCCGCAGCTCGGGCCCGCGCTCGCGCACACGCTCGTCCTGCTCGCGTCCACGGGGGTGCTCGTCGTCGGCGGCAGCCTCGTCGTCGGCACGATCACGGCGGCGCGCCGCGGCTCCCTCGTCGATCTCGGGCTGCGCGCCGCCTCCTACCTCGCGTGGGCGGTGCCGCCGTTTCTCCTCGCGCTCCTCGTCGCCGAGCTCGTGACGACGCTCGGCAGCGAGCGCGGGATCGGGCCGCTGCCGATCGCGGGCTGGCCCGGGTCGTGCCCCGTCCCGCTCGGGCTGAACGCCGGCAGCCTCAGCCCGTGCGCGCCGGCCGGGCACGGGATCCACTACGTCGCGAGCGTCGCGGAGCACATGGTCCTCCCGACGCTGGCGCTCGGCGCCGGCTTCATCGGCTTCCACGCCCGCCTGCTGCGGTCGTCGCTCGTTTCGTCACTCGCAGCGCCGTACACGACGACCGCCCACGCGAAGGGCGTGCCGAGCCATCTCGTCCTCCTGCGGCACGCGCTCCGGAACTCGCTGAGCGCGTTCCTCGCCGCCCTGACGTCGGACTTCGGCGCCCTCTTCGGCGCCGCGCTCGCGATCGACTGGATCTTCCAGCTGAACGGCCTCGGGACGCTCTTCATCCGCGAGTTCACGATCAACGACCTGCAGGGTGCGGGCACGCCCGTCGACGTGTACGCGGTCGAGGCGCTGCTGCTCGTGACGGCGCTCCTGCTCCTCGGCACCTCGCTCGTCGGCGAGGCCGCCGTCGCGACGCTCGACCCGCGCACGAGGCGCGATTGACGGAGGTCGCACTCGAGCTGCCCGAGGCGCATCCGCCGCGGCGCGGGTTGTGGCACCACGCCCTGGCGCGCCTCGTTCGCCAGCCGGTGACGGTGACCGCGTTCGTCCTCCTCGTGGCGATCCTCGTCGCAGGCGCGCTCGCACCGGTCATCGCACCGCACGGGTGGAACGTGATCGATCTCGCCGACCGCTGGCGGAATCACGGACCGACGCTCGCGGGCCGGCACCTGCTCGGCACGGACAACATCGGCCGCGACACGCTCGTCAGGACGCTGTACGGGCTTCGCACGAGTACGCAGACGGCACTCTTCGCGGCTCTCGGCGGGACTGCGATCGGCGTCGTCGTCGGGAGCGTCGCGGGTTCACGCGGCGGCTGGCTCGACGCCGGCCTGATGCGCGTCGCCGACCTCCTCTCCGCTTTCCCGATGCTCATGCTCTTGTACGCGGCGTACATCCTCATCTACGAGGGCTTCCATCACGCGTTGTCCGTGCGCTGGTACACGCTCCTCTTCGCGCTGACGCTCTGGACGGTCGTCGCGCGGGTCGTTCGCGCAGCAGTCGTGGCGCTGCAGGCGACGGAGTTCGTCGAGTCCGCGCGCGCGCTCGGGGCCTCGGAGCTTCGCGTCTTCCTCCGCCACGTCCTGCCGAACGCCACCGGCACGATCGTCGTCGCGGCCACGGCGCTCGTCGGCCAGGTGCTCGCGCTCGAGGCGACGATCGAGTTCTTCAGCCTCGGCGTCCCGTCGAACTCGACGCCGACGCTCGGCAACCTGATCGCCGACGTCGTCGCGTATGGCATCGGGCCGTACCAGCAGCAAGCGCTCGGCTGGTGGACGTGGGTGACGCCCGCGACGATGCTCGTCGTCGTGCTCCTCTGCGTCAACCTGATCGGCGACGGGCTCGACGCGGCCCTCAACCCGCAGCAGGTCAGAGGATGATCGGGACCGTGCCGCCGTCGGCGCTCCACGCGGCGCCGGTGACGTAGCTCGACCGCGGCGAGCAGAGGAACGCGATCACCGACGCGATCTCCTCCGGCTCGGCGAGCCGGCCGAGCGGCCGTCCCGAGCCGACGGCGGCGAGCACGTCGTCGCGCGTCTTTCCCGACCGGGCGGCCTGCTGGTCGGCGAGACCGCCGTCGCCGAGCCACGCGGCGGTCGCCGTCGGGCCGGGCGTCACCGCGTTGCAGCGAATGCCGTCCTTCGCGTAGACGTCCGCGATCAGCCGCGACAGCGAGAGCACCGCGGCCTTCGTGACCGAATAGTCGGGCATGGATGTCGACGGCCGCTTCCCCGCGGTCGACGACACGTTGACGATCACGCCGCCGCCGCGGGTCTTCATGCCCGGCAGCGCGGCGCGGATCGTCCGCACGTAGCTCATGACGTTCAGCTCCCACAGCGCGTCCCAGTCGTCGTCGGTCACTTCCTCGAACGAGCGGTGATAGGCGACCCCGACGTTGTTGACGAGCACGTCGATGCGGCCGAATCGTTCCTCGGTCTCGCGGACGACGCGCTCGGGCTCGCCCGCGCGCGAGAGGTCCGCGCGGAGGTCGCCGCCGCTGCGGCCGACGGTGACGACCCGCGCTCCCTCCGCGCGCAGCACGTCTGCGAGCGCGCTGCCGATACCGCCGGTCGAGCCGGTGACGAGGCACACGCTGCCGTTCAGTCCGAGGTCCACGGCTCGCTAGCGTAGCGTCGTGACGGTTCTGCTCCTCGTTCGCCACGGCGAGACCGACTGGAACGCCGCGGGGCGGTTGCAAGGTCACACCGACCGGCCCCTGAACGACGACGGCCGCCGGCAGGCGAAGGAGCTCGCCGACCGGCTCGCCGGCGAAGGCGCCGATGCGATCTACGCGAGCGACCTCGTCCGTGCGAAGGAGACGGCGGAGATCGTCGGCGAGCGGCTGGGGCTGAGCGTCGTCGTCGATCCCGACCTCCGGGAGAAGGACTGGGGCACGTGGGAAGGGCTGACCGGCGACGAGCGCGTCCACGTCGAGTTCGAGGGCGAGTCGACGGAAGCCCACCGCGACCGCGTGATGGGCGCCGTCCGGCGCATCGTCGCGCGCCATCCCGAACAGCGGATCGTCGTCGTCACCCACGGCGGCTCGCTCCGCCGCATCCAGGCCGCCGTGAACGGCGTCGCGGAGCCGGTTATCGAGAACTGCGCGGTGTGGTCTTGCTCGTTTTAGCGCGCAGCATCGCCTCGACGTAGATCTCGCAGACCTCGTGCATCTTCGGCCGCGGGTCGTTGCGCCACGACGGCGGCAGCGCCCGGCGAATCCGGTCGCGAGCCGCACGCTCGCGCTCCCAGTGCTCCTGGAGCCGCAGTTCGAGCATTGCAGCGCTTACGTCGGCATCCCGACGGCGGGGCTTTAGAGTTCCCGGTGGTGGAGGACTACACGAGCAAGTACAAGGGGGAGCAGGTCGAGGTCGCGCTGTTCGGCGGCGAGTACCAGGAAGGGGTGCTGACCGCGTACTGCTACGTCGACGAGGTCGCCCACATCGAGTTGAACGGCCACATCCTCGTCCCCCTCCAGAACATCGCCTCGCTTCACTGCTCGAGCCGGTGCGACGCACCGCAGAACGACGACTGGCCGCCGCGCGGCCTGCTGGACGACGACGGCCCGGGCGGCGGGCCCGGCACCTGATCGCGGCGCGCAACATCCTCAAGGCCTGGCTCCTGCTGATCGGGATTACGGGAGCCCTCGCGTTCATCGGTTGGGCGATCGGCGGGATCAGGCTGCTCGAGATCTTCATCTTCTGCGCGCTCCTGCTCGTCGGCGGCGCCTACTGGACGTTCGACCGCGTCGTGCTCGGGATGGTGCATGCGCGTGAGCTGCCGGTCGCGGAGGCGCCCCTCCTCCACTCGACGGTCGAGCGGCTCGCTGCGCGCGCCGGCGTGTTGAAGCCGAAGCTCTACCTGATCCCCGACGGCATGCCGCTCGCGCTCGCGACCGGCCGCGGCCCGACCTTCTCCTCGCTCGCCGTGTCGTCCGGCTGCATCGCGGCGTGCCCGCCGGCGGAGCTCGAGGGAGTGCTCGCCCACGAGCTCGCGCACGTGAAGCATCGCGACATCGTCGTCCAGACGGCGATCGTCGTCCTCGCCGCGTCGATGATCGAGTTCAGCCGCATCGGCGGCTTCCTCCAGCGCGCGCTGCTGTTCGTGCTCGGCCCGATCGCGGCCGCGTGCACGCACTTGCTGCTCTCGCCGAAGCGGGAGTACGAGGCCGACGCGCGCGCAGCGCAGCTCTGCGAGTCGCCGCACGGGCTCGCGGACGCGCTGCTGCGGATGGACCAGGCGTCGCAGCTCGTCGCGTTCGAGGCGTCGCCGGCGACCGAGCCGCTGTGGACGTTCAGCCCGTTCATGGAGGAGGGCATCGCGCGGATGTTCCTCACGCATCCGAAGATCGAGGACCGGGTGAAGCGGCTGCGCGCGCTCGCGCCGCAGGAAGAGGCTCCCGCCGCGTGAGGATCACCGACGAGGAGCTCGCCGCGCGCCGTGCCGCCTTCGCCGCCGCGTTGGATGCACGGCGCCTGTCCGGCGCGGTGCTGTTCGACCCGCAGTACGTCCATTACTACACCGGCTTCTTCTTCATCCCGACGGAGCGGCCGATCGCGTTCGCAATGTCGGCGGACGGGCGCGGCGGGATGCTCGTGCCGCGCCTCGAGCTCGAGCATGCGCGCGCGAACACGGCCGTGTCGGAGGTGGCGCACTATGACGAGTACCCGGGCGAGCGCCACCCGATGGAATCGCTGCACGAGCTGCTCGACGCCCTCGCGATCCGCGGCGCGCTCGGCGCCGACGCGGATGGGTATCCCTGGATGTTCGGCTACCGCGGCCCCGGCCTCCCCGAGTGGACGCACATCGCGGACGCGGTCGAGGACCAGATGGCGATCAAGAGCGCGGCCGAAGTCGCGCTGCTGCGCGAGTCGTGCCGGTGGGCGAACCTCGCGCACACGCTCCTGCAGCGGTACACGCGGCCCGGCGTGTCGGAGACGGAGGTGGAGACCCGCGCGTCGACGGAGGCGACCGCGGCGATGCTCGACGCGATCGGGCCGGTCTACCGCGGGCAGTCGCCGTACTACAACGGCGCGACGGCCGGCTACCGCGGGCAGATCGGGCGCAACGCCGCGATCCCGCACGCGCACGGCAACAACATCGTCTTCCAGGCGGGGGACGTCCTCGTGACGGGTGCCTCGGCGCCCGTGTGGGGCTACCACTCGGAGCTCGAGCGGACGATGGTGATCGGCCCGCCGACGGACGAGCAGCGGCGGCTCTTCGAGCACATGCACGCGCTCCAGACGCTCGCGGTGGACACGATCCGCCCGGGCGTCGCGTGCGCGGAGGTCGACCGCGTCGTGCGCGCCTACTACGACAGGCATGCGCTCTCGGACCACTGGCGCCACCACGTCGGCCACGCGATCGGGATGCGCTACCACGAAGGCCCGTTCCTCGATCGCGGCGACTCGACCGAGATCCGGCCGGGGATGGTCTTCACCGTGGAGCCCGGCCTGTACGCGCCGGCGATCGGCGGCTTCCGCCACTCGGACACGGTCGCGGTGACCGAGGACGGGGTCGAGTGGCTCACGTACTACCCGCGCGACCTCGAGTCGTTGACGCTGCCGGCATGACCGAGCTCTATCCCTTCCTCGCGGTGCGCGACACGGAGGCGGCGTCCGAGTTCTACGCCGAGGCCTTCGGGGCGAACGTCGTGGAGCGGTTCGGCCCGGTGCGCGTGCTCGAGATCGAGGGCTGTTCGGTCGGGCTCGCGCCCGAGGCTCCCGAGCTCGGGACGCCCTCGCCGGAGACGGCCGGCGCGACGACGGTGCGCCTCTCGCTCCACGTCGCCGACCCGGACGCGGTGGCCGCCCGGGCGGTCGCGGCCGGCGCGACGGTGCTGTTCCCGGTCGAGGACCAGGACTACGGGATGCGGCAGGGCCGCGTCGTCGATCCCTTCGGCCATCACTGGCTGATCGGGAAGCGGCTGCAATGAAAAGAGCCGCCCGAAGGCGGCTCTTTTCGAAAAGAAATCGGCGGCGACCTACTCTCCCGGGAGGTTGCCCTCCGAGTACCATCGGCCCTGGCAGGCTTAACTTCTCTGTTCGGAATGGGAAGAGGTGTTTCCCTGCCGGTATGACCGCCGAACTGTCAAGGGTCCGCGCCTCAACGAGGCCGCGTACGACCCTCAAAACTCCATAGCGACCCTAGGTACCAGAGTTCAAATCAAGACCTCGGGCAATTAGTACCGGTCAGCTGAACGCATTGCTGCGCTTGCACCGCCGGCCTATCAAGGTCGTAGTCTTCGACCGCCCTTACTCCCTCGAGGGGATGGGAGCTCTCATCTCGAGGTGGGCTTCCCGCTTAGATGCTTTCAGCGGTTATCCCATCCAGACGTGGCTAATCAGCAGCGCCGTTGGCACGAC
>DATCJJ010000178.1:0-9678 GCA_036562845.1 Gaiellaceae bacterium | reverse complement strand
ATGGAGCTCGTCGTCGAAGGCCCCGTCTCCGACCTCCACTCCGGCCGCCACGGCGGCGCCGTCCTGAATCCGAACCACGCGTTGGCGGCGATCGTCGCCTCGTTCCACGACGCGAACGGCCGCGTCGCCGTGCCCGCCTTCTACGAAGACGTCGCGCCGGCCGGCGACCTCTCGCACGTGCCATTCGACGAGTCGGCGTACCGCGCCGAGGTCGGCGTGCCGGAGCTGCACGGCGAGCCGGGCTTCTCGACGCTCGAGCGGCTCTGGGCGCGGCCGACGCTCGACGTCAACGAGCTGCGCGGCGGCGGTGCGTTCACGGTCATCCCGGGCCGAGCGACCGCGTACGTCACGTGCCGGCTCGTCCCCGACCAGGATCCGCAACGGCTGTTCGACGCGATCGCCGCGCACGTCGCCGCGGTCGCGCCGGCCGCCGTGCACGCGCACGTCGAGCTGCTCCCCGGCGCGGTGCCCGCGTACTCGATCTCGGAGGACGACCGTGCGGTGCAGGCGGGCGTCGCTGCGCTGCGCAGCGTCTATCCGGAGATCGAGCCGCTGCTCGTCCGTATCGGCGGCACGCTGCCGGCGGCGACGCTGTTCGAGCGCGAGCTCGGCGTGAAGACGCTGCTGTTCTCGTTCTCGATCAGCGACGAGCAGCTCCACGCACCGAACGAGTTCTTCCGGCTGCCGCGGATCGACGAGGGGATCGCCGCCTGGACGACCCTGTGGGAGCTCCTTGCTCGCTGAGCCGACCTTCGACGACGTGCTCGCCGCCCGCGAGCGGATCGCGCCGCACCTCGGCCGGACGCCTCTCCGCTCCTATCCGGTGCTCTCACGTCACGTCGGCGTCGACGTGGTCGTGAAGCACGAGAACCATCTGCCGACGGGCGCCTTCAAGGTGCGCGGCGGGCTCAACCTCGTCGGTGCGCTCGCGCCCGAGCTCGCCGACACCGGCGTGATCGCAGCGTCGACGGGCAACCACGGGCAGTCGGTCGCGCTCGCCGCACGCGTCCACGGCGTGCGCGCGATCATCTGCATGCCCGAGAACCCCAATCCGGCGAAGCTCGAGGCGATCCGGGATCTCGGCGCCGAGGTCGTGCTCGCCGGAGCCGACTTCGACGACGCGCGCGAGCATTGCGAGGCGCTGGCGGAGCAGCACGGGTACCGGTACATCCACTCGGGCGACGAGCCGCTGCTCATCGCCGGCGTCGCGACCGGCCACCTCGAGATCTGCGAAGACGATCCGGCGGTCGACGCCGTCATCGTCCCGGTCGGCGGCGGCAGCGGGGCAGCGGGCGCGTGCATCGTCGCCGAGGGCACGTCGCGGGACCTGCGCGTGATCGGCGTTCAGGCGGCGGAAGCGCCGGCTGCGTACAGGTCGTGGCGTGAGGGGCGCCCCGTCACCGACGTGTGCACGACGATGGCCGAGGGCCTTGCGACACGCACGCCGTTCCAGCTGCCACAGGGAATCCTCCGCCGCCGGCTCGACGACTTCGTTCTCGTCGAGGAGGACGAGCTCTCAGCGGCGACGCTGCTGATGATCGACAAGACACGGAGCCTGGTCGAGCCCGCCGGCGCGGCTGCACTCGCCGCGGCGCTGAAGCTCGCGGACGACCTCCGCGGCAGTCGCGTCGCCCTCGTTGCAAGCGGAGGAAACATCACGCTCTCGCAACTCGGGGCGTTGCTTCCTCAGCGGTAGTCGAGCGACGGCATCCAGTCGGGGTCGCGACCCTCCGGCAGGCGGTCGAAGATCGCCCACATCGGCCACAGGAAGTCGACGTGGCGCTTGTGCTGCTCCGGTTCGGTCGGCTGGTACCAGAGCTCGCTGCTCCAGAAGTGGTGGATCCGGCCGTCCCGGCGTGTGAAGACGGTCGCCATCGCGAACTGCTCCTCGCCGTCGCCCTCCGCGTGGTAGTCCGCGTTGAAGGTCGTCCCCACCGACGAGAGCAGGCGCAGGTTCCGCCAGCCGCGACTGCGCGCATGCGCCGCAAAGCGCGCGACGGGCGCCTTCGCTATCACCGCGAGGCTCGCACGCTGCGTCACGTGACGGACGATCCCGTCGATCCCGTCGATGATCGACGTGCAGACGGGACAGGGCACCTCGAGCGGGTCGCCGCTCGCGCCCGGGCGGAACATGAACTGGTAGACGAAGAGGGAGTCGTGACCGTCCGCGAAGAGCTCCGACAGGCGGGTGGTCGTGTCCGTTCCGCGCGCGGGGTCCCACTCGGTGAAGGCGTAGTCCTCCGGGATCTCGCCGCCGAGCGGCAGCCGGCGCCGCCGGTCGGCGACGTCGGCGATCCGGCGGCGGAGGTCGAGCTCGTCGCGCAGCAGCGCGTCCCTCGCCTCGCGGTAGTCGGACGTCTCGTTCGGGAAGCTCGGCATCGCGCTATTGTACACCTCAAGGTGAACAGTACGACGCAGCTCGATCGCAGCTTCCTCGCCCTCTCCCACCCCGTCCGCCGCGCGATCGTCGAGCGGCTCGCGGCCGGGCCGACGACCGTCGGGCAGGCCACCGCCGGGCTCCGCGTGTCGAAGCCGGCCGTGACGAAGCACCTGCGCGTGCTCGAGGACGCCGGCGTGATCACGCGGCGGATCGAGGGCCGCACGCATCGGCTCAGCCTTCGCGGGCGTGCGCTCGCGGACGCCGAGTCGTGGCTCGAGACGCACCGGCGGCTCTGGGAGGCGAAGTTCGACGCGATCGAGCGCCATCTCGCGAAAGGAGCTGAGCATGGCAGCACGTGAGGGAACGGCCGTCCGAGTTCAGCGGCGCTTCGCCGCGCCGCGCGAGCGCGTGTTCGACGCGTGGACGAACGCGGACGTGCTCCGGGACTGGTGGTCGGCGATGCCGAACATGTCACCGGGGAAGATCGACGTCGACCTCCGTGAGGGCGGCCGCTATCGGCTGGAGATGATCGCAGACGACGGCGCCGTGCATACCGCGGTCGGGGAGTACCGTGAGATCCGGCGGCCCGAGCGCGTGGTCTACACATGGAGCTGGGAGGGGAACGACGACGCGATGAGCGGCAGCGCCGACACGCTCGTCGAGGTCGAGTTCGCCGCCGACGGCGCCGGCACGGTGGTGACGCTCACGCACAGCGGCTTCGGCAGCGACGAGATCGCCGGCATGCACCAGCAGGGTTGGGCCGGCACGCTCGAGCAGCTCGCGCTGCACCTGGGAGGCTGAAAGCCCGGCGCCGCGGCCCGTTGCCGCGGCGCCTCTCCCCGGGCTCAGCCCTGGTTGAAGGGCGCGACGAGCGGATTGAGGCTCGCGAAGAGCCCGGACGGGTTGGGGTACCACAGCCAGAGGTGGAGCGTGATGAGCAGCGGGTGCCAGAAGTTGAACGCCGACCCTGTCTGCGGGTTCGTCGTGGGGCACCCCGACTGCGCGTCCGCCGGGATGAACGTGCCGTCCTTGAAGTGGCAGCCGGCCCCGAACGAGCCGTACGTCGCGCCCGGCAGCGGCGGCTTTGCGGGCTTCGACGTGAAGACCCATTCGATCGCGCCGAGCTGATACGAGCTGCCGTTCTTCTCGTAGACGAGGATCGGCGGCTTGCGGACGTCGAAGCCCTTGATGGTGCCGTTCATGTAATGGATGCCCATGTTCGGGATCATGTGAGTGATGATCCCGTAGCCGTCCGCCTTCGCACGCGCGAGGCTGTTGACGTACTTCGCCGTCGCAACACGTGCGAGCGCAATGTCCTTGACGAGCGTCGCGTTCGTCGCAGGGGCGGTGCTCGTCCGGTGCTTCGCGCTTGCGGACGACGCGCCGACGACCGCCGCTGTGACGGCGGCGGCGAGCAGGACGCCGATGCCGATGCTGCGCTTCATCTCTGCCTCCTCAGGTCGTATGCCGTGCGCAGACATCGTCCGGGCACCGGCCTCGACCCGAATCGGCAGGAATGCCCAGATTGAGGCGGGCCGCTACCGAAGTTGCCGGTAGGCGCGCGCGAGAAGTAGTCGTGCAGCTCCTTCTCACCTAGCCTGTCGGTCATCGAAGCCGCGCTCCTTCGCTGGTTCGCCGGACACTCGCGGGCGCTGCCGTGGAGAGCGACGACGGACCCGTACGCCATTCTCGTCAGCGAGGTCATGGCGCAGCAGACGCAGGTCGAGCGCGTCGCCCCGCGCTGGCACCGGTGGCTCGAGCGCTGGCCGACGATCGAGGCGCTCGCGGCGGCGAGTGCCGGTGACGTGATCGCGGAGTGGCAGGGGCTCGGCTACAACCGTCGTGCGCTCAACCTCCACCGCGCCGCACAGCACGTCGCAGCACACGGCTGGCCCGACGACCTGACCGAGCTGCCGGGTGTCGGCCGGTACACCGCGGACGCCGTCGCGAGCTTCGCGTTCGGCCGCGACGTCCTCCCCGTCGACGTCAACGTCCGCCGTGTGCAGGAGCGGACCGGCACGGCGTTCACGAGCGCGGCCGCGCAGGCGCTGATGGATCTCGGCGCGACGGTCTGCCTCGCCCGCATCCCGCGCTGCGAGCTGTGCCCACTCGCCGGCGGGTGCCCGAGTCGGGGGCGGCGGTACGAGCCGCTTCGAAAGCAGGGGCCGCTCGAGGGGTCGTTCCGGCAGCGGCGCGCCCGGGCGCTCCGGGCGGTGATCGCCGGCGAGCGCCCCGAGGACGACGACGCGGTCGCCTCGCTCGCGAAGGACGGGCTCGTCCGGCTCGACGGAGACGGCGTGTCGCTCCCGACCTAGCCGGGTACCATCAGGCCTCGATGCTCGCGTCGATCGCCACCCTCCTGATCCCCGTCTGGATCCTCCTCTTCCTCGTCCTGCTGCTGGGCGTCTTCGCCCTGCTCGGGCGGATCCAGAACGGGCGCTATCTACGGCCCGTGATCACGACGCTGATGAAGGTGCCGATCCTGAAGAAGTGGATCGAGAAGGGGTCGCAGGCCGCGATCGAGCGCTCGAACCCCGAGCTCGCGAGCGCGATGAAGAAGATGCAGCGCACCGGCGCGCTCCGCGACCCGATGAAGGCGCAGGCGGCGATGTCTCAGCTGACGCGCGACGAGCGGCGCGCGCTGCTCGACATGCAGGAGCAGCAGGGCGTCGGCGTCGCGCCCGAGGCGACGAACCGGCAAATGCGCCGCCGCCTCGAGAAGGCGCAGAAGAACGCGCGCCGCGGCGGACGCTAGGCCGCCGCGGGGTACCGCTCGCCGTACAGCGCGCGCCAGAGCTGGAGCAGGCGCTCGCGCTCGAGCGGCTGGAGCTCGTGCCCGGTCTTGCGCTCGTGGACGGAGAGCTCATCGTCGACCATCTCGTCCGTGAACGTCTCGTCCCACGCGTGACCGCGCACCCAGTTCTCGCACGACTTCGCGACGTCGACGGGCTGCTTCCGTCCCGGCGCCGGAGCGGCCGCGCGGCGCGCGAGCTCCTCCGTCAGGCGCGTGATCTCCAGACGCAGCTCATCCGGCGTCCACTGGTCGATGGGCTTGGTCGCCATGTGGAAACGGTAGGGATCAGGCCGGATGCCGCATCCAGACGTTCGGCTCGACGTACGTGCCGACGCCGTCCGCGAACTGAACGGGAACGAGGGCGCCCGGGACGATGTAGTCGCCGTCCTCGGGGAACTGCAGGTCGGTCCAGTCCTCCCACTCCGCGCGCGAGCCCGTGATCGTCATCGAGCGCGGCGCAGGATCGAGGATGTCCGCGCCGACGCGCTCGTGCGCGCGGAGCCAGGGGTCGTAGTGGAAGCCGTCCTCGCGCCGCCACTTGATGTAGCTCTCGGTCGGCGTGAGCGGATAGCGCTCCTTCCACGTCGGCCGCACCGGCGCGATCATGCAGTCGAGGCCGTGCGCGGTCGCAAGGCCCGCCATGCGGCGGAGGAGGACGCTGCTGATCCCCTTCCCGCGGTATTCGGGGACGAGCGCCGCGACTACCGCGCTCAGCGTCGTCGGCTCACCGGACTGCCCGTTGCTGAGCGCCCAGTCCACGCCGCGCGGCTCGGGCAGGCCGTCCCAGTGCACAGGCACCGTGCAGGCGTAGCCGATCGTCTCCTTCCCGTCGACGACCCAAAACTGGAAGTCGGGGAAGACCTCGTACAGCCGGCCCCAGAACGCGTTCGCGATCGGGTCGTGGGTCATGAACTCGGGCCAGAGATCGCCGATCGTGCCGCGGAGGTCGCGTTCCGCGTGGGTCAGGATCCGCAGCTTCATCGCAGCACGGCGCGGGCGAGCAGCCGCAGGGCGTCGGGGAGCGCCGCCGCGCGCCGCATTCGCTTCGTCTCGGCGAGCGCCTCGGCGTCGAGCGGCGCAAGGAGCAGATGCGCGACGAGCGGGGCATCGAGGCCGGGACGCGCCTGCTGCACGAGCATCGTCACGTGCTGCCGCCAGGCCGCGTGCGCGCCGACGCGGTAGCGCGCACCGGGCGCCGCAGTCTCGGAGGCGTGGACGAGGTCGAGCTCACGGAGATACAGCTTCGCCAGCCGGGCCAGAAACTCCTCGATGCGTTCGAGCGGCGGCGCGCCCGGCCCGAGCGGCGGCTTGCCCCGGATGATCTCCTCCTGGAGCCGTCGCTCGTGCTCGCCGAGCAGCGAGGCGAGGAGGCCGGCCTTGTCGCCGAAGCGGCGGATCACGGTCCCGTTGCCCACGCCGGAGGCGGCGGCGACGTCGGCGATCGTGAGCGCCTCGGCCCCGTGCCTGCGCACGAGCCGGTCGGCCGCGGTCAGGACCTTCTGATGGTTGCGGATCGCGTCTGCCCTCATAACCGGAATACGTTCCGATTCTAGCTCGTTCAAAGCGGAACAGATTCCACTTTCACTCGAGGAGAGAAGCCATGTCCGACCTGCTGGTCGTCCATTCGTCCCCGCGCGGCGAGGAATCCGAGTCGCGCAAGCTCGCAGCCGCCTTCCTCGACGCGTACGGCGAGGCGGAGATCGACACCCTCGACCTGTGGGCCGAGAGCCTGCCGGTGTTCGGGGGCGACCACGTCGCGGCGAAGATGGCGGTCATCGGCGGCGTCGAGCACGAGGGCCGCGTCAGGACGGCGTGGGACGAGATCGTCGAGGTCGTCGACCGGTTCAAGGCGGCCGACCAGTACCTGTTCGTCGTCCCGCAGTGGAACCACAGCGTGCCCTGGGTGCTCAAGCAGTACATCGACACGATCACGCAGCCCGGCCTTACCTTCGGCTTCGACGGCGAGCTCGGCTACATCGGCCTCGTCGAGGGGAAGCGCGCCGTCGTGCTGCACACGAGCGCGATCTGGCCGACCTTCGGCGACAACCCGGCGCCCGACTACGTGGAGAAGTGGCTCGCGCTGATCGGGATCACCGACGTGGCGTCCGTCCGCTTCGGCGCCAACCTGCTCGACCCGAGCCCCGGGGACGCGCGTGCGCGCGCGGTCAGCGAGGCGGCTGCGCTGGGCCGTGCGCTCGCAGCAGCGCGACGGCCTGCGCCGCGAGCCCTTCACGCCTCCCGGTGAATCCGAGCCCGTCCGTCGTCGTCGCTCGTACGGCGACGCGGGCGGGCTCCACCTCGAGCGCCGCTGCGAGACGCTTGCGCATGGCGTCGCGGTGCGGCGCGAGCCGCGGCTCCTCGCCGATCAACACGACGTCGGCGTTGACGAGCTCCCAGCCGCCGTCGCGCACCCGCGCCCACGCCTGCCGGAGCAGCTCGACGGAATCGGCGCCCTGCAGCGCCGGATCGCCGGACGGGAAGAGCGCGCCGATGTCCTCGAGGCCGGCCGCGCCCAGGACGGCGTCGGTGAGCGCGTGCGCGAGCACGTCCCCGTCCGAGTGCCCGGCGAGTCCGCGTGGATGGTCGATCCGCACGCCGCCGAGCGTCAGCGCGACGCCGTCCTCGAGTGCGTGCGCGTCGAAGCCGGTGCCGACGCGGTACTCGCTCACGCGACGAGCTCCATGAGCGAGTCGATGCGGCGCGCACCCGCCGGCGTCTCCTGCAGGTACCCCCACGGGCCTCGGCGGATGTGCACCGCGGTCATTCCCGCGGCGAGCGCCGGTGCGACGTCGTTGTCCGCCCGGTCGCCGACGTACGCGATCTCCGCCGCGGGCACGGCGAGCTCGTCGACGATGCGGGAGAAGAAGCGCGCGTCGGGCTTGCTGACGCCCCAGCGCTCCGACGAGCCGACCCAGTCGACGTGCGGGGCGATGAACGACTCGTGCGCAGTGGCCATGTTGCCGACGACGCCGACCGTGGTTCCGCGTTCGCGCAACGCCGCGATGCACGGCAGCGCGTCTGGATAGAGGTCGGCCTCACTGAACGGATCGCCGTGCACGCGCTCGACCCCGAGCCACTCGAAGATGTGCTCCTGTGGCTGTTTCCCCTGGGCGATCGCGGCACCGGCGAGCGCGGCGAGCGTGAAGCGCGGGACGCCGCAGCGGTCGGCCATCTGCTCGACGCTCCGCGTCTCGTCGACGAGCGTCTCGCCCATATCGAACACGATCGCGGTCACCGCCATGCGTCGATCCTCGCGAGATCCTCTGCCGTCGTCACCTTCAGCAGCCTCGGGTCGCCGGCGACGACCTTGACGCGCCCGCCGATCGCCTCGACCGACCCCGCGCAGTCGGAGGCCCGGTCGCCCGAGGCGAGCGCACGGCGCAGCACGTCGGCGGGGAACGCCTGCGGCGTCTGCACGGCGTAGACCGCGTCTCGTCCGACCGTCTCGAGCACCAACCCGTCGCCGTCGACGCGCTTCAGCGTGTCGGCGACCGGCAGCCCGGGGACCACCCCGTCCCAGCCCTCGGAGAGCGGCGCGAGCACGCGCCCGATCACGTCGTCGTCGACGAGCGGCCGCGCGGCGTCGTGGACGAGCACGGCGACCGCGTCGGCCGCCACCTCCGCGAGCCCGGCGCGGACGGAGTCCGCGCGCTCGGAGCCGCCGGCGACGCACGCATTCACCTTCCCGCAGCCGACCTCCTCGGCGAGCAGGATCGCCGGCTCCTCCCAGCCGGCGGGCACGACGACGACGATCGCGTCGACCCACTCCGACTCGTCGAGGCGACGCAGCGGCTCGGCGAGGAGTGGATCCTCGCCGAGCTTCGCGAACGCCTTCGGATGATCGAGCCCGAGCCGCTCCCCCCGCCCGGCGGCGACGAGGATGGCCCAGACGCTCACCGCTTACACCGGGGCTGCGACGGCCTTCTTCGTCGCGCGCTTCTTCGGCGCGGCCTTGGTCGCGAGGACTTCCTCGAGCCACTCGTGGCACTCGTCCTCGTCCATGTTCTTCGCGTACATCAGCTCGGAGGCGAGGATCTTCTTCGCCTTCACGAACATCTGCTTCTCGCCGGTGGAGAGCCCCTTCTCGTGGTCGCGCAGCGCGAGGTTGCGCACGACCTCGGCGAGCTCCATCACGTCGCCGGTCTTCATCTTGTCGCGGTTGTGCTTGAAACGGCGATTCCAGTTCTTCGGCATCTCGGTCGAGCTGCCGGTCAGCGCCTTGAGGACGATCGCGACCTCCTTCTCGCCGATCACCGTCCGGAGGCCGACTTTCTCGGCGTTCTCGCAGGGCACCTGCACCGTCATGTCGTTGTGCAGGATCTTGATCGTCAGGTACTCGCGCTTTTCTCCGAGCACCTCGCGGGACTCCTTCTTGACGATCGTCCCGGCACCGTGGTGCGGATACACCACTTTGTCGCCGATCTTGTACGACAAGCCCGACCCTCCCCTTCCATCTGTCGCCGTTTCCGCCAAAAGAGCCGGCGCGCGTCGGCACCGGCCCAGG
>DATCJJ010000112.1:0-47538 GCA_036562845.1 Gaiellaceae bacterium | reverse complement strand
CCCGGGCCGGTGATGATCGGAGGCTTGACGGCCGTCTTCACGATGGAGGGCGGGCTGCTGCACCGGTACCTGACGACGCCGGTGCTCCGGCGCGTCCTCGCGCCGGCGCCCGCGCTCGAGCAGTGAGCCTGCGCCGCGAGGCGCTGCTCTCGGCCGTGCTCGCCGCCGCGGTCGCGTCCGTGCTCGCGTGGCTCGGCCCGCCGGGGACGGACTTCGCGGCGCACGCGTACCAGCGGACGCTCTTCCTCGAGCACGGGTTCAGCCTCTGGAACAACTGGTGGTACGCGGGCCGCTACAGCTTCATCACCTACAGCGTCCTCTACTACCCGCTCGCCGCGCTGCTCGGGATCCGACTGCTCGCCGTCGCGACGATTGCGCTCGCGGCGCTCGCATTCGCGGTCGTCCTCGGGCGCGAATGGGGGCCGGCCGCGCGGTGGTCGAGCAGGACGTTCGCGGTCGTATGGGCGGGAATCGTCCTCTCGGCGGCGTTCCCGTTCGCGCTCGGGATGGCGTTTGCGCTGCTCGCGCTCTGGGCGCTTCAGGCCCGGGCGAAGTGGCGCTTCGCGGCGCTCGCACTGCTGACGCTCGCCGCGAGCCCGGTCGCGTTCCTCCTGCTCGCGGTGGTTCTCGGCGGCGTCGCAGTGGCCCGGCGGCCCGCGCTCGTCCCCGCGGCGACGATCGCCGCCGCGGCGGCCGTCGAGCTCGTCATCTGGCGGCTCTTCCCCGGCGGCGGACGGTTCCCGTTCTCACCCGTCGAGCTCGCCGGCGCCGTCCTCTTCTGCGGGCTCGGGATGGCGCTGACGTGGCGTGTCGACCGGGTGCTCTTCGCCGTGTTCGGCGTCTACCTCGCCGTCTGCGTCGGCGCGTTCGTCATTCCGTCGTCGATCGGCGAGAACGCCGCGCGGCTGCGCTACGCCGCGCTGCCGCTCGGCGTGCTCATCTTCTCGCTGCGCCGCTGGCGGCCGCGCTGGCTCGCGGTCGCCGGGCTCGCGGGTGCAGTGGCGTTCAACGTCTCGCCGCTCGCCGCGAGCTATGTGAAGAGCAGTGCGGACAGGACGGAGAAGCCGCGCGCGTGGAGCGGCGCGATCGGCTTCCTGCGCACGCACCTGGGGCCGGGCTACCGCGTCGAGGCGGTCGACACGGCGACGCACTGGCCGGCGGCGTACCTCGCCGACGCGCACATCCCGATCGCGCGCGGCTGGTTCCGGCAGGACGACTTCCCGACGAACGCCGTCCTGTACGGGAAGCTCGGCGTGCGTTCGTACGTGCACTGGCTGCACGCGCTCGGCGTGCGCTACGTCGTGCGCGCGCACGCGCAGCCCGACTACAGCGCACGTGCGGAGGCGGCGATCGCGAAGCGGCTGCGCGCGGTGTACCACTCGCGCGAGGTGACGATCTACGCGGTCCCGCACCCGCAGCCGATCGCGCGCGGGCTGCTCGCACTGAGCGACGAGCGGATCCGCATCAGGGTGCGACATCCGGGGACGATCCGGATCGCCGTCAAGTACTCGCCGTACTGGCATGCATCGAAGGGCTGCCTGAGCGAGGGCAAGGACAAGATGCTGCGGCTCCGCAACCTCCACCCACGCGTCGTGACGATCGTCTTCGACGTGAGCGCGGGGCGCGCGCTGCGCACGCTCGCCGGCGAGCGCCCCGACTGCGACCTGCGAAAGCGCTAGACGCGGCGGACGAGCTCGTCGAGCGGGGCGCGCTTCGCGTGCGCCGACCACTCGTCCGCGCTGCGTGAAGCGATGTCGCGCGGCTTCGCGGGATATCCGAAGCTGAGGATCATCTTCACGTCACCGCCGCAAATCCGCGCGGCCGCCTCGGGGTCGCGGATGCCGTTCGGGCACGAGACGACGCCGTCGTTCCAGGCGGCGAGCATCATGTTCTGGGACGCGCGGCCCACGTCGAAGCCGCCGGCGTCGCCGACGAGCGCGATCACGAGCGTGGCGGTCGCGACGTTGTGCGGCGCGTAGACGGCGGCCGCCAGCTCCTGCTGCGCTGCCGCGACGACGACGAACTCCCAGCGCTGCGTGTTCCGCGAGCTGCCGGAGAGACGGCCTGCGTCGAGGATCCGGCGCTCGACCTCGGGCGGGATCGGCGTCGCGGCGTAGTCGCGGACGTCGCGCTTGCTCGCGATGGCCAACCACGTCTCCACGGGCAGAATCATGCCGTGCTGGAGCTGATCTACGAGACGCTCGACGACCCGAGCGACACGAGCGGCTGGCTCCCCGGTGAGCTGTCGGAGACCGGGAAAGACCAGGCACTCGAGCTCGGGATGCGGCGACGAGACGTCGATGCCGTCTTCTCGTCGGATCTCGGACGCGCGCTCGAGACGGTAGCGATCGCGTTCTTCGACGCGGATGTGCCGATCTTCCACGACTGGCGGCTCCGTGACTGCGACTACGGCGCGCTCAGCGGCGCGCCGGTCGACGAGCTCGAGCTCGAGAAGCACCTCGAGGTTCCCTTTCCGGGCGGCGAGAGCTATCGAGAGGTGCTCGCGCGAGTCGAGTCGTTCGTTCGCGACCTCCGTCGCAGCTGGGACGGCAAGCGGGTGCTCGTCGTCTCGCACGCAGCACCGCTCTGGGCGCTGCAGCAGCTGTTCGAGGAGCGCGACTCGACGTTCTCGGTCTAGCGTTCGGCGCATGGCGCCGTTCGACACCGAGCTGCAGGAGGGCATCGAGATGATCCTCGGCGTCGCGCCGCCCGCGCCGGAGTACGAGCCGCTTCGCTTCCTCCGGCAGTGGCTCGCGGAGCGCAACCTCGGGCTCGTGCCGATCGCCGACGCCGCGAGCTTCGACTGGCCGGGGCACTGGCTCGCGCGCGTCCGGACGGCCGACGGCGATCACGCCGTCGTCATGTACGGATCGCCGTCGGGACCGCTGCACGACCCGGCGGGCGCCCTTGCCGGCGGCGGCACGATCGAGGAAGGCTGGCTGCTCGCGCGGCTCGACCTGCACCTTCCGATCGACGATCCGTACGGCACAGGTCGCGGCGCCGGCGTCGTCGAGGCCGTCCTCACCGCACCGGACGCAGAGCAACCGCTTCGGCGCACGGATGCCGTCGAGGCGGTTGCCGGACGCGGCCTCCGCGGCGACCGCTACTACGACGGGCGCGGCACGTTCAGCGGGCCCGGCCGCGGCTACGAGCTCACGCTCGTCGAGGCGGACGCGCTCGACGAGCTCGGCCTGCCGTGGGAGGCGGCCCGCCGGAACATCGTCACGAGCGGCATCGCGCTGAACGCCCTCGTCGGCCGCCGCTTCACGATCGGGGACGTCGAGTGCATCGGCCGCAGGCTCGCAGAGCCCTGGGCGCATCTCGAGAAGCTGACCCGCCCCGGGCTGCTCCGGCCGCTCGTCCATCGGGCCGGCCTGCGCGCCGACATTCTCGAAGGAGGGTCGATCAGCGTCGGCGATATCATTCGGCCATGCAGACCGTCTGGAGAGGCCGCCTGACGCAGGCCGCCGCGCGGTACGGCGAGGTCGCGCCGACGGCGACGACGTGCTGCAACGCGTGCCGCACGTGCGTCCAGACGAATCTGCTCACGGCTGCGCTCGCAGGCATCGCAGGCGCGGCGGCGTTCGTCGCGCGGCGCGTTCGGCGCTAGTCGCCCCAGCCGCGCCAGACCGCGACGCCCGTCACGGCCGGCCACGCGAACGCGATCAGCACGGGCCAGCCCTCGCCGTGGAGGAGCAGCACGGCGACGAGGACCGTCACCGCCGTGAAGATGCTGAACGCGAGCCGCATCGCGTGGAGGCCCGGAGCTAGCGGAGGAAGCTCGGCACGTCGACGTCGTCGTCGCTCGACCGCCGCGCCGTCGCCGGCGACGCGAAGAGCTGCGGCCGTACCTGCCGGCCGCGGCCGATGCCCGTCGCGACGACGGTCACCCACACCTGGCCGGTGAGCCGATCGTCGATCGTCGCGCCAAAGATGATGTTCGTGTCCTCCGTCGCCGCGGCGCGAATCACCTCTGCCGCCTCGTTGACCTCGATCAGCGTCAGGTCCTCACCGCCGGCGATCGACAGCAGGATGCCGCTGGCGCCGGTGATCTCCTCGTCGATCAGCGGCGAGCGCAGCGCCTTCTCCGCCGCGTCCTTGGCACGCGAGTCGCCCGTCGACGAGAAGCCGATCCCCATCAGCGCCGTGCCGCTGTCGCTCATGATCGTGCGCACGTCGGCGAAGTCGAGATTGATCAGCCCCGGCATCGTGATCAGGTCGCAGATGCCCTGCACACCCTGGCGGAGGACGTCGTCGGCGACCTTGAACGCATCCAGCATCGACGTGGAGCGGTCGAGCACCTCGAGCAGCCGGTCGTTCGGGATGACGATCGTCGTGTCGCACGCGGCGCGGAGCGCCTGCACGCCCCAGTCCGCCTGCTGCCGCCGCTTCGTCCCCTCGAACTTGAACGGCGTCGTCACGATCCCGACGGTCAGCGCGCCGATCTCGCGCGCGATCTTCGCGACGATCGGCGCCGCACCGGTGCCGGTGCCTCCGCCCTCGCCCGCCGCGACGAACACCATGTCGGAGCCGCGGAGCGCCTGCTTCAGCTGGTCGTAGCCCTCCTCGGCCGCCTGCCGCCCCTTCTCCGGATCGGCGCCGCTGCCGAGACCCTGCGTGAGCTCGCGGCCGATGTGGATCTTCACCGGCGCGTCGCTCATCTGCAGCGCCTGCGCGTCCGTGTTGACGGCGACGAACTCGACCTGGTTGATGCCGGCGTCGATCATCCGGTTGACCGCGTTGAGGCCGGCACCGCCGACGCCGACGACCTTGATCACCGCCAGGTACGAGCCGGCCTCCGAGAGCGGCACGCGGTGCAGCCGCGCCGGCTGCTCCGGAAGCGGCTCGACGTAGCGCGTCACCGGTGGCGGTGCCGGCACCTCGCGGAGGGGCGCGGGTGCGGGCGCAGGCGCGGGCTCCGGCACCGGAGCGGGAGCAGGCGCGGACGCCTCCTCCCAGGAGGGAACGTGCTCGACAGTGCGCTCCTCCGGCTCATCCGCCGGGGGCGCGACCTGCTGCTCGGGCTCGGCCGTCTGCTTCTGGGCGGCCTCGGTCGCCCGGAACAGCTCGGCGAGCGGGCCCTCACGCATGCTGGCGCGCCGACGCGCCATTGAGCACCTCCTTGGCGAGATCGCGATACATGTTCGCGGCCTCACCGGTCGGGTCGTACTTGAGCACGGACTGCCCCTTCACAGGCGCCTCCGCGTACCGCACCGTCTTGCGGATCCGCGTGTTCAACACGAGGTCGCCGAAGTTCTCCTGGAGGATGTCCACCGCCTCCCTAGAGTGAAGGAGGCGTCGGTCGAACATCGTCGGCAGGATCCCCTGGATCGCGACGGCCGGGTTGAGGTTCTCGCGGATCATCGACAGCGTGTTCTCGAGCTGGACGAGCCCGCGCAGCGACAGGTACTCGCACTGAACCGGGACGATGACGCCCGTGGCCGCGACGAAGGCGTTGATCGTCAGCAGGCCGAGCGACGGCGGCGTGTCGATGAGGATCCACTCGTAGTGCTCGCGCACCGGGAGCAGCGCCTTCTCGAGCGCGCGCTCGCGGCCGATCATCGCGGAGAGCGCGAGCTCGGCGCCGGCGAGGTCGATCGAGGAGACCGCGACGTCGATCTCGTTCGTCCGGATGATCTCCGTGATCGGCAGCTTGTGGACGAGGACGTCGAACATCGAGCGCTCGATCTCGTCCGGGTTCCAGCCCTGCGACATCGTCAGGTTGCCCTGCGGATCGAGGTCGACCGCGAGCACCTTCTTCCCCTGCTCCGCGAGCGCGGCGCCGAGGTTCAACGTGGTCGTCGTCTTGGCGACGCCGCCCTTTTGGTTCGCGAAGGCAATGACCCGGGCCAAGGTGGGACCCCTATCCGCCGCAGCCCGGATGTTCGGACGCGGAAGCAACCGCGTGAGCGCCATAGCCGCTCACCTTTCGCAGCAACGTAGCAGAGTCCTTCTCAACTAGGTTTTTGGGCCGTGGACCGGAAATGGCGCGCCCTCATCATCGTGTGTGTCGCCATTTTCATGCTCCTCCTGGACATCACGGTCGTCAACGTCGCACTCCCTGACATTCAGAAGGAGCTCCGCACCTCCTTCACCGACCTGCAATGGGTCGTCGACGCGTACGCCCTGATGCTCGCCTCGGTCATGCTCAGCGCCGGGACGCTCGGCGACTGGCTCGGCCGGAAGCGCGTCTTCATCGGCGGAGTCGGCCTCTTCACGCTCGCCTCGGCGGCCTGCGGCGCGGCCCAGTCGCCGCTCTCCCTGAACCTCGCGCGTGGTGCGCAGGGGATCGGCGGGGCGATCATGTTCGCGGTCTCGCTCGCGATCCTGGCCCAGGAATTCCACGGCCGGGAGCGCGGGACGGCGTTCGGGATCTGGGGCGCGACGATCGGCGCCGCCGTCGCGATCGGGCCGCTCGTCGGCGGCGTGCTGACCGAGTACGCCGGCTGGCGCTGGATCTTCTTCGTCAACCTGCCGATCGGCGCGCTCTGCATCCTCGCCGGGCTTCGCGTCCTGCACGAGTCGCGCGACGAGCAGCACGGCGGCTTCGACCCGTTCGGCTTCGTGACGTTCACCGCCGGGCTGTTCGCGTTCGTGCTCTTTCTGCTGCGCGGCAACGACTGGGGCTGGTCGAGCAGCCGTGAGCTCGTGCTCGTGATCGTCGCCGTCGCGCTGCTCACGTCGTTCACGGCGTTCGAGTGGCGGAAGCAGGAGCCGATGTTCGAGGTCCGGCTCTTCCGCAAGCCGACGTTCACCGGCGCGCAGACGATCGCCTTCATCCTCGCGGCCGGGATGTTCTCGCAGTTCCTTTACCTCGCGCTCTACCTGCAGAACGTGTTGCACCTCTCACCGGTCGCGACGGGTGTGCGCTTTCTGCCGCTCTCGATCACCTCGTTCTTCGCGGCGCCGCTTGCGGGGCGCTTGATGTCACGCGTGCCGGTGCGCTTTCTCTTCGGCTTCGGTCTCGCTCTCGTGGGCGTGTCGCTGCTGTTGATGCACGGCGTGACGCCGACGTCGAGCTGGACGACGCTCCTCGCCGGCTTCATCGTCGGCGGGCTCGGCGTGGGTCTCGTGAACGCGCCGCTCGCAGCAACGGCGGTCAGCGTCGTCGAGCCGAGACGGGCCGGGATGGCGTCCGGCATCAACAACACGTTCCGGCAGGTCGGGATCGCGACGGGGATCGCGGGGCTCGGCGCGATCCTGCAGTCGAAGGCGGGGAGCCAGCTCGCGGCGAGCGGCCGCGGCGATCCGCACCTGTTCACGAACGGGCTGAACGAGATCCTGCTCGTCGCGGCAATCGCGCTCTTCGTCGGGGCGGTGCTCGCGGTCGCGCTCGTGCGCGCGCAGGACTTCGTCGCTAGCGGACCGGCGCAGGGGCAACAGCCGGCGCACGGCGCAGCCTGAACCGCAGCAGGATCTGCCACGCAGCGACGAGCAGGATCACGGCCGCACCCGTCACGACGACGAGCGCCTGCGCGGCGACCGAGAACGCGATCGCGTCCGGCTTCGGCACGCCGTTCAGTGCGAGGAGCGTCGCGCCGGCGCCCGCCTGCATCGCCGCGCCGGCAGGGCCGATCGGGAGCGCCGCGCTCGCCGCGGACGCGCACACGAAGCCGAGCGCCAGGATGTACGAGCCTTTCATCGAGAGCGCGTTCAGAAGGAGGAAGATCGCCGTCCCGCGGAGCGTCCACGAGACGCTGATCAGGACGAGCGCAGCGAGCGATTCGCGCTGGCACTGCGTGTGCTCGGAGAGCCAGCGGCCGATCCGATACTTCATGACGCGGCGCATGCCGCCGAACTTCGGAACCATCGCCACGACGGTCGCGGCGAGGACGCCGGCGACGGCGACAATCGCGAACCCGACACGGACAGACCACGAGCTCGCATCCGCCGCGGCTGCCGTCGCCATCGGCGCGAGCGCGGCGTTGTCGAGCATCCCGAGGATGATCAGGGAGAGCCCGAGCGTGCCGAGCCCGGCGCGCGTCCCCGGAAAGCGCTTGACGCACGCGATCCGCACTGCGTCGTCGAAGCGGCCCGGCAGTGCCACGCCGCCGACGCACGCCGCGCCGCCCGCGAACGCGAGCGCGCCGGCGGCCGGCCGGTCGTCCTCCTTGAAGAGGCGCTGCCAGCCCCACGCCTTGAAGGCATAGGCGAGGAGATAAAGGAAGGCGGCGGCGCCGACGAGCCAGTAGTTCGCGCGGTGGAGCGGCCAGCCCTCGTTCATGAAGTGGCGGGCGCTCAGGAGCGAGACGCCGAGGAGCACGAGGCCCAGTCCCCCGTTGAAGAGGAACTGCACCTTCTTATTGGCGAGATGGCAACGCAACGCAGACCTAACGCGGTCATCGGCAAAGCGGGTGCGAAGGTGCGTCACTAAGAAGGGTGAGAGCCGGGACCCCGGAGGACGCGGCCACGGTAGCCGCGCTCCCTGAGAGTCGCGTGAGCGTCGTGTTAAGGGTTGCGCACAGGTTCGTGCGATCGGGCTCGAACGCGCTCGACGAGCGATACGGTCGCGGCGGTCGGGAACCCGTGCTCGGCGCCGAGGCGGACGATCGGGCCGGCAATCGCGGCGAGCTCGGGCTCCCGCCCGGCTGCGACGTCCTTCTGCATCGAGCTCTGCATCGCCGCAGGAGCCGCCTCGTGCTGGGCGCGGATTGGATCCAGGTCGACGGTCGCGCCTGCGGCCCGAGCCGCCGTCGCCGCCTCCTCACGGCAGGCGACAAATGAGGGATCTTCGCGGACGGCCCCGAGCGGACTGTCGAACGCCGTCGTCGCGAGCGCGACCGGAGCGAGAAAGACGAGCTTCTCCCACAGCAGCGTCGGCTCGTCGTCGCGGCCGCGACAGTCGAGGCCGGCGTCGCGCAGCGCCGTTTGGACTTCCTCCGCTCCTGCGAGGTCGAGCCGGACGAACGGCGACTTCTGCTCGATCACGCCGGACGCCGTCCGCTCCGACTCGACGCGGATCGCCGCGCCGACCACGTTGCGGTAGTGCGTCCGGAGCAGTTCGACGTGGTCGACGCCGTTCAGCAACGGGACGACCACCGCCTCGCCGACCCGCTCCGGCGGCGCGAGCTCCAGTGCATGCTCGAGCTGTGTCGCCTTCGTCGCGACCAAGAGGACATCGACGTCCCGGTCGAGCAGGGGCGACGCGGGCGCGGCGACCTCGAAGTCGCCGAGCACGACGCTCTGCACGCGCAGGCGGCCCGGATAGCCCGCGACCGACTGGGGCCGCATCAGCAGCAGGACGTCCGCGCCCGACCGGGCCAGCGCTGCGGCGATGAGCCCGCCGACCCCGCCGGCTCCGAGGACGGCGTGTCTCAGCTCGGCTCCCCGTCGTGGTAGTCGAGCAGCTCGAGGCGTCCGATCACGCCGAGGCCGCCGAAGTAGACCTTGTTCGAGCGCGGGTACCAGCAGATGTCGTTCGGCTCGCGCGTTCCGTATGCGAGGTAGGTGAGGCCGTCGGCGCCGGCGCGGAACGAGTGCGCGATGCGCGTAGCCGGCGGCCGCGAGATCACGTGGCCGCGGCGGATCGGATGCGTCTCGGCCGGCTTGGTCTGCCGCTGCGTCGCGGGATCGGGCTTCTCCCAGAGCTCGAGTGTCCCCGTGCCGTCGAGGATCACGAACAGCTCTTCCTCGGCGCTGTGGCAGTGCGGCGGCGCGCCCTCCTCGCCGGGTGGGAGCTGAAGTCGGTTCAGACCGGTCTGCGTCGCGATGCCGCGCGCGAGGTAGCGGATCATGCCGTCGTACTCGCTCCGCGCTTCGCCGAGCGCGCGGACGTTCGGCGGCCGCTCGCCGGACTCGGCCTCGGGCAGGCCGAGCCGCGCCTCCGCCTCCCACGGATGCTCCTCCGGGACGTCGAGGGCGGTACGCGCAACCCAGACGCGCTTCGTGCGCGGCAGATGGCCGGTCTCCGGCAGCTGCCGCTGGCCGTAGACGAGCGCCTCGAAGCCGCCGTCGCCGCCGATCAGCGTGTGGGGCGCGCCGCGCGCGACGTGGACGAGCGCCTCGAAGCCGCCGTCCCCGCCGATCAGCGTGTGCGGCGCGCCGCGCGCGACGTGGACGATCGTGTCGCCCTCGCCGACGGTGCACGTGCGGCCGTCCTGCCAGAGGATCGCGTTGCCGCTGAGGATGTGGAAGATCTCCTCCTCGCCGGTGTGCACGTGCGGCGGCGTGAGGAGCAGCCCTTCGGGGATGCGCACGCGCTGGCAGCCGACGGCGACCGTCCCTGCCGCGTCGCCGAGCCGCTGCCACCAGCCGCCGAGCGGGCGGACGCTCTCCGGAATGTCGAAGCCCTCGACCTCGTCCCAGTGCACGAGCGTCACGGCGGGATCATTGCAGCCTTGTTCCTTGCGTTTGCCGATCGGCGTGCTTGCGGGAACGCCGCCCACCGACTAGACACAAGTCCGTGCGAGAGAGGCGGCAGTCGGCTCGAGATTGGATCCCGATCCGTGCCAAGAAGCCTGGGCGATGCGATCTGTGCGGGCGCACGTTCACAAATGGGACGCGAATCGGTTACGACCCGATCACGCATCGAGTCCGCTGCCTCGGCGAGTGCATGACGGTGCAACCCCGTAAGAGACCGACGCCTCCGAAGCCCGAGCCGCGTCAGCGAGCTCATGCGTACTCGCAATGGCAAGGCGACTATGTCGTTCTCTTCGGCCGGGGTGACTATTGGTTCCGCAAGTGCGTCGTGTGCGAACGCAGTTTTGAGACTGCGGCCGGGCGGGTCGCCCAGGCGAAGAGACGCGGCGTCTGCCCAGCGTGCGAGGAGAAAACGTCCGCGGAAGAGATCGAGACCCTGAAGGAGAAGGCGCTCGCGCGAGACCGCGCCCGTTATCGAGCCGCGCATCACTCCTGAACGCACCAATCTCAAGCAGCGACCACAGCAGCCTCCTTCCGCACCCACGCCTCGACCTCGCGCACGAGCTCGCGGAGCTCCGCGATCAGCTCGTCGCGGTCGGTGATCTCCTCGATCCGGTCGAGCCGCTCGAGCACGGCGCGCGCTTCGTCCATGCCGAAGACGCTACGCGGGAATGTGTGTCAGGAGGCGCGCAGCTCTGCCACGCGTTCGCGACCGGCACGCAGGCCCAGCAGCGCGGAGTCCAACTCACGCAGCAGCACACGGCGGTCGCCGTGCAACAACACTGACACCAGCGTTCGCCTGACGAGGTCGGCCGTCGGCTCGCGGAAACGCGACGCGAGCTGCGCCCGCTCCTCCGCCGTCTCGCCGAGCAGCGCCGCCGCGCGCATCGACGCGGCGTACAAGCCTTCGCCGTTCCCAAGAGCAGCATCCAAGGCATGCCGCAGCTGCTCGCCGCGGAACGGCTCGCCCTGGAACAAGGACAGCTCCCACCGATCCAAGGCGTCCCCGAGGGATGCGTCCTCGTCGGCCAGGCCGAGCAAGGGGCGCACCTTCGCCGCCACGGAGGCGCGGAACGGGTCGAGCCGCGTCGGCTCTCCCGGCGGCGCGGTCGCGGCGATCGGCAGCACCGGCTGGATCCCGTACGGCCGCCAGTCGAGCCGCTCGAACAACACCGGTCCCGCTGCCACCGGCGCATCCATCGCCAGGCGCATCGACGTCACCGCGTCCGCGAGCTCGCCGGGCGCGTCCGGCACCTCCAGCTCCACCGGGCGCGCAAGCTCGAGCAGACACAGCCGGTCCGGCTCGCGCCCGAAGTCCCGCGGCAGCAGCCCCGCCGACTCCGGCCACATCGCCGACAGCTCGCCCGCCACCGCATGCCGCACCCGTAGGCCGTCGCCGAGGTCGATCTCGTTCGCGCCGATCGAGACGCCGATCAAGGGCGCAACCGCGCCGTAGGAATGACCGTCGCCGTACAGCGACTCCTCGAGCTCCTCGTACGCGCGCTCGAACGCCGCGTCGTCCCAGTCGAAGCCGCCGCAACCCTCGGCAGTCCGCACGAGCAGCGGCACGAGCACGCTGCGGTACACGTCCTCGTAGATGCGCGACGCCGGCTCGCGCCGCAGCTCCTCCAACGCCTGCCGCACGTCGTCGCGCTCCCGCAGCGCGCCGGCGTGCGCCTCGATGAAGCCGCGCACGAGCGGCCGGTACTCGTACAACGTCGGCCGGCCGTACGTCCCGTGCTCCTCGAACGCAAACGGGAGTTCGGTGCCGTGCCACGCGGCGAACGCTCCGAGGCAGAACCGGCGCAGCGTGTCGTGGAGGCCCGTCGAACGCATCGCAACCTCCTCCCTACGCCGCCGGCTGCCTGCCTCCTCTCTGGCACCCGGGACACCAGTACGCCGTTCGCGCGTCGTCACCCTGCGGATAGGAGCGGATGAGCGTCGAGCAGCGCGGGCACGGCCGGCCGGCGCGGCGGTAGCAGCGGCGCAGCGGCCGCGTCCCCTCGACCGACGCGCGCATCAGCCGGTGCGCGGCGACCAAGACCGCGCGCAGCTCGTCGTCGCGCACGTCGGCAAGCGCTCGCCACGGCGAGACGCGCTCCTCCCACAGCGACTCAGCCTTCCAGAGGTTCCCGATCCCGGCGACGGCGTGCTGGTCGAGCAGCGCGTCGCCGACCTCCCGGGACGACGGCTGCGCGCGCAGCCGCTCGACCATCGCATCGAGGTCGGGCGGCACGTCGAGGATGTCCGGCCCGAGTCGCGACACGCGTCCCACGTCACGGCGCAGCTCGAGCACGGGCCCGTTCCAGAGGACGCCCTCGTGCGTGTCGCCGCGCAGCACGAGCCACGGCTGCCCGACGCGACGCGCGCCGCGCGGCTCGACACGCCAGCGGCCGTTCATCCGCAGGTGGCTGTGCAGCACGAGTCCACCGTCGAAACGCAGCAGGAGGTTCTTCCCGACCGCCTCGACTGACTGGAGAGTCAATCCGTCGAGCCGCTCCGCGAGGTGCTTGACCGCCGCGCGCGGATGCGGCGTCTCGACCTCGACGCGCTGCCCGACGAGCACTTGCAACCGTTGAGCCGCACGCAGGAGTGCGTCTCCCTCAGGCATATCCCCAGCGTAACCGGGCATGCTTTGCGGCGATGTCGGCGGGCCTCAACATCGCCGCCCTGGCGCGGCGCACCGGTGTCGCGCCGGACACGCTCCGCAAGTGGGAGCAGCGGTACCAGATTCTGCGACCGAACCGGACGGCGGGCGGCCAGCGTCGCTACGACGAGCGCGACGTCGCGCGCGTCGAATGGCTGTGCGAGCGGCTTCGCGAGGGCTACCGCATCGGCGAGGCGGCGACGCTGCTCGGCACGACACAGGTGACGACGACGCGCTCGCCGGAGGACCACCTGCGGACGGTCCTCGCCGCGGTCGACGCGGGGGACGCCGCGCAGATCGGGTTGCTCGTCGACCAGGCGTTCGCGTTGCACGGCGTCGACGACACGCTCGAGAAGATCCTCCGCCCGCTGCTCGAGACGATCGGCGAGCGCTGGCAGCGCGGCGAGCTGACGGTCGCGGAGGAGCACCTCGTCACCGAGGCCGTGCGGTCGCGCCTCGGCCACCTCCTCGCAGACGCCGGCGGTGGCGTCCGCGGCAGCGCCGTGCTCGCGTGCCCGCAGGGCGAGCGACACGAGCTCGGGCTGATGATGTTGGCGATCGCGCTGCGGCGCGACGGCTGGAAGGTCATCTACCTCGGCGCGAACACGCCGGTCGCCGATGCCGTCGCCGTCGCGCACCGGCAGGCGGCACGCCTGCTCGGGATCAGCTGCACCGTCGGACGGCCGGACCCGCTGCCGGTCGTGGACGGCCTCGAGATCGTCGTCGGCGGCCCCGGCGCGCACGCGTACATGGGCGGACTTGCGGAAACCGTGAGCGCCATGCGGTCCTTCGCGGCGTAGCCTGTATGGCGTGACGAAGCGCTTCATGGGGGTGCGCTGGTGGCTCGGCGCGGCGTTCGCGGTGGTCGCGGCCGTCTCGACGGCGATCGTCGTCTCGCAGTACTCGTCGCGTTCGGAGAACTCGCTCCGGGTGAACGCACAGGACGCTGCGGCGAAGAGCACGGCGGTGGCCGCCACGCTCCTCGAGGGGCGACCGACGACGACGGCGAACGTCGCGGCCGTCGAGCGCCGGACGGGGCTGCGGCTCGGCATCTACGACGCACACGGGCGGCTCGTCGCCGGCTCCTCCTCGACGAAGACCGGGCCGGGGATCTTCGTCGTGCGCCGCCCGTTCCGGGGCGGGACGCTCGTCGCGCAGGACACGCGCCCCGACGTCGCCGCCGCTTTCGCGATTCTCAACGACCAGGCCCTCAAGGCCGGACTGATCGCCGGGTTGATCGGCGTTGCCGTCGGGCTGCTGCTCGCGCAACTGATCGCACTCCGCCTACGCCGGCTGTCGAGCGCAGCAGAGGCGATCGCGCTCGGCAACTTCGAGGCGCCGCTCCGCCATCGCTTCCCCGACGAGTTCGGCGCGCTCGCGCAGAGCTTCGAGCGGATGCGCCGCCAGCTGCGCCGCTCGTTTCGCCGGTTGGAGGGCGAGCGCGACCGTCTGCGGATGCTGCTCGAGCGGCTGCACGAAGGCGTCGTCCTCGTCGACGAGGAGCTCGTCGTTCGCTTCGCGAACACGGAGGCGCGGCGGATGCTCGGCGGCCGCCTCGCCGAGGGCGATCCGCTGCCCGACCCGTGGCCCGGCTTCCCGCTGCGCGACTTCGCCGCGTCGCTCTTCGACTCCGACGGCCGCCTCACGCAGGCGCACGTTCGGCCGGACGAGGAGCGCGCGTTCGCGGTCGTCGGCATCCCGACGCAGCCTGAGACGGAGAACGTGATGATCGTGCTCGACGACCTGACGGAGGAGGAGCGGCGCGAGCTCGCCGAGCGCGAGTTCGTCACGAACGCGGCGCACGAGCTCCGCACCCCGCTGACGACGATTATCGGCGCGGTCGAGGTGCTGCAGGCCGGCGCGAAGGACAACGAGGCGGAACGCGACCGCTTCCTCGCGCACATCGCACGCGAGGCAGAGCGCCTGGCGCGCCTCGCCCGCGCACTGCTGACGCTCGCGCGCGCCCACGCCGGACAAGAGCGGCCGCGCGCCGAGCTGGTCGAAGTGAGCGCGCTGCTCGAGGAGATCGCGCTCGACGTCCGTCCCGCGCCGGGCGTCACGGTCACGGTCGAGGCGCCGCCCGACCTCGACGCGCTCGTCAATCCCGACCTGCTCGAGCAGGTGATCCGAAACCTCGCCGACAATGCGGCGAAGCACACGCGCAGCGGCCGGATCGTGTTGCGCGCGTACACGGCGGGCAGGAACGTGCGTGTGGAGGTCGAGGACACCGGCGTCGGGATGAGCGCCGAGACCCAGCGCCATGTGTTCGACCGCTTCTACCGCGGCCAGGATCGCGACGCCGAAGGGTTCGGGCTCGGGCTCGCGATCGTCCGGCAGGCGGTGCGCTCGCTCGGCGGCCGGGTCGAGCTCGACTCCGCACCGGGCAAGGGGACGCTCGTGCGCATCGAGCTCGACGGCGTGCGCGTGCGGCAGGGGGTGCCCGCGTGAACGTTGCTCGCCTTCAGCTCGCTCCCCTTCTTCTCGTCCGTGTGGGGGAGCCTCCCGGTTCCCGCACACCCCCTCCACAGGTTCACGGGCCAACTGGAGTTGACCCGTGAACAAGATCCTGCTCGTCGACGACGATCCCGGCGTCCTCGACGTCGTCGCGTTCATGCTGCGGCGCGAGGGCTTCGACGTCGACGAGGAGCGAGACGGAACCGCAGCGCTCGACAAGGCGCGCACCGACGCGTTCGACATCGTGATCCTCGACATCATGCTGCCGGGGATGTCGGGCACCGACGTCTGCCGCGCGCTCCGTGCGGAGAGCGACGTGCCGATCCTCATGTTGACCGCGCGCGACGCCGAGATCGACCGTGTGCTCGGACTCGAGCTCGGCGCGGACGACTACGTCACGAAGCCGTTCTCGACCGCGGAGCTGCTTTCGCGCGTGCGCGCGATCCTCCGCCGCCGCGAGCTCGACCGAGCGACCGGCGGTGCGCCCGTCCGCAAGCTCGGCGGCCTGCAGATCGACCTCGGCCGGCACGAGGTGTCCGTCGACGGCGACCGCGTGCACCTGACGCTGTCGGAGTTCAAGGTGCTGTCGCTGCTCGCCGAGCAGCCGGACCGTGTCGTCTCGCGCCGCGAGCTGATGCAGCACCTGTGGGCGAGCGAGCACGTCGGCGACGAGCACGCGTGCGAGGTGCACATCTCGAACCTGCGACGGAAGATCGAGAAGGACCCGGCGCAGCCGGAGCGGCTCGTGACGGTGCGTGGGATGGGCTACAAGCTCGTCGCCGCTTGACGTGACGACACACCGCGTCATCCAGGCGCCGATGGCGTACGTGCAGCCGCCGTCGCTCGCGGCCGCGGTGTCGAATGCCGGCGCGCTCGGCGTCATCGCCGGCGCGGGACTGTCGCCCGACGCGCTGCGCGAGGCGATCCGCGAGGTGCGGTCGCTGACGGACGAGCCGTTCGGCGTCAACCTCTTCGCACCGCCGTACCTCGACGAGGACGCGCTCGCCGTCGTGGTCGAGGAGCGGCCCGCCGTCTTCTCGTTCACCATGGGCGTCCTCGACCCGGACGCGCTCCACGCTGCCGGGATCGAGGTGCACGGGACTGCGACGACGGTCGAGGAAGCGGACTACCTGCGCGCCGCCGGGGTCGATGCCGTCGTCGCGCAGGCCGCCGAGGCGGGCGGCCATCGCGGGTCGTTCCTCGACGGCTTCCCGCTCGTGCCGCTGGCCGAGCTCGTGCCGGCGATCGAGGGGATCCCCGTGATCGCCGCGGGCGGGATCGTCACGCGCGACGACGTTCGGGCTGCGCTCGAGCTCGGCGCGGCCGGGGTGCAGGTCGGGACGGCGTTCCTCTTCACGCACGAGTGCGAACGGCCGCGGGCGCACCTCGACGCGCTGCGCAACTACGACACGGTCGTGACGGACGCGTACACCGGGCGGCCGGCGCGGGCAGCTTGTGACGACGTGTTGCAAAGTCTGATGGCAGGCCCGCCGCCGCTGCCGTTCCCGCAGCAGCGGGCCGTCTCTGCGGAGCGCGGGCCGCTCTATATGGCCGGAACGGGGGCGAAGCGCTGCCGCGAGCAGTCGGTCGCCGAGCTCGTGGCCGAGCTACGCGCGTAGGACTGCGCGCCGCGGCCCGGCGAGGAAGCCGGCCTCGACGAGCAGCGGCATGACCATCGTCTCGACGACCGGCTCGCCGTCGAAGCGCTCGACCGCGAGCCGCTTCGCGCCGCCGCGGCGGACGTGCGCGACGAGCGCCGCCAGTGCGACGCGGAGCCAGTCCTCCTCCGGCTCGCGCAGCGGCACCAGCGAGCGCCCGCCGCGCTCGACGAAGAGCGCCGCCTCGCCGCCGAGCAACACGACGTGCGCACCGGCGACGCGCGCGGCGCGCGCGCCGCTGCGTCGCGGCCACGGCAGCGCGGCGCCGTACGGCTGTGCGGGATCGGCGGCCGCGAGCACGAGCGGCTCCGCCTCCTCCCCCTCCTTCGGCCGCAGCTCCCGCAACCGCTCGACCGCACCGCCGAGCGCGAACTGCGCACCGCCGAGGCCCTCGACGAAGTAGCCGCGACGGCACGTCCCGAGCGTCTCGAGCGCCCGCAGCTCGCCGTACACCGCGCCGAAGCCGCCGGCGATCCCCTCGCCGCGCACGCCGTCGCGGGTGACGATCCCCTGCCGTTCCAGCAGGAGCTCCGCCAGTGCGCGCCGGTCGGGCTCGCCGCGCTCGAACAGCGGATCCGCAAGCGACCAGCGCCCCTGCGTCGGCGTCGTCACGTTCGCGCGGGTGCGAGCGAACCGCCGCACACGGCGGTCGGCACGCGGCGCCTGGTAGCGGCGCTCCGCGCGGAGCGGCGCCCACTGGTCGTTCGTCACCTCGCCCGACCAGACGAGATCCCAGAGCGCGGGCAATGCGATCGCATCCTCGACGTCCGGGAGGAGCGGCCAGAAGAGGGCCCCGCCGGCGAGTGCGCGGCGGATCTCGTCGTGCACCTCGCCCTCCGGCGGGGGCGCCGCCGACGGGCGCCCCAGCACCGCTGCGTCCTCGCGGAAGAAGAGCGCGACGCGGTCGAGCCCGGCGCCGACCCAGACGAGCTCGCCCGACGCACACAGCTGATCGAGCAGCTCGCGCCGGTACTCCGGCACCCGGCGCGGCAACACCTCCGACTCCCACAGCGACACCGGCAGCGGCAGCGCCTGCAGCGGCACGAGCGCCTCGCGCAGGGACGCGCGCCGGTCGATCCCGTGCCAGTGCGGGAGGAATCGCCCCAGCGCAGCCTGCTCCGCCGGCTCGACCTCGCGCCGCAGCGCCGCGAGCGACGCGCGGCGCAGCCGCCGCAGCACGTCGGGATCGCACCACTCGCGCTCGACACCGCCGGGCCGGAGCTCGCCGCGCACGAGCTTGTCGTCTCGCTCGAGCTCGCGCAGCAGCGGCTCGACGTCGACGCCGAACCAGGCGGCCGCCTCGCCCGTCGTGAACGGGCCGCGCCCGCGCGCGTACCGCGCGACGAGCGAGCGCAGCGAATCCGATCCGCCCTCGAGATAGGCGTCCGGCAGCCCGGACGGGGGCATGACTCCCAGGGCGTCCCGATACCGGCCTGCGTCCTCGACCGCGATCAGCCGCTCTTCGCCAGCGACGCGGGTGCGAATCGCGCGGCGCTCGGCCTCGAGAATCGCCGCGTGCGCCTCGTCGAACTCGCCGACCCGAAGGTCGCCGCGCAATCGTAGGACGTCGTGCAGGTGCTCGGCGTCCCGTTGCGGCACGGGGCGCAGCGACGTCTCGACCTCGTGCAGCGCGTCCGCGTCGATCAGCTCGCGCAGCTCCTCCTGGCCGAGCAGCTCCTTCAGCAGCTCGCGGTCGAGCGAGAGCGCCTGCGCGCGCCGCTCCGCCGGCGGCGTGTCGTCCTCGTACATGTAGGTCGCGATGTAGTCGAACAGCAGCGACGCGGCAAACGGCGACGCCGATCCCGTCTCGACGTCGACGAGGTCGAGCTCGCGCGTGCGCAGACCCTGGAGCAGCCGCTTGAGCGCCGGCAGGTCGAAGACGTCCTGCAGACACTCGCGATACGTCTCGAGCACGATCGGGAAGCTCGCGTACTTGCGCGCGACCTGCAGCAGGCCCTGCGCCTTCAGCCGCTGCTGCCAGAGCGGCGTGCGCTCGCCCGGCCGGCGGCGCGGGATCAGGAGCGCCCGTGCCGCGTTCTCGCGGAAGCGCGCGCCGAACAGCGCCGTCTGCCCCACCTCGCCGAGCACGAGCTCGTCGAGCTCCTCCGACTCGAGCAGCAGCAGGTCGGTGGGCGGCGGTGCGTCGGCGTCCGGGAGATGGAATGCGATGCCGTCGTCCGACCAGATCGACTGCACCTCGACGCCGAGCGACTCGCGCAGGCGCGCGCCGACCGCCATCGCCCACGGAGCGTGCACGCGGGCACCGAACGGCGTGAGGATGCAGATGCGCCAGTCGCCGATCTCGTCACGGAACCGCTCGACGACGACCGTGCGGTCGGACGGGACGACCCCCGTCGCCTTCTCCTGCTCGCGCAGGAACGTCACGAGGTTCGCGTTCGCGCGGTCGTCGAGCTCCGGCACCCTCGGCTCGTGCTGCGCGAGCAGCTCGCGCGTGAACTTCCCGATCGCCGCGCCGAGCTCGTACGGGCGCCCGACGCCCTCGCCCTTCCAGAACGGCACCGCGCCCGGCACGCCCGGCGCCGGCGAGACGAGGACGCGGTCGCGCGTGATCTCCTCGATCCGCCAGGACGACGCGCCGAGCATGATCACCTGGCCGGCGCGCGCTTCGTACACCATCTCCTCGTCGAGCTCGCCGACCCGTCCGCCGCCGTCGGCGATGAAGACGCCGAAGAGGCCGCGGTCGGGAATCGTCCCTGCATTCGTCACGGCGAGCCGTCGCGCACCGGGGCGGCCGCGGATCACGCCGGCCGTGCGGTCCCAGACGATGCGCGGCCGGAGCTCCGCGAACTCGTCCGACGGATAGCGGCCGGCGAGCATGTCGAGCACGTTCTCGAGCTGCGGCCGCGAGAGCTCGGCGAACGGGTACGCGCCGCGGACGAGCCGGTACAGCTCGTCGATCTCGATCTCCTCGTCGGCGCAGATCGCGACGACCTGCTGCGCGAGGACGTCGAGCGGGTTGCGCGGGATCTGCGTCTCCTCGATCAGCCCCTGTTGCATCCGCTGCGCGACGACCGCGCTCTCGAGCAGGTCGGCGCGGAACTTCGGGAAGATGCGGCCCTTCGACACCGCCTCGAGCGTGTGTCCGGCGCGGCCGATGCGCTGCAGCCCGCGCGCGACGGACTTCGGCGACTCGACCTGCACGACGAGGTCGACCGCGCCCATGTCGATCCCGAGCTCGAGCGACGACGTCGCGACGAGGCACGGGATGCGGCCGGCTTTCAAGTCCTCTTCGATCTGCGTCCGCTGCTCGCGCGCGAGCGACCCGTGGTGGGCGCGGGCGATCTCCGCCTCGGCGAGATCGTTGAGTCGGAGCGCCAACCGTTCGGCGAGCCGACGATTGTTGACGAAGACGATTGTCGAACGGTGCGCCTGGACGAGCTCGAGCAGCGCCGGATAGATCGAGGGCCAGATCGAGCTCGAGCCCACCTCGAGGCCGGGCGAGATCAGGGCATCGGCCGGGCCGCGGTCGTACTCCCGCTGGTTCAGCGTGCTCGTCGTGCCGAGCTCGCGCATGTCCTCGACCGGGACGACCACCTCGAGGTCGAGCTGCTTCGCAACGCCGGCGTCGACGAGCTCGATCGGCCGCCCACCGGAGACGAACCGCCCGATCTCCTCGAGCGGCCGCTGCGTCGCGGACAGCGCGATCCGCTGGAACTCGCGCTCGGTCAGGCGCTGCAGACGCTCGAGGGACACAGCCATGTGCGCACCGCGCTTCGTGCCGGCGACCGCGTGCACCTCGTCGAGGATGACCGTGTCCACCGTCCGCAGCAGGTCACGTGCCTGTGACGTGAGCATGAGGAAGAGCGACTCGGGCGTCGTGATGAGGATGTCCGGCCGCTCCGTGACGCGCAGCATCTCGCGCCGCTCCTTCTGTGTCGTGTCGCCGGTACGCACGGCGACGCGCAGCTGGGACTGGAGGCCGGCGAGCGGCCCGCGCAGGTTGCGCTCGACGTCGTAGTTGAGCGCCTTCAGCGGCGAGACGTAGAGCACGCGGAGCCCCTCGCCCGGCGCAGGCGTGAGGCGGTCGATCGCGTAGAGGAACGCGGCGAGCGTCTTCCCCGAGCCGGTCGGGGCCTGGATCAGCGTGTGCGCCCCGGTCGCGATCACCGGCCAGCCCTTGGTCTGCGCGGGCGTCGGCCCGTCGAACGTCTGCTCGAACCAGGCACGGGTGCGCTCGCTGAAGACGGTGAGCGGATCCATTCAGGCAGGTTAACTTCCCACCTGTGACCTACTCGATCGTCGCCCGTGACGCAGAGACGGGCCAGCTGGGCGTGGCGGTGCAGTCGCGGGCCTTCGGCACCGGCGCCGTCTGCCCGTGGGCGCTCCCCGGCGTCGGCGCGGCGACGACGCAGTCGTTCACGGAGGTCAGTTACGCCCCACGCGGGCTCGAGCTGATGGCCGGGGGACGGTCGCCGCAGGAGGCGCTCGACGAGCTCCTCGCCGCGGACGACGGCCGCGACTTCCGCCAGGTCGCGTACGTCGCGGCCGACGGCACGACCGCCGCGTGGACGGGCGAGGCCTGCATCGACGCGTGCGGCCAGCTCTCGCGCGAGAACGTCTCCGCGCAGGGAAACATGCTCGCGTCGGCCGACGTCTGGCCGGCGATGGTCGAGGCGTTCGAGACGACGACGGGGCCGCTGGCGATACGACTGCTCGCGGCGCTCGACGCGGCGGAGGCCGCCGGCGGCGACTTCCGCGGCCGCCAGGCCGGCGGCCTGCTCGTCGTCTCCGGCGACCGCGACGACCCGCCGTGGCGCCGGCTCGTCGACGTCCGCGTCGACGACCATCCCGAGCCCGTGCGCGAGCTGCGGCGCTTGTACGTCCTCTCCGATGCATATGGTCGCCGCCGTGAGCTCTCCCCGGACGAGGCGCGCGCTGCCGGGCTGCGCGACGACGAGGTCTTGATGCTCGAGGATCTCGCGGCGTACACAGCGCTCAGCCCAGGCCATGCGGCCACGGTCGAGCGCCTGCGGCGGTTGGGCCGGATTCCGTGACCTTCCGCGTCCGCGGCGCCTACCTCGAGTCCTGCAACTGCGATGCCGTCTGCCCGTGCCGGATGATCGGCGGCGTCCCGGGCGGCCGCTCGACGTACGGGACGTGCTTCGGGCTGCTGACATGGCGGATCGACGAGGGCCACATCGAGGACGTCGACGTCGCGGGGCTGTCGGTCGCGCTCGTCTTCGACTACGACGACGACGAGCCCGACTCGCCGTGGACGTTGACGCTGCATGTCGACGAGCGCGGGACGGCGGAGCAGCGCGGCGCGCTCGCCGCGCTTTTCCTCGGCGGCCTCGGCGGGCCGCATACGTCGAAGCTCCCCTGGATCCGCAAGCAGCGCCATTTGGTCGCGGTCGAAGCGAGCCGGATCAACGTCACGCTCGGCAGGGTCAAGGTCGGCGACGAGATCCGCCTCGAGGCGAGCCGCGCCGTGCCCGTCGACGAGCCGGTGGCGTGCGGGATCCCCGGCTACGACCGGCCGGGGCGCGAGCTCTACGCCGACGAGCTTCGGTTCTCCGACGGGCTCGTGCTCACCGGGAACTGCGCGTACGCGTCCGACTTCGATTACGTCTCCGCGTAGCCCGGCCTCACCGCGAGAAATTGCGCGAATTCCCTTAGCGTTAGGCCATGCAAGCGTGCACGGCCTGCGGCCAGGAGAACCCGGACGGGTTCCGCATGTGCCTCCGTATTACGCGCGGCTGCGCGCGGAGATCGAGCGGCACGGCGGCACCGTCGAGAAGTTCATCGGCGACGCGGTGATGGCGGTCTTCGGCGCGCCCGTCGCGCACGAGGACGATCCCGAGCGCGCCGTCCGCGCGGCGCTCGCGATCCGCGACGCGCTCAGCGACGGCGAGCTGCAGATCCGGACGGCCGCGAACACGGGCGAGGCACTCGTCGCGCTCGGCGCGAGGCCCGTCGAGGGTGAGGGCATGGTCTCGGGCGACGTCGTCAACACGACCGCGCGTCTCCAGGGTCCGGCGCCGGTGAACGGGATCCTCGTGGGCGAGTCGACGTACCGCGCGACGCGGCACGCGATCGACTACCGGGAGGCGCCGGCGGTCGATGCGAAGGGAAGGCGCGTGCCCGGCATCGGCAAGCGCGCGCGTACTTCGCCGAGGAGGCGCAACGCTCTTCCTCCGCCGCTGCGACGCGCTCCTCCCCCGCCTCTGCATAGGATCGAGGCATGGCGGCACCGAAGGCACTGTGGTTCACGAACGACGAGGAGGCCGCGACCCTGCTCGCGCAGGATCCGTTCGCCTTGCTGATCGGCTTCGCGATCGACCAGCAGGTGCCCGTACCGACGGCGTTCATGGGGCCGCTCCGGCTCAAGCAGCGCGTCGGCACGCTCGACCCGAAGAAGCTCGCGAAGCTCGACCTCGAGCCTGCGTTCCGCCAGAAGCCGGCGATCCACCGCTTCCCCGGCACGATGGCGCAGCGCGTGCAAGAGCTCGCGCAGTACGTCGTCGACGAGTACGGCGGCGAGGCGTCGCGCGTCTGGACGGACGCGAAAGACGGCGACGATCTCAAGCGGCGCATCGAAGCGCTGCCCGGATACGGCGAGATGAAAGTGAAGAGCCTCAGTGCGGTGCTCGCGAAGCACTTCGGCGTCCGCCAGGCGGCCGCGATCGCGCCGAGCCATCCCACGCTCGGAGACGTCGACTCGCTCGAGAAGCTGAACGAATACCAGTCGTGGAAGCGCGAGTACAAGCGTTCACGCTGACGGACGGCGGCCAGCCGGCCGAGCGGACCGCGAACGCACTCGCCGCCTTCATCCGCGCCGCGCAGCACACGATCGAGATCGCGATCTACGACGTGCGGCTGCCGGATCCGCTTGCGCAGATCGTCCGCGGTGCATTCGACGACGCGCGCAGTCGCGGCGTCGAGCTCCGTGTCGCGTACAACCTCGACTGCCGCGAAGGGCAAAAGGTCCCGCCCCCGCCGGAGACCGAACCCGATCTCGTCGAGTCGCTGCCGTTCCCGACGGTCGGCATCCCGGGCGTCCCCGATCTCATGCATCACAAGTACGTGATCCGCGACGACGCATCCGTCTGGACAGGCTCGACGAACTGGACCGCCGATTCCTGGACACGCGAGGAGAACGTCGTCGTCACCGTCGACTCGCAGGCGCTCGCCGCCCGCTACCTCGAGGATTTCGAGCAGCTCTGGACGAGGCGCGACGTCGCGAAGAGCGGCCGCGTCGACACGAATCCGGTCGACGGGATCCGCCCGTGGTTCTGCCCGGGGCGCGGCGAGAAGCTCGCGCACCGGATCGCGAAGGCGATCGGGACGGCGCAGCGGCGCGTCCGGATCGCTTCGCCGGTGATCAGCTCGGGCCCCGTGCTCGGGACGCTCGCCCAAGTCGCCTCCGACGGGAAGGTCGACCTCGCCGGGGTCGTCGACCTGACCCAGATCCAGGAAGTCCTGCACCAGTGGCACGACAACGGCAACGCAGCGTGGAAGGAGCCGTTGCTCCGGGCGTCGCTGACGCGGGCGCCGTTCTCGGGCAAGCACTCGACGCCGTACCGCCCCGGTTCGGTTCACGACTACATGCACGCGAAGGTCACGGTCGCCGACGACACGGTCTTCGTCGGGAGCTTCAACCTCTCCCACTCGGGCGAGTTGAACGCCGAGAACGTCCTCGAGCTGACCGACCCGACGCTGGCGGCTCAGCTGGCGTCGTTCATCGACGAGATCCGGGCGAAGTATCCCCCGGTCGCGCTCTAGGCACGACCGAGGGCCGACCTAGACTGAGGCGGACGTGCCGTCGTTCGTTCGCCGCCGCTACTTCGTCACGTTCGTCGCCCTCTGCGGGCTCTTCGCCACGTGGGGGGCGATGCTCGCCTTCGACTGGTCGGCGAAGCTCGGGACGGTTGCATTCGGCCCGTGGGTCGCCCTGATCGGGTTCGACGCCGGCATGGTCGGCGGTGTGACGGCCGCCGCGGCGGCGCTCGGCGGCTGGGTGATCGCGTCGAATCTCCAGAACGGCTCGTACGGCAGCTTCCAGCTCGGCGTGCGCTCGACCGCGCTGGTGATGCTCGGCGTGCTGTCCGCCCTCGCCGGCCTGCGTCTCCGATCACAGGAGCGGGAGCTCCGCGGTACCGCGACGATGCAGAGCGCGCTGATCGACGCGACGCTCGACGGGATCTGCCTGACCGACCGCGAGGGCGAGATCCTGATCATCAACAAGCCGCTGCGCCGGCTGGCGATCGAGCTCGGGCTGCCGCTGAGCGGCACCGTGCCCGAGCGCCTGCTCGCGATCGCGGACAAGATGACGGAGCCGGCCCGCTACCGCGCACGGATGCTCGCGCTCGCGGAGACCCCCGGCGACGCGTCGATCGACGAGTTCGAGGTCGCCGGCACGGGCCGCGTGTTCCGCGGGTACACATCGCCGGTCGCCGACGGGCGGATCTGGACGCTGCGCGAGGTGACGGCCGACCGCGAGCTCGATCGCATGCGCGACGCGTTCGTCGCGACGGTCTCGCACGAGCTCCGCACGCCGCTCACCTCGATCTCAGGCTTCCTCGAGATGATGGAGGACGAGGAGCACGAGCTCGGCGACGCCGGCCGGCAATACCTCGACGTGATTCGCCGGGCGACCGAGCGGCTGCACTCGCTCGTCGAAGATCTCCTCCTCGTCGCGCAGATCGAGGCGCGGCGGATCGAGCTCGAGCTCGCACCCGTCGATCTCGTCGAGCTTGCGTCAGGCGCGGTGCAGTCGGCGCAGCCCGCGGCCGCCGAAAAGGGGGTTGCGCTCGACCTCGTCGCCGACCATCCTCCGGCCGTGCTCGGCGACGCGAAACGGCTGTCCCAGGTGATCGACAACCTCGTCTCGAACGCGGTGAAGTTCACGCCGGACGGCGGCCACGTGACGGTCACGGTCGAGCCGAACCGGCTCGTCGTCGCCGACAGCGGCATCGGCGTCGCAGCCGACGAGCAGAAGCAGGTGTTCTCGCGGTTCTTCCGCGCGACGACGGCGACGCAGCGCGCGATCCCCGGCACCGGCCTCGGGCTCGCGATCTGCCACGCGCTCGTCGAGCAGCACGGCGGGTCGATCGAGTTCCTGAGCGAAGAGGGCGAGGGGACGCAGGTCGTCGTGTCGCTGCCGAGCGCGTGAGGCTCGTCGCCGTCGCCGTCGCCGCGCTCGCGTGCGCAGGCTCGGCCGGTGCGCTGCGGCTGCCGACCGCGCCGGCGTGCCCGATCTTCCCGGCGAACAACGCGTGGAACGAGCGCGTCGACACGCTGCCGGTAACGGCCGACTCGGCGCAGCTGATCGCGTCGATCGGGCTCGGCACGGGGCTCCACCCCGACTTCGGCTCGGGTCTCTGGGACGGCGGGCCGATCGGCATCCCGTTCGACGTCGTGTCGAAGTCGACGCCGCGCTCGCGGGTCCGGTTCGGCTACGCGGACGAGTCGGACAAGGGGACGTATCCGATCCCGAAGTCGGTGCACATCGAGGGCGGCGCCCAGTCGGACGGCGACCGCCACGCGCTGCTGCTCGACCGAAGCGCCTGCAAGCTCTACGAGCTGTACGACCTGCACGGGAGCGGGTCGTCGTGGACGGCGGGCTCCGGCGCGATCTGGAACCTGCGCTCGAACCGGCTCCGGCCGGCCGGCTGGACGTCCGCAGACGCGGCCGGGCTCCCGATCTTCCCCGGGCTTGCGCGCTACGACGAGGTCGCCCGCGGCGTGATCGACCACGCGCTGCGGTTCACCACATCACGGACGAGGCGGGCGTATGTCTATCCGGCGCGGCACGACGCGTCGTCGTCCGACGATCCGTCGCTGCCGCCGATGGGGCTGCGCGTGCGTCTCAAGGCGAGCGTCGACATCTCGCGCTTCCCGAAGCAGGCGCGCACCGTGCTCCAGGCGCTGAAGACCTACGGGATGATCCTCGCCGACAACGGCTCGAGCTGGTACATCAGCGGCGCGCCGAATCCGAAGTGGTCGAACGACGACCTGCACACGCTCGGGCAGATCACGGGCGCGGACTTCGAGGTCGTCGACACGTCGTCTTTGCACCCGTAACGCCGTGACACTTTCGTAACGGGGCCTGGCCCTGACCTGGCCCGGGCCTGGCCCGGGCCAGGCCCCGCTCACCGCGCGGCCAGGTCCCGCAGCGCCACCTTCGCCGCGGCGAAGCCGCACATGCCGTGGACGCCGCCGCCCGGCGGTGTCGCAGCGCTGCAGATGTAGACGCCGCGGCGGGCGGTGCGATACGGGACGAGCTTCGCGACCGGGCGCGTGTACAGCTGGCGGAGATCCATCAGGCCGCCGTTGAGGTCGCCGCCGACGAGGTTGCGGTTGTGCGCCTCGAGCTCGTGCGGCCCCCACGCGTTGCGGGCGAGGATCCGCTCGCGGAAGCCGGGCGCGAAGCGCTCGACCTGCTCCTCCACCGCCTGTGTCATGTCGAGTGCCGCACCGTTCGGGACGTGGCAGTACGCCCACGCGGTGTGCGAGCCGGCCGGTGCGCGCGAGGGATCCCAGAGCGAGGGCTGCGCGAGCAGGACGAACGGCGTGTGCGACCCGGGACTGCGCTCCGAGGCGACGATCTCCATGAACGAGCTGCCGAGGTGCACGGTTGCCGCCTGCGTGCATCGCTCGTCCCGCCAGGGGATCGGCCCGCTCAGCGCCCAGTCGAGCTTGTACGCGCCCGGCCCGTGGCGGTAGCGCCGCGCGTAGCCGGGCAGGCCGGCGATCCGCGCGAGCTCGCGCGGCGACACGTCGCAGAGGACGACGTCGGCCTGCGGCAGCTCGTCGACCGGCGACGACGTCACGACCTCGCCGCCGAGCTCTCGGAGCTGCACCGCCAGGGCATCGGCGATCGACTGCGAGCCGCCGCGCGGGAACGGCCAGCCGACGGCGTGCCCGAGGGTCAGCAGGACGAGCCCGAACCCGGCGCTCGGCCGCATCTCGAGCGGCAGCATCGAGTGCGCCGCGTTGCCGGCGAAGAACGCGCGGCCGCGCGGCGTGTCGAACGTGCGCCGCGCGACGGTCGCCGCCGGCGCGAGCGCCGCGTACGCCGCGCGCCACGACGCGCGCGGGCCGAGCGAGCGCAGCAGCCGGAGCGGCAGGCGCGGGTCGAGCGGGAACGGGCCGAGCACGAGCGGCTCGATCTCTCGCCACGCCTTCGCCAGCGGGCCGATCAGCGCTCGGTAGGCGGGCGCGTCCGTGCCGAGCGTGGCCGCCGTCTCGTCGACGGAGCGGAACAGGAGCGCAGCCGGCTCGTCGTCGAACGGATGCGCAAGACACGCGGGCGACTCGAGCCATTCGATGTCGAGCTCGAGCTCCGCGAAGCACGCCGACGAGCGGCCGAGCGGATGGATCGCCGAGCAGACGTCGTGGCGGAACCCGGGCAGCGTCAGCTCCTCGGTGCGCATGCCGCCGCCGATGCGCTCCGCCGTCTCGTGCACGACGACGTCGAGGCCGGCCTGCGCGAGCGTGATCGCGGCCGCCAGGCCGTTCGGCCCCGAGCCGACGACGACGGCGCGCTTACCCGAGGCCAAGCGCTTCCCGGACGCGCTCGACGCAGAGCTCCAAGGCGCGCCGTTCCGACGCCGGCGAGTAGTACGCGGCATGCGGTGTGACGATCAGGTTCGGCGCGACGGGTCGCGCAGGCGGCGGCTCGACCGGCAGGACGTCGAGCGCCGCGCCGCCGAGGCGCCCGCTTCGCAGCGCCGCGAGCACCGCGTCGAGATCGACGACCGGGCCTCGCGACGTGTTGACGAGCAGCGCCCCCGACTTCATCGCGGCGATCTCGTCGCGGCCGATCAGCCCTCGCGTCGACTCGTCCAGCGGCACGTGGAGCGTCAGGACGTCGCTCGTCTGCAGCAGCTGGCCGAACGGAATGCGGTATTGCACGGGGTTGACGTCGTGAGAACGCACGATCGCGCCGAGCGCGCGAACGCGATCGGAGACTGCCGAGCCGATCCGTCCGTAGCCGACGATCCCGACGCGCAGCCCGCGCAGCGTGCGCAGCGGTCCGGCCGCCTTCGAATCCCACGGCAGCGACTGGAACGCGACGACCCCGCGCAGCAGCGCGTAGATCAGCGCGAGCGTATGGTCGGCGACCTCCTCCGTGCAGTAGTCCGGCACCGAGACGACGCGCACGCCTTCGGGGACGTCAATGTGGTCGAAGCCGACCGATGCCGTCCCGACGACGCGCAGGGAGGGCAGCCGCTCACACAGCTCCGGCCCGACCGGCGCCGTCGGCAACGTCAACACCGCCACGACGTCCTCCTGCGGCGCGGCCACGACCTCGAAACCTGCGAGCAGCTCCCGCGGGTAGCGCCCGTCCAGCAGCAGGACCTTCACTCGACCAGTGCGAGGAACCGCTGCGTGCGCTCTTCTCTCGGTGAGGAGAAGAACTCGCCCGGCGCCGCCTCCTCGATGATCCGCCCCTCGTCCATCATCAGGACGGACGTCGCGACATGATTCGCGAAGCGGAGCTCGTGCGAGACGACGACCATCGTCATGCCCTCGCGGGCGAGCGCCTCCATCACGTCGAGCACCTCTCGCACGAGCTCGACGTCGAGCGCCGAGGTCGGCTCGTCGAACAGCATCGCCTTCGGCTTCATCACGAGCGCGCGGGCGATCGCGACGCGCTGCTGCTGCCCACCCGACAGCTCGTCGGGGAACTTCGTCGCATGGTCGGCGAGGCCGACACGCCCGAGGAACGCCATCGCCTGCTCGCGTGCTTCCGCCTTCGGCAGCCGCCGCACCTCGACGAGCCCGCACATCACATTGTCGAGCGCGCTCATGTTGTTGAAGAGGTTGAAGCGCTGGAAGACCATCCCGACCTCGCCGGGCCCGGGCGGCAGGTCCTCGAGCGTCACCGTGCCGCGGTCCGGCGCCTCGAGCGTCGCGAGCAGGCGCAGCAACGTCGACTTGCCGGAGCCCGACGGGCCGACGATCACCTTCACCTGGCCGGGCTCGACCTCGAACGTGACACCGCGCAGCACCTCGAGGTCCCCGTAGTACTTCACGAGGTCGTGCCCGCGGAGCACGCTCATCGCGCATCGTGGGCGACGGCGGGCACGGCCGGGGCCTGAACGGGGCGGCGCCGGCCGCGGCCGGAGGTCCACGTGAACCGCCGCTCGAGCCGGCTCTGGAGGATCATCAGCACCGAGACGATCGCGAGGTAATAGAGGAGCGCGGCGAGCAGCGGCTCCGGGTACTGGAACTTCACCACGGCGAGCTCCTGCGCCGACGTGAGGATCTCGTGCAGCGAGATGATGTACGCGAGCGAGGTCAGCTTCAGCAGCGTGATGAACTCGTTGCCGGTCGGCGGGATCGCGATCCGCACCGCCTGGGGCACGACGACACGCCGGAGGATCTGACGCCGCTTCATCCCGAGCGCTCGCCCCGCGAGCTCCTGGCCCGGGTCGACGGACAACAGGCCGGCGCGGATGATCTCCGACATGTACGCGCCCTCGTTGAGCGAGAGCGCGATCCATGCGGCCATGAACGGCGTGAACCAGCTGCCGGAGAACGCGGGCCACAGCTGCGGCAGCGCGTACCAGATGATGAAAAGCTGCAGCAGCGTCGGCGTCGCGCGGAACAGCCAGTTGTACGTCCACGCGACGGCCCGCACCCAGCGGCGCTGCGAGAAGTTCCCGAGCGCGACGAAGAAGCCGATGATGATCGCCGCCGCGAGCGACGCCGCCGTCAGCTCCAACGCGAGCAGCGCTCCCCTCCAGTACGGACCGGAGGAGAGCGCTGCCCAGAACAGGTGCGAGTCGAAGCTCGCGAGCAACTACTTCACCGTCGAGGCCGGGATCTGGTACTTCCCCGCGATCTTCGCGAGCGTCCCGTTCGACCTGAGCTTCTTGAGGCCGGCCGAGATCTGCGTACCGACGTCGTCGCCCTTGCGGAAGTAGACCCCGAAGCGATCGCTGGCGGCAAACGTGTAGCCGATCGCGATCTTGCCGGGGTGCTGCTTCGCCTGGTACGCGAACGAGGTGTCCTGGGTGAGGACTGCGTCCGCCCGTCCGAGCAGCACCTGCGCGACTGCGTCATTGTCCCCGGGATAGCTCTGCAGCGTGAAGCTGAACTTCTTCCGCAGGCCCTTCAGGTACTCCTCGTACTTCGTCCCGGCCTGCACGGCGACGACCTTGCCCTCGAGCTTGAAGGGGCTCGTGATCCCCTTCGGGTTGCCGGCCTTGACGATGAGAACGCGGTGTGTGTGCATGTACGCCACCCCGCCGGCCTGCTTGAGGCGGTCGCTCGTGACGAAGATGCCGCTGATCACGGCGTCGCACTTGTTCGCGTTCAGCGCGGGCAGCAGCCCGGGGAACGCCGTCTTGACGGCCGAGGCAGTGTCGCCCCACGTCTTCGCGAGCGCCGCGGCCATGTCGACGTCGAAGCCGACGACCTTGCCGCTCGTCGTCGCGTACTCCATCGGCGGGAACGTCGGATCGGTGCAGTACTTGAATGTCGCCGTCCGGTGCCCGCTCGCCGTCGCTGCGAACGCGGCCGCGAGGACGGCGACCAGCGCAATTGTCTTCATGCCGTGACCCTACGACGAAACGAGGGTGCGCAGCAACGGGATTGCCTGCGGGTCGATCCAGTGCTCGGCGGGATACTCGCGGTACAGCACGTCGGCGCCCGCGGCGAGGAGGGTGTCTCGCGCCCGCTGCGCCCATTCGACGCCGATCACCGGGTCGTAGGTGCCGTGCACGATCGCGATAGGCGGGAACGGCGACTGGAGGTCGAGCTCGAAGCCGGCGACCTGGGGCAGGAAGCCGCTCAGCGCGAGGAGGGCGGCCGGACGCGGCCGGCCCCGGAAGAGGGAGAGCGAATACGCCATCGCGCAGCCCTGCGAGAACCCACCGAGGACGATGCGCTCATATGGCAGCGAGTCGAGGAACTCGGAGAGCGCGGCGAAGCTCGCGCCGAAGGTCTCGGGCTCGGGCGTCCCGATACCGCCGAGGACGTACCAGTGCGCGCCGCCGGGCGGCAGCGCGAGCGGCCCGCGCGGCGTGTAGCCGTGCAGCGTGCGCTCGGGGTCGAGCGCGTCGAGCAGCGGGAAGAGATCGTGCTCGTCGGCGCCGCGGCCGTGGAGCAGGACGAGTGCGCCGGCCGCCTCACCGGCGGCCGGACGCTCACGCGCGCGTAGCTGCACGCGGGTTCGGCAGCGGCGTGAGGATCGGCTCGATCTGCGCGCGCAGGTGCTCGAATGCAGGCGGCAGGATCAGCGCCTCGCCGAGGTGCTCCGGATCCTCGTCCGTCGAGAAGCCGGGGCCCTTCGTCGCGATCTCGTACAGCACGCCGCTCGGCTCGCGGAAGTAGACGGAACGGAACCAGAAGCGGTCGATCACCTCGGTCGGGCGGCCGCCGGCGGCGAGGACGCGCTGCCGCCACTCCTGCTGGTCGTCCATCTCGCTCGACCACGCGATGTGGTGCACGGTGCCGGCGCCGGGAATGCCGGGCTCGTCGGGCGCGGGCTCGTACGCGATCCACCCGCCGCGTTCCGCGCCGCGTGTCGTCCAGCGGTCGCCCTCGCGCTCGAAGCCGAGGGCGTCGAGAAAGTCGGCCGTCCGCAGCTCGACGTTGCGTGCGTAGGCGCGCGCGCCCTCGAATCCCTGCAGTGCAAGCTCGCGCGGGATCTCGGGGTGGTCTGCGATCAGCGGCTGATCCGGGACGGCTGCGACGACGAGGTCGTGCCGCAGCCCTTCCGGATCCTCGAACGGGACGGCGCCCATGCGTTCGCGCCAGAACTCGAGCGCGTCCTCGGAGCCGACGCGCCAGACGATCGTGTGGATCATCCCCGCGCCGGCGCGGCCGCGCTGTGCGCCCGGGTACTCGAAGAACGTGATGTCCGCCCCCGGGCTGCCGTGCTCGTCCGCGTAGAAGAGGTGGTAGACCGTCGGGTCGTCCTGGTTGACGGTCTTCTTGACCATGCGGAGCCCGAGCCGGTTGGCGTAGTAGTCGACGTTCTGCGGCGCGTCGCCGGTGATGTTCGTGATGTGGTGGATCCCGTCGAATCTCATGTCGTCCTCCCCGCTCGCAACGCGCTCGAACGGCCGCGGATTCCGGCGCGGCCCTTCCAGCTGGTATCCCAGGGGTCGCGCAGGATCGCGCTCTGCGCCTCGACCTTCCAGCCGGCGAGCTCCACGACCTTGCGCATGCCCCGGGGATTGAACACGAACCACTCGCCCCCGTCGCGGCGAGCGTCGAGCCGCGCGAGCGGCGCCGGAACGAGCGCGAGCGGCAGGCTGATCGTGTCGAGGAGGAGCAGGGTCCGCGCAACCCGTGCGACCGAGCGCAGCGCGCCGACCGGGTCTTCGACCACCTGCAGGACGTAACCCATGAACGCCACGTCGAAGTCGCCCTCGAGGTCGTGGACGCTGCGCTCTTCGTACCGGACGTTCGACTCGACGGCGGCGAACACTGTGCGCGCCCGCTGCTGGTAATAGGACGGACGGTCGGTCGCGAGCACGTCGGCGGCACCGCGGCGTTCCATCTCGAATGCCCAGTAACCGTCGGCGGTGCCGATGTCGAGGCAGCGCGCACCGCGCAGATCCGGCCACGGAAGCTGGTCGGCCAGCCGGCCGCGGTCGAAGTGCTCGTCTCCCCAGAACTCGGACGGGCTCATCGTTTCGCCCCTTCCGGCGGCGGAGACGGTTGAGACATGCCGACCGATCAATACCACGAGCCGCCCGGAGAGCTGAGCCCCGAGATCCGCTCCTTCGTCCGGATGATCACCTCGCTCCAGGAAGAGTGCGAGGCGATCGGCTGGTACGAGCAGCGGATCTCGCTCGAGCAGGACGAGCAGGCCCGGAAGATCATGGAGGACGCGCAGAAGGAGGAGTTCCTCCACTTCGCCATGTCGCTCGAGTACCTGATCCGCCGCAAGGACACGTGGGGCATCGCCCTCCGGAACATCCTGTTCAAGGACGGCGACATCGTCGACAACAAGGAGAAGGCCGAGGAGAAGGTCGAGGACTAAGCGACGCCGGCGAGTAGGAAGGCGCGCGACTCCTTCGCCATCTCGCGGGCGATCACGAGTCGCTGGATCTCCTGTGTGCCTTCGTAGATCTGGGTGATCTTCGCGTCGCGCATGAAGCGCTCGACCGGATACTCCTTGATGTAGCCGTAGCCGCCGAGGATCTGCACCGCCTCGGTCGAGCAATACATCGCGACGTCGCCGCACTTGAGCTTCGCCATCGCAGACGCTTTCGTCAGCTCCGGGCCGTCGACGCCGTCGTCGACCATCTCGCCGAAACGGTAGAGGAGGCCGCGTGCGCTCTCGCACTCCGTCTCCATGTCGGCGAGCTTCGCCTGGATCAGCTGGTGCTCCACGATCGGTCTGCCCATCGTCTCGCGCGACTTCGCGTACTCGAGCGCGTAGTCGGTCGCGCCCTGCGCGATCCCGAGTGCCTGCGCCGCAACGCCCGGGCGCGACCTGTCGAGGATTCGCATGGCGATCTTGAACCCCTCGCCCTCGCTGCCGAGCAGGTTCGCACGCGGGATGCGCACCTCGTCGAAGGTCAGCTCGCCTGTCGTCGAGCCGCTGATCCCCATCTTCGGCTCCAGCCGTGCCACCTCGAACCCCGGCGTATCGGCCTCCACGACGAACGCGGAGATGCCGGAGTGCCCGGCGTCCGGATCGGTCTTCGCGAAGACGGTGTACAGGTGGGCGACGCCGGCATTCGTGATGAACCGCTTCGACCCGTTCAGCACGTAGTCCTCGCCGTCCAGCCGGGCGGTCGTCCGCATCGCCGCCGAGTCGGAGCCTGAGCCCGACTCCGTCAACGCGTACGCGCACAGCCACTCCCCGCTCGCGAGCCGCGGCAGCCAGCGCTGCTTCTGCTCGTCGGTGCCGACGAGCTTGACCCCGAGCGAGCCGAGCTCCTGCACGGCGAGGATCAGGCCGCTCGTCGCGCAGACTTTCGACACCTCCTCGACGGCGATCAGCGCCAGCAGCGTCCCGGTGCCGAGACCGCCGTACCGCTCCTCGAAGAAGAGGCCGAAGATGTCGTTCTCCCGGTAGAGCTCGACGACGTCCCACGGAAACTCGTGCGACTCGTCGATCTCCGCCGCTCTCGGCGCTATCCGGGCTCGGGCAAGCTCCCGCACACTGTCGCGCAGCTCGCGCTGCTCCGGGCTCAGGCGGTCCCACGCCACGGTGCAGATTCTACGGAGGAAACGCCCGCGCACTTCTCATCGTGCTCAGCTGGAACGACGCGATCGGCACGTGGCTGCCGAGCGAAGCCGGCCGCCAGTTCTTCGCCTTCCACCGGTGCTGTTGCGGCGTCGCGACACCTAGTATCGTCGGCAGCCGATGTACGACCACGTTGGGCTCAACGTCCGCGACTACGCCGTGAGCCGCGCGTTCTACGAATCTGCGCTCGCGCCGCTCGGCTACGGCGTCGTCATGGACTTCCCCGAGTGGAAGGCCGCCGGCTTCGGCACCGGCGGCCAGCCGACGTTCTGGATCTCGGAGCGCGAGCCGTACGGGACCGGTACACACGTTGCCTTCGCAAGCGATGACCGCGCGACGGTCGACGCGTTCCATGCGGCGGCGATCGCCGCGGGCGGGAGGGACAACGGCGCGCCGGGAGTGCGCGAGCAGTACCACCCGACGTACTACGGCGCGTTCGTGCACGACCCCGACGGCAACAACGTCGAAGCCGTCTGCCACCGCAGTTGATCCTCGAGAACGGGGTCATCCGCACACTCGACCCGTCGCTCCCGACGACGCGCGCGCTCGCGATCGCGGGCGAGCGGATCGCCGGCGGGGTCGGCGTGCACGAGACGGCGCTCGCCTCGCCGGAGACGGTCGACCTCCGCGGCCGCTGCGTGCTCCCCGGCTTCACGGATTCCCACGTCCACTTCCCGACGTGGGCGATGACGCAGCGTGAGGTGAAGCTCGACGGCGCGGCGTCGCTCAGCGAGGCACTGCAGCGGATCCGCGAGAGCGGGCTGCGCCGCGGCTACGGCTGGCGCGAGGCCGACTGGACGGACGGCGCGCCGACGCGGGAGCTGCTCGACGAGATCTCGCGCGAGCCGATGGCGTTCTTCTCGAAGGACTATCACTCGCTCTGGCTCAACTCCGCGATGCTCGCGCTCGCCGGCGGCGACCTCGAGGTCGACGGGGGCGTCGTCGAACGGGACGAGCACGGCGAGCCGACAGGGATCCTCCGCGAGGAGTCGGCGTGGCGGTTCAAGGACCGCCATCTCCAGTACGCGCCCGAGGACTTCGTCGACGCGATGCGCGACGGGATGAAGCTCGCGAGCTCGCGCGGTGTGACGTGCGTGAACGACAAGGACGGCTGGCTCGGCGCGATCGGCCTGTGGCAGCGGCTCGACGCGCAGACGCCGCTGACGCTGCGCGTCTGGCAGTCGACGCCCGCCGAGAACGTCGCGCAGCTCCGCGAGCTGGGCGTCCGCAGCGGTGTCGGGTCGCCGATGCTGCGGCTCGGCTATCTCAAGGTCTTCATGGACGGCACGCTCGGCTCGCAGACGGCGTGGATGCTCGACGGCAGCGGCGTGCGGATCACGAGCGGCGAGCAGCTCGCCGAGATCGTGCGCGCGGGCGCCGCCGCGGGCTGGCCGGTCGGCGTGCACGCGATCGGCGACCGGGCGAATCGCGAGGCGCTCGATGCGTTCGAGCAGACCCGGGACGTCTGGCAGCCGCTCGGCCTCCGCCAGCGGATCGAGCATGCGCAGTGCCTCGCGCCGGATGACGTCGCCCGCTTCGCGGCGATCGGCGTCGCCGTCTCCGCGCAGTTCACACACGCGCCGTCGGACGAGGAGCTGGCGAAGCGGTTCTGGCCGGACAAGCTCGAGCAGGCGTACTCGTTCCGCTCGCTGCTCGACAGCGGCGCGATCGTCGCGAACGGCTCCGACGCGCCGGTCGAGGAGCTCGACCCGTGGGCCGGCGTCATCGCCGCCGTCGAACGGCACTGGCGCGAGGATCAGCGGTTCACGCTCGAGCAGGCGCTCCACGCGACGTGCGTCGCGCCGACGTGGCTCTCACACGACGAGCGAGTCCGCGGAACGCTCGTGCCCGGCCGCTACGCCGACCTCGTCGTCCTCGACCGGGACCCGTTCGAGAGCGAGCTCAGCGACGTGCGGGTCGCGGCGACGATGGTCGCCGGCCGGTGGGTGCACAACCCGCCCCCGTGGGACTGAGCACCGCCCTTGCGCGCGCCATTCGATATTTGATCAAATCGCCGCATGGACGTCGGGTCGTTACACGACCTGCGAACCGACGCGTACCAGTACGCGTGGGACAACTCGTTCGAGCCGGCGCTCGAGGTCGAGCCCGGCGAGTCCGTCCTGCTGCACGTCCGCGACGCGTCCGACGAGCAGATCTCCCGGAGCTCGGCGACCGACGACGTCCTCGAGCTCGACTTCACGCACGTCAACCCCGTCAGCGGCCCGATCTACGTCAAGGGGGCGCAGCCGGGGGACACGCTCGCGGTCGAGCTGCTCGAGTTTCGCCCGCAGGACTGGGGATGGACGGCGATCATCCCCGGCTTCGGGCTCCTGCAGGAGGAATACACGGAGCCGTGGCTCCGGATCTCCGAGGTCGACGCAGGCTCCGGGCGCGTCCGCTTCTCGGAGCGGATCACCCTGCCGTTTCGCCCGTTTCCCGGCACGCTCGGCGTCGCGCCCGCCGAGCCCGGGCCGCACTCGATCGTCCCCCCGTCCCGCTTCGGCGGGAATCTCGACACGAAGCACCTGACGCCTGGGACGACCCTCTACCTGCCGGTCGGGGTCGAGGGCGCGCTCTTCTCGCTCGGGGACACGCATGCCGCCCAGGGCGACGGCGAGGTCTGCGGCACGGCGATCGAGACCGCGATGGACGTCGTGCTCCGCCTGAGCGTGCGGCGCGACCTCCGGGTCGACGCACCGCAGCTCGACATCCCCGCCGCCGCGTTCGCACAGGAGCAGACGAACTACCACGTGTGCACCGGAGTCGCGCCCGACCTGCTGGAGGCGACGCGGGACGCCGTCCACGCGACGATCGCATGGCTCGGCGAGACGCATGGGCTCGACCGCGAGGAGGCCTACGCGGTCGCGAGTGTCGCCTGCGACCTGCGCATCCACGAAGTCGTCGACGCTCCGAACTGGGTCGTCGGCTGCTTCGTCCCCGAATCGATCTTCGAAGGAGGCTGAGATGGCGGCCACGGCTGCGGCCCACGACGAGCGCGCGCACGGGCAGCTCCGGCGCGAGCTTCGCTTCTGGGAGGCGATTGCGATCTCTGTCGGGATCATGGCGCCGACCGCGGCGATGGCGCTCAACGGCGTCGTCCCCGCGAGCCTCGTCGGCCGCGCAGTGCCACTCGCGTTCCTCTTCGCGGCGATCGCGATCGGCCTCATCTCCTACTCCTTCGTTCGCTTGACGAGGCACTTCAACCACGCGGGCTCGGCGTACGCGCTCGCGGGCGCGACGCTCGGGCCGCGCGTCGGCTTCTTCGCCGGCTGGGCGCTGCTCGCGACGTACTCGTGCTTCATCGCGGCGAACATCGCGGAGATCGGCCTGTTCGGCACGTCGTTCCTCGACGGCGTCGGAATCTGGCACAACCCGTCGTGGATCGTCGTCTCGCTCGTCGCCGCGGTCCTCGTGTGGGTGCTCGCGTACGGCGACGTGAAGATCGTGACTCGCGCCCTCCTCTCGTTCGAGGGGATCTCGGTGACGCTGATCGTGATCCTGATCATCGTCATCTTCTGGAAGGTGATCGGCCACAGCGCCCCGAACGGGCAGCACTTCACGCTGAAGCCGTTCATTCCCGCATCGGGGACGACCGTCGGCGCCGTCGCGTTCGCGTCCGTGTTCGGGCTGCTCTCCTTCGGCGGCTTCGAGGGCGCCGCGGCGCTCGGCGAGGAAACGAACAACCCGCGGCGCAACATCCCGCTCGCGATCGCCGTCGCGGTCGGCTTCTGCGGCATCTTCTACACGATCGTGATGCTCGCGCAGTCGCTCGGCTTCGGCATCGACGCCGCGGGGATCAAGGCGTTCTCGAGCTCGAGCGCGCCGCTCGGTGATCTCTCGAAGTCGTACGTCGGCAGCGGAATGGCCGACGCGATCAACTTCGGCGCCACGCTGAGCGCATTCGCGAGCTGTCTCGGGTGCGCGGCCGGGGCGTCGCGGATCCTGTTCGCGCTCGGCCGGGACGGCTTCGTCACGCGCCGCCTCGGTGACGCCTCCGCGCGCACGGGCTCGCCGGCGAACGCGCTGGCCGTCGTCATGGGCGCGGGCCTGATCGCGACGATCGCGCTGCGACTCAACGACACGACCGCGGTGAACGCGTTCTTCTACCCGGGAACGATCGGCGTGCTCGCGATGCTGATCGCGTACTTCGTCATCCAGTTCGGCGCGGCGAAGTACCTCCACTGGGAGCGGCGCGAGCCGCGCTGGCGCGTGGTCTTCCTCGTGCTGGCGACGGCGGCGATCGTCTACACGTTCTACAAGCAGGTGTGGCCGAAACCGGTCTATCCGTACGACGTCTTTCCGCTCTTGATCGCCGGCTGGGCCGTGCTCGGAGCCGCGATCACGTTCGCGTTCCCGACGCTCACGCGGCAGATCGGGCGGGGGCTCTCCGAGGCCGAAGGGATGAAGTCCACCTAACAAGGGAGGCGGAATGGCGGTTGCAGAACCGGCGGGCGGCCGGCAGTTCGAGCATCTCCGCGAGCACTCGATCGGCCTGCCGCAAGTCCTGTTCCAGTCGATCACGCACATGGCGCCGGCTGCGGCCGTCGCGTACTCGATCTACATCTCGGTGCCGGACGCCCGGCAGGCGCTGCCGCTCTCGGTCGCACTTGCGTTGATCGCGTGCATCTGCGCCGCGACGGCGATCGGGCAGCTCGCGAAGCTGTTCCCATCCGCCGGCGGGATGTACACGTACGCGGGCAAGTCGCTCGGCGGCTGGGCGGGCTTCCTCGTCGCCTGGCTCTTCGTCGGCTTCCAGCCGCTCGTCGCCCCGTTCCTCTACCTCGAGTTCGGCTGGGCGATGAGCGAGGTCTTCACCAACTCGGTCGGGTGGCACTACAGCGGCCAGTGGTGGATCTGGGTCGTCCTGATGACGGTGATCGTGTTCCTGCTCACCTACCGCGACATCCGCCTCTCGACCACCGCGGGCGTCATCCTCGGCGCGTTCGAGATCGCGATCTTCGCGGCGCTCGCGCTCTGGATGCTCTTCTCGAACACCGGCCGGCTGAACGCGCAGCCGTTCAACCCGAATCACGCCGTCAACCACTGGGGCGGCGTCTTCAAGGGGATGGTCTTCGCGATCCTCGCGTTCATCGGCTTCGAGGCCTCTGCACCACTCGGCGAGGAGGCGAGGAACCCGAGACGCACGGTGCCCCGCGCCGTGATCGGATCGGCGGTCGCGATCGGGCTGTTCTACGTCCTCTGCTCGTACGCGTGGGTGTTCGGCGCGGGCTTCGACGGCTTCGTCGAGCAGGCGACCGGCGCCGACCCGTGGCGCAACCTCGGGAAGGTGTTCTGGGGCACGGGCTGGGTCGTCGTGTTCCTCGCGATCTGCAACTCGATCGCGGCGAACTCGAACGCGGCGGTCAACGCGGCCACGCGCGTGTTCTATTCGCTCGCGCGCAACGGCCTTGCGCCGAAGCGCCTCGGGCACGTGCACGAGCGCTACAAGACGCCGACGGTCGCGATCGCGTGGATGTCGGGATTCGCGCTCGTGCTCTCGCTGCTCGTCGGCTGGAAGTGGAATCCCGGCACCGGCTTCGGGATCATCGCGACGGCTGCGGTGCCGCTCGTGATCATCGTCTACATGCTGGTGTGCGTCGGCTGCGTCTGGCACTACTGGTCGAAGGCGCGATCGGCGTTCAACCCGCTGCTCCACCTCGTGCTGCCGATCGGCGGGATCGTGCTGTTCTTCTTCCCGCTCTACTACCAGTACGTGAAGTTCCCGCCGCCGTACCCGTTCAAGTACGCGAACTGGGTCGCGATCGCGTGGGCAGGGATCGGCGTCGTGTTGACGCTGCTCGTGACGAAGATGGCACCCGAGCGGCTCGCGGACGTCGACCGCGTGTACGTCGAAGACGAGACGATCGCACCGGAAAGTGGCGCAGCACTTCCTACCGCGTAGCGAGGTGATCTGGTCCTTCGGGCCCGACCTCCAGCCCGTCCTGGAGGTCGAGCCCGGGGACGTCGTCACGTTCGAGACGAACGACTGCTTCACGGGGCAGATTCGGAGCGAGGACGACCTCGTCACAGACATCGACCTCGAGCGGATCAACAGCGCCACGGGGCCGGTCGCCGTGCGCGGCGCCGAGCTGGGCGACTCGCTCGTGGCCGAGATCCTCGACGTGCGCCCGATCGAATGGGGCGTCGCGACGCTCATCCCCGGCTTCGGCCAGCTGATCGAGCACGTGCAGTCCCCGCTGACGCGGTTGTTCGAGGTCAAGGACGGCGTGATCAGGATGAACGACCGCGTGTCGTTCCCGGCGAAGCCGATGGTCGGCGTCGTCGGCGTCGCGACGGACGGGGACTCGATCTCGAACGGCCTCGCCGGACGGCACGGCGGCAACCTCGACGACCACTGGCACGGGAAGGGCGCACGGATCTACTTCCCGGTGCGGCAGCCGGGCGGCATGTTCGCGGTCGGCGACATGCACGCCTCGATGGGCGACGGCGAGGTCTGCTTCACCGGCGTCGAGATCGCCGGCGAGGTGGACATCCGCTTCGACGTGCTGAAGGGCAAGCAGGCCAGGTGGCCGGTGACGGAGCTCGAGGGCGTGTGGCTCCCCCACGCCACGCACAACAGCTACGAGGGCGCCGCGCAGCTCGTCTCCGAGGAGGCGGCGAGGCTGCTCGTCGACGAGCACGGCTTCACGATGGAGGACGCGTTCATCTTCCTCTCGGTCGCGTGCGACCTCGGCGTCGCCCAGGCGTGCAAGCCGGCGCCGGGCGGCTTCGGGACAATTGCACGGTTTGTAATCCCGAAAATCGACGCGTGCCCGAGGCCGTTCCTACAATGAGGGACATGGCCAGCCGCACGATGAACCCCGTCCACAAGGCGGCGACATGCGGCGTCGCCGCGGCGGCCGAGATCATCGGCGCGAAGTGGACGGCCCTGCTCGTCCACGACCTCTCCGAGGGGCCGCGCCGTTTCTCGGAGCTCGAGCACTCATGCTCCGGGATCAGCCCACGGACGCTCGCCGAGCGGCTCCGTGAGCTCGAGACCCAGGGAATCGTCGAGCGGCGCAGCTACCCGGAGTCGCCGCCCCGCGTCGAGTACTCGCTGACCGAGAAAGGCGAGGCGCTCCTTCCGATCATCGGCGCGATGCGCGAGTTCGGGCACGAGTGGCTCGGCTGCGAGCACCACTCGCACGCGATCTAGCGCAACGTCTGGCGGAGCTCGAAGAGCGCCTGCTCGCCCTCGGCGAGCAGCTCCTCGCGCCGCTCGAGCCAGCGCTCGCGCTCCTCGATCGTGCGCTCGCGCTGCTCGAGGAACGCCTCCGCGTCGGACATCCGGTCGAGCTGGTCGGCGAGCACCCGCTCGCGCTCGGCGATCGCCTGCTCGGCGGCGACGAGCAGGTCGCCCCGCTCGTCGAGCTCCTTGAGCACCGCCTCGACGCCGGCGGCGCGCTGCTCGGCTTCGGCCATCAGCCGCGTCGCATCCTCCGCCTGGGCCGCGACGGCGCGCGCGGAGCGCATCTGGTGGGTGAGCGCCGTCTCGCCGTCGGCGAGCCGCGTCGCCCGCGTCTCGAGCAGCTTCAACCGCCGGTCGATCTCGGCTCGCTCGGCCGCGACGGCCGCCTGCGCACGTGCCAGGTCGTTCGCCTCCGCCCGCTGAGACGCCTCGCGCCGGTCGACCGCGGTCTCGCGCTCGGCGACCGCGGACTCGCGCGCTGCCAGCTCGCGCTCGTGCGCGGCGGCCGCCTCCTCCCGCGCCGTGACGGCACCCTCGGCCGCGAGGACGGCGTTCTCCGCGTCGGGCAGCGCCTGCTCGCGCTCGCGCACGCTCGCCTCGCGTCGCTCGAGGTCGACGATCGCCGCCTCCCGCCGCTCCTGGTCGTCCGTGATTCGCGCGAGCCCCGCCGTCCGCTCGTCGAGCGCCCGCTCGAGCTCGTTCAGCTCGAGCGCCCGGTCGTCGAGCTCCCTCGCCTGCCGGTCGAGCTCGTCCGCGTCGCGCTCACGGCCGGCCAGCGCCTCCCCGCGGCGCTCGAGCTCACGCTCCACCTCGCGCAGATGGCGTTCGCGGTCGGCGAGATGCTCGCCACGCTGCTGCAGGTCCTGCATCCGCACGACCTGCTGGCGCCCGAGCTCCTCGAGGTCGGCCAGCCTTCGCTGGACCGCGTCGTCGCCGAACGTCACGTCCTGGGCAACTCCGCGAACGCGCTGTACAGCTCGGCGGCCGTGTTCACCCCGGTGTCGAAGTAGCGAACGAGGAACTTCTCGTTCGGAGAGTGGACGTTCGACTCCGGCAGCCCGAACCCTGTCAAGACGGTCGGGATGCCCGCGTCGGCGAGCGCCGGCATGATCGGCAGCGTGCCTCCGGCGCGCGTCAGCAGCGGCCGGGAGCCGACCGTCCGCTCGAACGCGTCGAGGGCGAGCTGGATGACGGGCGAGTCGGGCTTCATCAGCCCGGGCGGCGTCCCCTTCCACTGCACGTCGACCTCGGCGCCCGCCGGCGCCGCCCCGCGCACGAGCTGCTCGGCGGCGCGGCCGACCGTGTCGACGTCCTGCCCCGGCGCGAGCCGGATCGTGAACTCGCCCGAGGCGTGCACCGACAGCGTCGTGTTCCGCAGGCCCGGCTTGCCGCCGATGATCCCGTTCACGTCGGCGGAGGGCTCGGCGAACGTCCGCAGGTAGAAGTCGCGCCCGGCGTCGGCGTATAGCGGCCGCGCACCCTGGTTCGCCAGCTGCTCGTCGCCGGACGGCAGCGCCGACCAGCTCGCGACCTCCTCCGCCGTCGGCGCGGCGATGCCGACGCGCAACGGGTCGGGAAGGAGGCCGTCCTCGCCGGCGAGCACCGCGCCGAAGCAGCGCATCAGCACATGGATCGCGTTCAGCGCCGCGCCGCCGTACATGCCGGAGTGCATGTCGCGCTCGCCGGTCCGCACCTTGACGTCGAAGGCGATCAGCCCGCGGGTCGCGAGCTCGATCTCCGGCACGTCGACGCTGACCATGCCGCCGTCGAAGATGATTCCCGCCTGCGCGTCGACGTCGCCGGTGCGCAGATAGTCGACGATCGTCGTGCCGCCGATCTCCTCCTCGCCGTCGAACGCGAAGCGGAGGTTGACGGGAAGCGCGTTCGCCTCGACGAGCGTCTGCGCCGCCTTGAGCAGGATGAAGACCTGCCCCTTGTCGTCGGTGACTCCGCGCGCGTACGCCCAGTCGTCGCGGACCGTCAGCTCGAACGGATCGGTTTCCCAGAGGTCGAGCGGTGCCGGCGGCTGCACGTCGAAGTGGCCGTAGCAGAGCACGGTCGGCGCGTCCTTCGCCCCGCTCGAGGCGGGGACCTCGCCGAGTGCGAGCTCCTTGTCGCCGAACGGCGTCAGCTCGGCGGAGCCGCCGCACTTCGTGCGGATGAAGTTGCAGACCCATTCGCCTGCGCGCTTGATGTCGTCGCGATGCGCCGCATCGGCGCTCACGGAGGGGATCGAAATGAACTCAGCGAGCTCGTCTTTCCATGTCTCGTTCATGGGGAGAGACATTACGCAAGTAGTGCGCGCCGCCGCCGAGCCGAGCCGCCTCGTCGTCGGGGTTGAGCAGCCGACACGTTCGCAGCGAGAGACAGCCGCACCCGATGCACCCGGTCAAGCGGGTCCGGATCGACTGCAGCGTCTCGATCCGCTCGTCGAGCTCGCGCGCCCACGCCCGCGACAGCCGCTCCCAGTCCTTCTTCTTCGGCGAGTCGCCGCCGAGCGTGTCCAGCGCCTCGCGCAGCCGCTCGAGCGGGATGCCGGCGGCCTTGCCCGCGCGGACGAGCGCGACCCGCCGCAGCGTCGTCGAGGCATAGCGCCGCTGGTTGCCCTCGGTTCGCGTCGACGCGATCAGCCCGTGCCGCTCGTAGAACCGCAGCGCGGACTGGGACACGCCGGAGCGCGTCGAGAGCTCGCCGATCGTCAGTTCGTGAGCCACTTGACTTAAACATTAGTTGAAGTTCTACGGTGTCTGCCATGAACCTCACACCTCTTCTCGACCGGCTCGACGGTGACGAGAAACACGACTGGAGCGCGCTCTCGACGCTCGACGTCCTGTGGGTGCTCTACGACCGCGTCCTGCAGGACGGCGACCGCTTCATGCTCTCGAAGGGCCATGGCCCGCAGGCGTACTACGCCGTGCTCGCGGCGAAGGGCGTGATCCCGGAGAGCTGGCTCGACTCCTGGGGCGACTACGACTCGCCGCTCGGCCATCACCCCGACCGCATCCTCCTCCCGGCCGGCGGGATCTCGAGCGGCTCGCTGGGGCACGGGCTGCCGATCGCCGTCGGGACGGCGCTCACGGGCTACCGCACGTTCGTGCTCGTCGGCGACGGCGAGCTCGACGAGGGATCGAACTGGGAGGCCGTGCAGTTCGCCGGCCGCAGGCGGCTGGGCACGCTGACGGCGATCGTCGTCGACAACGCGTCCGCGTCGTACGGCTGGCCGGACGGGATCGCGCGGCGCTTCGACCTCGAAGGCTGGGACGCCGTCACGGTCGACGGGCGCGACCGCGACGCCCTCGCAGAAGCCATGTCCCGCAACCACGTTGGGGGACCTGTCGCCGTGATTGCCGAGGTGCGGCGATGAGCATGCGCTCGCGCTTCTACACGCTCGCCGCGCAGGCGCTCGAGGACGACGAGCGCGTCTGGGTCGTGCTCGCCGACATCGGCGCCGGCGAGCTGCCGCGACACCCGCGGCTCGTCAACGTCGGGATTCGCGAGCAGCTGATGATCGGCGTCGCCGCCGGGCTCGGTCTCGCGGGCAAGCGGCCGATCGTGCACTCCTACGCGCCGTTCCTCGTCGAGCGTCCGTGGGAGCAGATCAAGCTCGACCTCGGCCACAACGACGTCGGCGCGATCCTCGTCTCGAACGGCGCCTCCTACGACGCCTCACGAGCCGGCCGCACGCACCAGGCGCCGGAGGACGTCGCACTGCTGGCGACGCTGCCCGGGTGGCGCATCGAGGTGCCGGGGCACCTCGACGAGCTCGAGCGCGCCTTTCTCCGCGCCGTGCCCGGCGACGACCGCGTGTACATCCGCACGACGCTGGAGGAGAACCAGGCACCCGTCGGCGGCGACGGCCTCGTGAAGCTGCGCGACGGAGCACCGCTCGTCGTCGCGGTCGGGCCGACGCTCGCGCCGACCCTCGAAGCGACGGCCGAGCTCGACTCCGGCGTCGCCTACCTGACGACGGTGCGGCCGTTCCCGCGACGCGAGCTGCGCGAGGCGCTCGGCGACGGCGACGAGGTCGTGCTCGTCGAGCCGTACCTCTCCGGCACGTCGGCGGCGGAGGTCAGCCGCGCGCTCGTCGACCGGCCGCACCGGCTGCTCGCGCTCGGGATCGAGCATCCCGAGCTACGAAAGTACGGCGATCCGTCGGAGCATCGCGCCGCGCACGGGCTCGACGCCCGCGGCATCCGCGCCCGCATCGAAGGGTTCGTGGCAACTCCGACGGAGGTGAGATGACGACGATCACCACACACATCGTGGCCACCGACGCGTCACGCGCCGCGCGCTGGTACCACGACGTTCTCGGCGCAGAGGAGCGCGGTCGGATCCCGGTACCGGACGGCCGGCTCATGCAGATCGAGCTGTGGTTCGGAGATTCTCAGGTGATGCTTTGCGACGAGTTTCCGGAGATGGACGTCCTCTCGCCACAGACGATCGGCGGAACAGCAGTCGTCCTCCATCTCCGCTGCGACGACGTCGATGCGGCGTGGAAACGGGCGCTCGCGAGCGGAGCGAGCGTGCGCACGGAGCTCGCCGATCAGGCGTGGGGCGAGCGGTACGGCCAGATCACGGATCCGTTCGGCCACCGCTGGGGCTTGGCCCAGCGGTAGCCGAAGGCTGCCCTCTACGCGACGTCTTTGAGGCTGAGCGAGTCGGCGAGCGCCCGCAGCTTCTTCAGGCTCTGGTTCTCGATCTGCCGGATGCGCTCGCGGGTCACGTTGAACGCGCGGCCGACCTCGTCCAGCGTCCGCGGGTGCTCGCCGTTCAGCCCGTAGCGGAGCTCGAGCACGCGCCGCTCGCGCTGCGAGAGCTGGCCGAGGATCTTCTCCAGCGTCTCCTTGCGCAGCGTGACCTCAGCGGCCTCGTCGGGCAGCGGCGCCGTCTCGTCGGTGATGAAGTGCCCGAACTCGGACTCCTCCTCGTCGCCGACCGGCTTCTCGAGGGAGACCGGGGACTGCGCCGTGCGGCGGATCTGATCCACCTCGTCGGGCGTCAGCTCGAGGTCCTTCGCGATCTCGGCGGCGACCGGCTCGCGGCCGAGCTC
>DATCJJ010000150.1:0-2107 GCA_036562845.1 Gaiellaceae bacterium | reverse complement strand
GTCGACGTCATGTGGATCGTCGTGTACGTGACGGTCTACCTCCTCTAGCTCGGGCATGCGCAACCCGATCCGGAGCGAGGCAGACGCCTTCCGGTTCGTCCTCCTGACGATCGGCTACTTCGCGCTGATCGTGATCGGGTCGGTGATCAACGTGTGGGTCGGTGTCGCCGTGTTCGTCGTCCTGACCGCCGGTGTGCTCTGGTGGTTCGTCGTACGGCGCCGCGAGTCTGAGGCGCCGGTGCGGCAGGCGCCTGCGCCGTCCCCGCCCGAGCAGCACCGCGTGCTCGTGATCGCCAACGAGACCGTGGGTGGCGCGCAGTTGCTCGAGACGATCCGAGAGCGCATCGCCGGGCGCGACGCTCGCGTGCTCCTCGTTTGCCCGGCGCTGAACTCGCCGCTCCGCCACTGGGCGTCCGACGAGGACGACGCGCGGATCAAGGCGCAGGAGCGGCTCGACGCGAGCCTCCTGACCATGCAGGGCGCGGGCATCCAGGCGTCCGGCGAGATCGGCGACGGCGATCCGATTCAGGCGATCGAGGATGCGCTTCGCACGTTCCGCCCGGACGAGCTCGTCGTCTCGACCCATCCGCTCGGCAAGTCGCACTGGCTCGAGCGCGGGGTCGTCGAGAAGGCGCGCGAGCGGTTCGCGCTGCCGGTGACCCACGTGATCGTCGACCGCCCCTGATCGAGATCGTCGAGCTCGATCCGCTCCCGCTGCGGGCGGAGCTGCGCGACGTGCACCGGTCGGCGCTCGGCGCCGGCGCGCTGTCGGACGAGTGGGCGAAGGAGCGGCTGCCGCGCCACACCGCGCGGGAGGACTTCGTGTTCCTTGCGGCGCGCCTCGACACGACGGTCGTCGGATTCGGGTACGGCTACACCGGGGCGCACGGGCAGTGGTGGACGGATCACGTCTCGAAGGCGCTGACCGAGGCCCAGCGAGCGGAATGGCTCGCCCCGCCGCACTTCGAGATCGTCGAACTGCACGTCCGGCCCGCGTACCAGCGCGCCGGGATCGGCTCACGGCTGCTCGCGCAGCTCCTGAGCCGCCAGCGACACGACCGCGCGCTTCTCTCGACGCAGCGCAGCTCGCACAAGGCGCGCGCCTTCTACGCGAAGAACGAATGGGATGAGCTTGCCGAGGTCGATTTCGGAGCGGGTTATCCGCCCTATCTCGTCCTCGGCAAGCGAGTGGGTGTCTGACACCGAAGGTGTCTGACACCTCTTCGGCGCGCGGCTACTTCCCGGCGTTCGCCGAGACGAACTCGGCGACGGCCGCGATCTCGGCCGGACTCAGCTGTCCCTTGAACGCGGGCATCGCGCCGCCGCCGACCTCGACCTGGTGCGCCACCCTCGCCTTGGGCGGCTTCAGCCGGTCGAGGTTCGGGCCGACGTTGCCGCTCGAGCCCGCGGCCTTCAACGTGTGGCAGCCGCCGCAGCCCGCCTTCGCGAAGACGGCTTTGCCGTCGGGCGTCGAGGCGGGCGTCGTGGCCGTCGAGGTGGTCGTCGTCGTGGGCTGTGCGGTCTCCGCCGTCACGCCGCAAGGATTGACGGCGGCGCACTTCGCCACGTAGAGCGCGACGTCACGGGCGTCCTGCCCGCGGTAGATGTTCGGCGGCATCGGCTCTTCCGGGTAGGCGATCTGGCCGCGGACGATGTCGGCCATCGTCTGCTCGGAGAACCCCTGCGCCTTGTCGGAGGAGAACGCGTCGTCGAGGTTCGGCCCGAGCGTCCCCTTCGCGCCCGCGTCGCCGAGTGTGTGGCACGACGCGCACGAGCCCTTGCTCGTGTTGGCGAGGAACAGCTGTTTCCCGTGGGCGACGTCACCCTGGCCGACGCGGCCGACCGCGCCACAACCGGCCGCGACGAGCGCGACGAGGAGGACGGTCGTCAGTGCGAGGGCGCGGCGCAGGGTTACGAGCTCGTGTGGGAGACGCCGAGGTTCGAGATCGCCTCGTCGCGCGAAGCGTGGATCGCGAAAACGCGGTCGAGGCCGGTGATCTCGAAGATCTTCGTGATGTTCCGGTCGCTGCAGACGAGCGAGAGCTGACCGTCGTTCGTGCGCAAGCGCTTGACTCCGCCGACGAGGACGCCGAGCGTCGTCGAGTCG
>DATCJJ010000136.1:0-2780 GCA_036562845.1 Gaiellaceae bacterium | reverse complement strand
GGCCCGATCTTCTGCGCGACGTGGTTGCGCAGCTCCTCGAGCTTCTCGACCGAGCCGTCCCGGCCGCCCTTGAGCGTGACGAACGCGACGATCGCCTGCCCGGTCGTCGCGTCGTTGCGCGCGGCAACGGCCGCCTCGGCGACGTCCGGGTGGTCGACGAGCGCCGACTCGACCTCGATCGTCGAGATGCGGTGCCCGGACACGTTCATCACGTCGTCGACGCGGCCGAGCAGCCAGAAATCGCCGTCCTCGTCGACACGGGCTCCGTCGCCGGCGAAGTAGACGCCGTCGTACCTCGACCAGTACGTGTCGCGGTAGCGCGCGTCGTCTCCGTAGATCCCGCGCAGCATCGACGGCCACGGCCGCTTGAGCACGAGATAGCCGCCGCCACCCGGGCCGACTTCCTCGCCGGCCTCGCTGAACACCGCGGCGTCGATGCCGGGGAACGGCCGCGTCGCCGAGCCGGGCTTCGTCGTCGTGATGCCCGGCAGCGGCGTGATCAGGATCATCCCGGTCTCCGTCTGCCACCACGTGTCGACGATCGGGCAGCGCGCGCCGCCGATGTGCTCGTGGTACCAGACCCACGCTTCCGGGTTGATCGGCTCGCCGACCGAGCCGAGCAGCCGGAGCGAGGAGAGATCGTGCTTCGCCGCGTGCTCCGGCCCCCACTTCATGTGCGAGCGGATCGCCGTCGGCGCCGTGTAGAGGATCGTCACGCCGTAGCGCTCGATGATCGACCACCAGCGATCCTTGTCCGGGAAGTCCGGCGTGCCTTCGTACATCACCGACGTCGCGCCGTTGCAGAGCGGCCCGTAGACGATGTAGCTGTGGCCGGTGATCCAGCCGACGTCGGCCGCGCACCAGTACACGTCGGTGTCCGGCTTCAGATCGAACACGTAGTAGTGCGTCGTTGCCGCGCCGACGAGGTAGCCGCCCGTCGTATGCACGATCCCCTTCGGCTTCGCGGTCGTGCCGCTCGTGTACATGAGGAACAGCAGGTCCTCGGAGTCCATCGGCTCCGGCGCGCACGTCGCGGGATCGTCCGAGCCGCGGACGTCGTGATACCAGTGGTCGCGCCCGTCGGTCATCGGCACCTCGTTGCCGGTCCGCCGCAGCACGACGCACGTCTTCACGCCCGGGGCGTCGGCCATCGCGTCGTCGGCGATCCTCTTGAGCGGCACGGTCGTCCCTCGTCGCCACGCCTCGTCCTGCGTGACGAGCACCTCGCAGCCCATGTCGTTCATGCGGTCGGAGAGCGAGTCGGCCGAGAAGCCGCCGAACACCACGGTGTGCGGCGCGCCGAGCCGCGTGCACGCGAGCATCGCGACCGGCAACTCGGGAACCATGCCCATGTAGATCGCGACGGCAGTCCCCTTCTTCACGCCGAGCTGTTTCAGCGCATTCGCGAACGCAACCACCTCATGCTGGAGATCCTCGTAGGTGATCTCGCGCCGGTCGCCGTCGGGCTCGCCCTCCCAGTGGAACGCGACCTTGGCGCCGCGTCCCTGCTCGACGTGGCGGTCGACGCAGTTGTACGAGACGTTCAGCTTTCCGCCGAGGAACCACTTCGTGTACGGCGGCTCCCACTCGTACAACGTCGAGAAGGGCTCGGACCACGTGACTCGCTCGGTCGCGTTGCGCGCCCAGAACGATTCGAAGTCTTCTTCGTAGATCGCCGGCTTGGCATTTGCCTGCGCGGCGAACTCCGTGGACGGCGGGTAGCGCCGCTCCTCCAGGAACAGCGTGTCGATCGTCATGGCGCGAGGTCGTACGGGTAGTCCGTCAGGTTCTCGGCCCCGTCCTTCGTGACGAGCACGAGGTCCTCGAGCCGGACCCCGCCGTAGCCTGCGCGGTAGAGCCCCGGCTCGACCGTGACGATGTCGCCGGCGCGGAGCGGCGACTCGGCGATCAGCCCGAGCCCCGGCTCCTCGTGCACCTCGAGCCCGACGCCGTGCCCGAGCCCGTGGAAGAAGCCGTCGGCGAGCGGGACTCCGTCCTTCTTCGTGCGCGGCGTCTCCTCACCCGCGGCCTCGAAGATCTCGCACGTGCCGTCGAAGATGTCCTTTCCGCTCGCGCCGTCCTTGATCTCGGAGATCGCGCGGTCGAGCGCCTCCTTGCAGAGGCGGTGCCAGGTGGCGACGTTGTCCGGCACGTCGCCGACGACGAACGTGCGCGTCATGTCGCAGTAGACGTACGACGAGTTGTCGCGTGGCCAGATGTCGATCACGATCGGTACGCCGGCCGCGATCGGCCCGGAGCCCATGTCATGCCCGACGGCGCCCCGCGGGCCGGGCGCGACGATGAAGTCGTCGCAGCTCGTGTTGTGCTCGGCGAAGACCACGTTCATGGCGGCCTTGACCTCCTCGACCGTCAGGCCGCCGTGCGCGACGCGCGTGCGCAGCAGCTCGCGCGCCGCGTCCATCGCAGCCTCGGCGGAGCGCTGTGCCCGGCGGATGCCGGCGAGCTCGGCGTCGTTCTTCACGCGGCGGCGCTCGTCGAAGAAGTCCTTGTCGACCGTCAGCTCGATCCCGTTGGCGCGGAGATGGTCGGCGAGCCAGAGCGGGAATGTCTCGGGGACGACCGCGCTCGTGATCCCGATCGCCTTCGCCCCGCGCAGTGCCAGCTCGGCACGAAGCGCGGTCATGCCGAGGCCGGACTTGCGAAGCTCGTCCAGGCCGAGGTCGTCCAGCAGGTGCAGCTCGTAGAGGTTCAGCTCGGCGAGGCGGACGGCCTCCATCGAGTGGGTGACGATGTGCTTCGTCCCGTCCTTCTCGGCGTAG
>DATCJJ010000129.1:0-48604 GCA_036562845.1 Gaiellaceae bacterium | reverse complement strand
TGTCGATCGCACACACGTGCGCACCGAGCTCGTTCTGGAAGCGCTCGCCGAGCTCGCCGAGGCCGCATCCGACGTCGAGCAGCCGCTTCGGCTGCAGGGGAGCCACCGTCGCCACCGAGGCATCCTCGGGGCTCGGTCCGCGCGACAGGGCGCGCAGCACCGCGTTGCGGTTCTCGAGCCGCTCCTCGCTCGCGTACTCCCACCGGACGAGCAGCGGGTTGTCGAGCCTCACGGCGCGAGGATCGGCTGACCGGGGAGGCCGCGGCTCGGCGCCTTGCCGCCGAGCCAGGCGTTCACCGTCGCGCCGACGTCCGCGAACTCCCCCTCGTGAATCTGCCCGGCCGCGTTGCGGCCTTCGACGTAGACCATCAGCATCGCGTGCTCGCGCGAATGGTCGGTCGACGGCGTCGTCGGGTCGCACCCGTGGTCGGAGGTGATGACGAGCAGGTCGCCCGGCCGCAACGCATCGAGCAGGCCGGGCAGCCGCCGGTCGAAGTCCTGCAGGCAACGGTGGAAGTTCACCGGGTCGTTGCGATGCCCCCAGAGCATGTCCGTCTCGACGAGGTTCGTGAAGACGAGACCGTCGTCCAGCTCGCGGAGCAGCCGCTCCGTCTCCTCGATGCCCTCGAGGTTCGACTTCGTCGGATGCGACTCGTCGATGTCGCAGCCGGCGAAGATGTCGAAGATCTTGCCGACGCCGTGCACGGTCTTCCCGGCGTCGCGCACGAGCGAGAGGTAATTCGGCCGTGACGGCACGAGCGAGTAGTCGTGGCGGTTCGGCGTGCGCACGTAGTTGCCGGGAGAGCCGGTGAACGGCCGCGCAATGACGCGGCCGACCGCGTGCTTGCCCGTAAGGATCTCGCGCGCGATCGCGCAGGCGTCGTAGAGCTCCTCGAGCGGGACCGTCTCCTCGTGCGCGGCGATCTGGAAGACGGAGTCGGCCGACGTGTAGACGATCCACTTGCCCGTCTGCTGATGCTCCTCGCCGAGCTCCTGGATGATCTCCGTGCCCGACGCGGCCTTGTTGCCGATGACGCCGCGGCCGGTGCGATGCATGAACGGGTCGATGACGTCGTGCGGGAAGCCGTGCGGATATGTCGGGAACGGCTGCGCCGTCACGACTCCCATCAGCTCCCAGTGGCCCGTCGTCGTGTCCTTGCCCTTCGAGCGCTCGACGAGCCTGCCCGCGACCGCCGGCGCGCCGGGCTGCGGCGGGCACCCGTCGAGCGGCTCGACGTTGCCGAGGCCGAGCGCCTCCATCGTCGGCAGGTCGAGGCCGCCGACCGCCTTCGCGACGTTCGCGAGCGTGTTCGAGCCCTCGTCGCCGTACTCGCCGGCGTCCGGCAGCTCACCCGCGCCCACCGCATCGAGAACGATCACGCATGCCCGTGGCACGCGGCTATCCTAATTCGGGTGGAGAACGTCCTCGGCGTGCTGGCATTCATCGTCTTCATCGCGGTCGTGATCGCGGCGGCCGCCGGTGTGACCTGGCTCGTCGTGAAGCTGTCGCCGCCGAAGAAGCCGGCACCGACGAACGACGCTTAGACGGGCAGAAGCTCGTCGAGCGGCGTGTAGTCGAGGCCGTGCGCCTCGGCGACCGGCTCGTACGTGATCCGCCCCTCGAGCACGTTGACGCCCATGGCGAGCGCCTTGTCGCGCGCGACGGCGTCGGCGAGGCCGTGCTCCGCGATCGCCTCGACGTAGGGCAGCGTGGCGTTCGTCAGTGCCTTCGTCGAGGTGATCGGCACGCCGCCCGGCATGTTCGCGACGCAGTAGTGGATGACGCCGTCGACGTCGTAGACCGGGTCGCTGTGCGTCGTCGCGTGCGCCGTCTCGACGCAGCCGCCCTGGTCGATCGCGACGTCGACGATGACCGCGCCCTTCTTCATTCCGCCGAGCATGTCGCGGGTGACGAGCTTCGGCGCCCGCGCGCCTGGAACGAGCACCGCGCCGATCACGAGGTCGGCGTCGCCGATCATCGACTCGATCTGGAGCGTCGACGACATGACGGTGCTGACGCGGCCGGAGAGGATCTCGTCGAGGTAGCGCATGCGGTCGATCGACTTGTCGAGGATCGTCACCTGCGCGCCGAGCCCGATCGCGATGACGGCGGCGTTGTAGCCGACGACGCCGCCGCCGAGCACGAGCACCTTCCCGGGCTGCACGCCCGGCACGCCGCCGAGCAGCAGGCCGCGGCCGCCGAGCGGCGTCTCGAGGAAGTACGCGCCCGCCTGCGACGCGAGGCGGCCGGCGATCTCGCTCATCGGCGCGAGGAGCGGCAGCCGCCGGTCGTCGGTCTCGACCGTCTCGTATGCGACAGCCTTGATCCCGCTGTCGACGAGTGCGCGCGTCAGCGGCTCGTCGGCGGCGATGTGGAGGTAGGTGAACAGCACGAGGTCGTCGCGCAGCCGCTTGTACTCCGGCTCGATCGGCTCCTTCACCTTGAGGAGCAGCTCGGCCGTCTCCCAGACCTCGTCGACGGAACCGAGCTTCGCGCCCGCCCGCTCGTAGTCCGCGTCCGGCATCGAGCTGCCGTCGCCGGCGCCCGTCTCGACGACCACGTCGTGCCCGCGCTGGACGAGCTCTCGAGCCCCCGCAGGCGTCAGCGCGACGCGGTATTCGTCGGTCTTGATCTCCTTGGCGACGCCGATCCGCACGCCGCGAGACAATACAGCCCGTGCTCCTTCTCGCCGTCGTCCTGGCGGCCCTGCCCGGGGTCGCGACACCCAGCGGCAACATCCACTGCTTCTACGTCCCGGCGAAGCCGGCCCACCTGCTCTGCGACATCCACGAGGCGTCGTACAACGCGCGCGAGCAGGACGGCTGCATGGCGCGGGCCGGTCTCGACTGGCACGGCTGGGAGCTTGCCGCCGCGAGGCGCGCGCAGCCGGTCTGCAGCGGCGGAATCCTCTACAACTCGAACCGCGACCGGCCGGTGTTCAAGACGCTCGGGTACGGACGGACCTGGCGCTTCGCCGCGTTCACCTGCACGTCCCGCGTCACGGGGCTGACGTGCACGACGAGCAAGGGGCACGGCATCTTCATCTCGCGTCGGTCGTGGCGGGGCTGGTGAGCCGCAGGTAGAGCAGGAGGCCGGCGAGCGTCTTCAGGTCTTCGATCTCGCGGAGCAGTGACGCGATCTCCGAGGCCGGGCGACGGACGATGTGCAGGTCCTCGCCCTCGTCGCGGTCGGTCTCGCCCTCTTCGAGGCCGGTCGCGAGGAAGAGCGTCATCTCCTCGCGGACGAACCCGGGCGTCGTCCATGCGTGCGCGATCTCCTGCCACTCACCGCCGTGCAGGCCGCACTCCTCGCGCAGCTCGCGCTGCGCCGTCTCGAGCGGCGTCTCCCCCTGCTCACGTACGCCCGCCGGCAGCTCGAGCAACTCCTTCCGCGGCGGCTGCCGCCACTGCTTCACGAGCACCACCCGGTCCTGCCGGTCGACCGCGACGACGGCGACCGAGCCGGGATGCTCGACGATCTGCCTCCCGTCCTCTTCGACGACGGTGATGAAGCTCATGCCGCGAGCTCCTCGACGAGGGCGCGCTGCTCGGGCGTGAACCACGGCGGCTCGCCCGCGCGCGCATTCTCCCGCGTCCGCTCGGGACGCCGGGTCGCCGGAATGACGAGGTCGACGCGCTCGTCGGAGAGCGCCCACTTCAGCAGCGCCTGCGGCCACGTCTCGACGCCGAGCTCACGGAGCGCCGCGGGATCGACGTGGCGCCGGACGAGCGCGCCCTCGGCGAGCGGCCGCATCACGATGACGCAGACGCCGAGCTCGGCCGCGAGCGGCAGAAGCTCCTGCTCGACCTCGCGCTCGTGCGGGTTGTACGGGAGCTGCACGACGTCGAACAGCTGCGTCCGCAGCGCCTCCGCCAGCTCGCCGAATGCGCCAGACGCGTAGTGCGTCACTCCGAGGAGCCCGTCGTGCTCCTCCTTCAACCAGTCGACGTGCTGCCGCCAGGACACGAGGTTGTGGATCTGCTCGACGTCGACGCGGCCGAACCATTCGCGCTGCCGCGCGAGCTGCTCCCTGCCCTCGTCGACGGATCGCGCCCAGATCTTCGTCGCGACCGTCCCGCGGCCGGCGAGCGCGCTCCCGAGCGACGCCTCGGCGCCGCGGTACATCGGCGACGAGTCGAACACACGTGCACCCGCGTCGAACGCCGCGTCGACGACAGCGCGTGCGAGCGACGCATCGCCGTCGAACGTGTTCCAGGTGCCGAGGCCGACCACGGGCCCGAGGCGACGCTCCTCCATCAGGCGCGCGCGGCGTCGACGAGCGCGAGCGTGACGTCGACCATCGCCTCGAGATCGGCAACCGCGATGTGCTCGTTCGACGTGTGGATGTCGGTCATGCCGTTCGAGATGTTCAGGCAGCGCTTGCCGCGCTCGTTGAAGACGTTCGCGTCGGCTGCCCCGCCGGAGAGCGCGTACGAAACGTGGTGCCCGGTCGCAGCGAGCGCGGTCGCGGCGAGCTGCACGACGTCCTCGGACTGCTTGAAGCGGTAGCCGCTGTAGCTCTTGCGCAGCTCCGTCTCGACCTCGCAGTCGGTGGACGTGGCGGCGAAGCTGAACGCGTCGAGCATCTCCTGGACGAAGTCGCGGAGCTTGTCCTCGTTCTGGCAGCGCGCCTCGGCGACGAAGGTGCACCACTCCGGGACGATGTTCCCGGCGGTGCCGCCTTCGATCACGCCGACGTTCGCGGTCGTGTCGTCGTCGACGCGGCCCAGGCGCAGATCGGCGATCGCGCGTGCGGCGGCGAGGATCGCCGAGCGTCCTTCCTCCGGATACATGCCGGAGTGCGACGCGCGTCCGTGGAAGCGGACGTCCATCGCCTGCGACCAGGGCGCGCCGAGGATGATCTCGCCGATCGGCGCCGCCTGGTCGTAGACGTAGCCGACGTCTGCGACGAGCCGGCTCTCGTCGAACGCGTACGCGCCGATCAGCCCGACCTCCTCCTTGGGCGTGAAGAGAAGCTCCATGCCGGCGTGCGGGCGGTTCTCCGCGAGGACCCGGCGGACGCCCTCCAGCATCGCCGCGGCGGCCGACTTGTTGTCCGCCCCGAGGATCGTCCCGCCCGCGTTGCGGACGATGCCCTCCTCGACGACCGGCTCGAGCGGGCCCGACGGCGGCACCGTGTCGAGGTGGGCGCAGAAGAAGAGCGGCACGCCCTCGGCCGTCGGCTCGACGCGCGCGTAGACGTTCCCCATCGTCGACCCGATCGCCGCGCCCGCGTCGTCCTCGTCGGCCGCCAGCCCGAGATCCCGCAAATAGCGGAGAACGACGTCCGCGGCGGCCCGCTCCTCGCCGGGCGGTGTCGGGAGCGCGGCGAGCTCGAGGAAGAGATCCAGAACCTCCGACACGGGCGCGCATCGTAGAATCTCCCGGAGGCATGGGGGCAGCAGAGGCGTTGATCCAGACCGCACTGGTCGGCGAAGCTGTGGACGCCGGCCCGGCGCTCGTCTTCGTGGCCGACGAGGAGATGCAGTACGTCGCCGTCAACCAATGCGCGTGCGACACGCTCGGTTACTCGCGCGAAGAGCTCCTGCGCCTCCACGTCACCGACGTCGCGCGCGGGCGGACGAGCTCGACCGAGTACGACGAGATGCTCGCCCGCGGGTCGCGCACGGGCGTCTCCACCCTGACGACGAAGGACGGGCGCGAGCTCACGTTCGAGTACCGCGCAACGCAGACGAGAGTCGCCGGGCTCCTCCTCTTCGTCGCAATCGGCTTCGTCGCCGACCGATGACTTTCGCGCCCTCACCCGGTCCAAGCTGCGACCCCTAGATAGGAGGAAAGAGATGGCCAACGTGACGTCCGCGCTGAATCTGACCCAGGTCGGCCGCGTCTGCGTGACGGTCGCCGACACCGACCGCGCGATCGACTTCTACGTCGACAAGCTCGGCTTCGAGAAGGTCGTCGACGTCCCGATGGGCGAGGACATGCGCTGGGTCGAGGTCGCGATCGCGGGCACGCCGACGACGATCGCGCTCGCTCCTCCGCCGCAGGGCGAGACCGCAGGCGGCGGCCAGACCGGCATCTGCCTCGACACGAGCGACGTCGACGCCGACCACGCCGCGCTGAAGGCCGCGGGCGTCGACGTCGACGAGCAGGTCACGCGCTGGGGCGGCCCGGTGCCGCCGATGTTCTGGCTGCGCGACCCGGACGGCAACTCGCTGATCGTCGTCCAGCCGCAGTAGCGACGTTTTCGCGACGTGGCGGTCGGGCTTCGCGCTCGGCCGCTACGTGCGGTGGCGCTCTTGCGGGTGGTCGCGCTCGAGCTGCTCCCGCGCCTCACCGATCTTCTCGGCGACGATGTAGGCGTCGCGCCGGTCGACGACGCGCTCCACCAGCGCGTCCTCGTGACCCGGGATCAGGACGAAGCGATACCGGTGCGCGACGACGCGCTCGTATTCGGAGGGCCGGATGTCGATCTTCTCCACACAGCCGGCGTCATCGCATTCGCAGTGAAACGGCAGGGGCGTGTCGACGCCGTGTTGCCGCGCCCCATCCTCGATCCTGGCGTTGATCTCGCGGAAGGCCTCTTCGTTTCGCGCGGCGCGCTCGGCAAAGTCCACGGGGCGGATCTTCCCCGACCCGAGCCGCGGTAGGCGTCCGCGACCGGCGAGATAGGCCGGATGGCTCTTGCGGCCGCCCGGCTTCGTCGGGACGATGTTCGAGTGGACGATCTGGACGTCCTGGCAGTGCTCGCCGAGGCCGACGCGGCCGCATCGTTGCCGCGCCTCGGCGGCATGGCGCGGCCTGACGGCGTCGCGATCGTCTCGGAGCGCTTCTGGTCGTTCAGCCGGGTCGGGGAGCCGGCCGCGTCGCTCCTTCCGATGCCGCTGCCCCGATCGCCGCTCGCGCGTCTGCCCTTCGTCCGCGGCCTCGTGAAGCTTGCGATGGCGATCGTTCCGTTGCTGGGACGCGGTGCGGCGGCCCGTCCCCGGGAGCGCCTGCTTCTGCTGGCGGCGCTGCTCGCGCCGGCGCCGCTCCTGGCGGTTCCCGCCGCCTACCGGACGCCCGTGCTCGCGGCGGTCACGGTGGCCCTGATCGGCTGGCTGTTCCGCGGCAGGACGCTCAGGCTGCACGGCGCCGAGCACCGTGCCATCGCGGCGGCCGAGGCCCGGACGCTGGTGAGCACCTGGCACGAGGCGAGCCGGCCGAGCCGGTTCTCGCCGCGCTGCGGCACCAACTTCGCGGCCTTGGTGGTCGGCGTCTCGGTCCTGCTCGAGCGGGTCTGGATCGTGCCGAGCGCCGCCCTGACGCCGGTGCTCCTCCCGCTGGCGTCGCTCATGATCTCGATGGAGATCTGGCTCGTCGCACAGCGTTCGGCTGGCCGGCTCGGCCGCATCGTCCTCCTGCCGGGGCTCCTCCTGCAGCGGCTCACGACCCGCGAGCCGACCGTCGAGGACACGCGGGTCGCACTCCGGGCCGTCGCCGCGGTTCTCGCCGCCGACCGCTGACCGCCGCAACCCGGAGCGGGCCTCCTCCGTTGTGGAAGCAGTCAAAATAGGGAGGCGTCTGTGAGCATCCTCTGGATCGTGCTGATCATCGTGCTGGTGCTGGTCGTGCTCGGCTTCTTCGGTCGCGGCCGCCTCTAGAGCGTCCTTTCGATCGGGCGGCCGGGCGCATCAGCGCTCGGCCGCGACTAGTCTCGCCCGGGTGAGGTTCGGTGCCGAGGCCGCGCGTCGCTTTCTCGTCGCGCGGCACTTTCTCGCCCCGGCGCGATCGCTCCAGGGAGGCCCGGACGCGGTGCTCGAGGTGATCGCGCAGCTCGGGTCGATCCAGTTCGACCCGATCGCGGTTGCGGGCCGCAACCACGACCTCATGCTGCACGCCCGCGTTGCGGACTACGAGCCCGCCTGGTGCGACGCGCTCTACGAAGGCCGCCGGATCTTCGAGACGACGAACAAGGCGCTGTCGTTCGTCCTGACGAGCGAGCTCCCGTGGTTCCGTCAGGCCATGGGCCGGAAAGGGCCGCGCTTCCACAACGCGGCGCTCGCAGAGAATGCGGCAGTTGCCGAGCGCGTGCTCGAACGGATCCGCGCGGAGGGGCCGCTGTCGTCGCGCGACTTCGAACGCGAGCCAGGAGCGACGAAGGACTGGTTCGGGATGCCGGAGAACGCCGTGCGCTCGGTGCTCGAGGCGTACACGGTCACCGGCGTGATCGGCCTTGCCCGACGCGACGGCAACAATCGCTATTACGACCTCGTCGAACGGCTGCTGCCTCCCGACGTGCTCGCGCACGAGGTGCCGGAGCGCGAGCAGGTCCGGCACAAGCTCCTGTCCCGGTACCGCGCGCACGGCCTGCTCGGCCCGGGCGGCGCCGGCGGCACGTTCGCGCGCATCGCGGATCCGCCGGAGCGAAACGAGTTGCGGAAGGAGCTGGTCGAGGGCGGTGCGCTCGTGCCCGTCGAGGTGGAGGGAATGCGCGGCAAGCGCCTCGTTCTCGCCGAGGAGCTCGGGCTGCTGGAGGCGCCGCCGGAGCCGCCGCCGTCGGTCGCGTTCATCGCGCCGTTCGACTCGCTCCTCTGGGACACCGCGCTCCTCGCGGACCTGTTCGATTTCGACTACGTCTGGGAGGGCTTCTTCGCGCCGGCGAAGCGCCGCTGGGGCTATTACGTGCTGCCGATCGTCTTCGGCGATCGCTTCGTCGGCCGGATCGAGCCGCGGATCGACCGGGACGGAGCCCGCGTCGAGGTGCTCGATCTCTGGTGGGAGGACGGCTTCTCGCCGCGCCGCGCCGACGGGTTCGTCGACGCGATGCGCGATGCCCTTCGCGCCTACCTGCGCTTCGCGGGCACGGATCGTCTCGCGTGGCCGTCACAGCTCGCGACGGAGAAGCGGATCTTCCTCGCCCGTCCCTGAGCTACCGCAACGCCCGCGCGCACGGCCCGTCGACGGCTGCGAACCGCGATCAGCCGGGCCTCGCCCCCGGCGCGAGCCGGGCAAGGCCGCGACCCTCGAGGACGATCTCGACCGAGCGGAGCGTCTCCTCCTCGTAGTCCCACCGAAGCTCGAGATCGTCCTGGCTCTCGATGACCGGTGGAGCCTCCGGCGAGCAGTACCGCGCCGCGTTCAGCGGGGGTCGCCCACGCTCCGGCGCGATCGCGTCGGGTGCGGCTTCGAGGTTGAAGAGCCAGACGTCGCCGACGATGCCGTCAGGCGTGCGCAGGTAGGCCCAGACCGTCCGGTCGTCGTCGTGCACCACGACCGTGTCGGGCGGGCGTGGTGACACGAAGAAGAATTCGAACGCCATGCACGGACGGTACGCTCTCGCGACGGAGCTCCGCTGATGGCGACCGACACTCACGCGACCGCTGCGCTGCCGCAGCTCGACGACGTCGAGGCCGCGAGGCTGCGGGTTGAGCCGTTCATCCACCGGACCCCCCTGCTCCGCTCGCGTCTCCTCTCGGAAGCCGCCGGATGCAACATCCTCCTCAAGGCGGAGATCTTCCAGAAGGGCGGCTCGTACAAGGTTCGCGGGCCGCTCAACAAGATCCCGCTGCTCACGGCCGACGAACGAGCGGCCGGCGTCATCTGCTCCTCGGCAGGCAACCATGCTCAAGGAGTGGCGATCGCGGCGGCGATCCACGGCGTCAGGGCCGTCGTCGTGATGGCCGAGAACGCGACACCGGCAAAGGTGGCGGCGACGCGCGCCTACGGAGCGGAAGTCGTCCAGCACGGCAGCATCTGGGACGAAGCCAACGCCCACGCGCACGCGCTCGCACAGGAACGGGGCCTGACGTTCGTCCATCCGTTCGACGACGCGCAGCTCATCGCCGGGCAGGGGACGCTCGGGCTCGAAGTCGTCGAAGACGCGGACCGCGTCGACGCGATCGTCGTTCCCATCGGAGGCGGCGGACTGATCTCGGGCGTCTCCACGGCGGTGAAGGGGCGCTCCCCGTCGACGCGAGTCGTCGGAGTCGAATCCTCCGGGGCGCCCGGGATGAAGCGCAGCGTCGAGCAGGGAGAGGTCGTCACGCTCGACGAGGTCGATTGCGTCATCGACGGCCTGCGCGTCAAGCGGGTCGGGACGCTGACGCACCGCGTCGTCAGCGAGCGGGTCGACGACATCGTCACGCTGCCCGATCGGGAGATCTTCGACGCGCTGCTCTGGATCATGTCGCGCTCCAAGCTCGTCGTGGAGGGAGCGGCGGCGGCTCCCGTGGCCGCGTTGCTCGCCGGGCTCGTCCCCGTCGAGCGAGACGAGACGGTGGTCTGCGTCCTCAGCGGCGGGAACATCGACGTCGACCAGCTGCGGAGCCTCTCCTGGAACTAGTAGGCGCGTGCCGCTGCAGAACCGGGTCACTCCGCTCGGCGAGCTGATCGCAACACCCGCCCGCGGCCTCGTCTTCGGCAACCGCGGCCGCCTGCACGACGATCAGGGCCGCATCCGCCGTGCCTCTGTGGGCAAGCGGTGGATCGCGTGCCGGCTCGCGTTCCGCGGCCGCTACCACGGAGCGATGCCGCCCGGCCGGTACACGGGACTCTTCTTCCTGGACGAGGCGACGGCATTCGCCGCCGGCCACCGACCCTGTGCCGAGTGCCGGCACGCCGACTACGAGCGGTTCGCCGAGCTCTGCGGGGCGCGGGCGGATGCGATCGACGCCCGCCTGCACGGCGAGCGGCGCGGGCCGCGTCGCGAGCGCCGGCTCGACGCGCTCCCCGACGGCGCGGTCGTCCTCCGCGACGGCGCGCCGTGGCTCGTGCTCGGCGCCGAGCTCCTCCGCTGGACGCCGGGCGGGTACGACCGGCGGCTCGACCGGCCGGGCGGATCCATGACCGTCATCACGCCGGCTCTGTCGCTGGAGGTGCTGAGCGCGGGCTGGACGGGCTCGGTTCCGATGTACCACCCCAGCGCCGCGCGTCTCTGAGCGCGAGCGATACTCCGACCATGGACCGGCCCGCACCACTCACCGTGAGCGAGGTCGCCCTCGAGCTCCGCTGCTCCGAGGACGACGTTCGCGCACTGATCCGCGAGGGCGAGCTGGAGACGGTCGCCTGCGGGATCCGGCCCGGCCTCGTTCCGCGCCACCGCTTGGACGACTACCTCCGACGGCAACGGCGCAGGCTGGAGCGTTCGGCCGAGTCCTCGACGCCGTAACGCCTAGGAGTCGGCCTCCCCCGTCTCCTCGCATTCGAGGCAGACCCACTCCTCGTCCCGCTCCCTCTGCGCGGCCAGCCCTGCCGGCACCATCGTCACGCCGCACGCGGGGCAGATCGGCGCTCGGTCGTCATCCATCGACCGACCGTTACTTCTTCTTCTTGGCCTGCCGCTTTTCTTTCAGCGTCTTCTGCGCGGGCTTCTTCTCCATGCTCTTTCGCGTGTTCTTGTCCTTGCTCGCCATTGCTGACCTCCGGTTGTTACGGACGACACTGCCAGCCGGGGACGCGCGTGTCCATGGGCAGGCGCCCGCTCACCTGTCCGCGTCGCCGACGCCTCCCGTCCCTCCGGAATGACCCCTGCGCGAAGCGCTAGTAGGTTGCGGCGTCGTCGACCTCGGCGACCGTGGGCCCCATCTTCAGCCGCATCCCGCCGCGCTCGATCGCGCCGGAGGCGAGCAGACGCTCGCGGAACGCCTTGGCCTGATCGACGGATGGGAACTCGACGCGGACGAACCCTTCGTTGGGGTTGTCGACGGCCCGCGAGACGACATGACCCGTCGCGCCGCTCTGCCTGCGACCCGCAGGATCCTCGTCGAACATCGCCTTCCACGTGTCGTAATCGTCTACCTCGAAGTTCATGACCATGATCGCCACGGGCTACTCCTTTCGCGGGAACCGCGCCGCCGCATGGTGATTGCAGCGGGCACGGACGACCGTCTCACTCCCGATCCGGGCCGTCAAGACGGATTCACCAGAGCGAGCGGCCGCTGCGTGGAGTCCGGAGCCGCGCGCGCAATGGCTGCTCCTGCGCGACGAAGGTGACCTCGACTGCGCGTGTGTCGCCCTCGCGAACCTGTCGATGGAAGCTCACTTCGAGTCCCTTGCACCGCGCCTTCGGCTCGTGCGTCGGCACGAAGCCGCCGCGTGCGACGAACAGGCGCTCCCCCTCCTCCGTCTGGATGAAGCCGTAGCCCTTCTCGATGTTGAACCAAAGCATCGTCCCGAGCATGCGGTCGTCCTTCCTCTCGCGGGTCTGCGGCCCGAGGGTCAAGGCGACGCGCGCCCGGTATTCGCGGGCGCCCGGCGCACGCAGACGATGCGTCGCTTACTGCTTCTTGCCGAGGAGTTGGCGAATCTTCGCCATGAGAGTTGCCACGTCCCAGACACTACGCCGTTCCACGGGTCCTCGCTCGTCAGCAAGGCACACGATCTTCGGGACGGGAGCGCGGCATCTTGGCTACGTGGTGTCCGCTGGGGCCTCGGACGGCGTGCTGCGGGCCGGGAACGTCTGCTCCCAACCGACGTTGACGAGCATGGCGCCGACCTCGCGAATCGCGATAGCGATCTCCAAGCCGATCTCGCGGATCGCCTCCGTTTCACGCGCCGTCGCGCGATCCCCACGCAGCTCGCCGAGCAGCCGCTCGAGCCGCTCGATCTCCACGTAGTTCTTCCGCTCCGGGCTCGTCATGACTGGCCTCCGAGGTCCTGTGGGTGTACCTCACCGAGCCTCCGGACGGGACGCACGCTAGTGCTCCCGATCGTTTTGCCGTGCGGCTTGCGCGCGCTCGTGGAGAGACGCGATTTCTTCATGCCTCCCTACGGGGCGTCCCGATGCCGGCCACGACGAGGGTTTGCTGCTCATGTCGTTCCCTTCGGTGGAGGTGGTAAGCAACCGACGCCGGGGAAGTCAGCCTCCGGCGCGCCGCCACGAACACTCAGAAGTGGGGGAAACGAACGGCCCGGTATCCACAAGCCTACCGAGGACCGACCGCGCCCGCGCTCAGGCGGTCGGTCGGACACGCTTGGAACGCTGCCGGAGCGGAGACGACGTGCGATCGCGTCGATTCGCCGCGCGACGGGCTGCAGCCCGAGGCGACACGAAGCTAGACCCTGGCGTGCGCCGTCTGATCCGACCGCATCCGCGCGCGCTCGAGCGCAGCGCCGACGAAGCCGTTGAAGAGCGGCGCGGGCCGCGTCGGGCGGGACTTGAACTCGGGGTGGAACTGCGACGCGACGAACCATGGATGGTCGGCGAGCTCGACGATCTCGACGAGCCGTCCGTCCTGGAAGGTGCCGCAGACGACGAGGCCGGCGTCGACGAGCTGCTGGCGGTATGCGTTGTTGACCTCGTAACGGTGCCGGTGCCGCTCGTGGATCACTGCGTCGCGGTACAGCTCGCGCGCGCGCGTCCCCTCGGCGACCTCGACGGCCTGCGCGCCGAGCCGCATCGTCCCGCCGAGATCCTCGACGCCCTTCTGCTCCGGCAGCAGGTCGATCACCGGGAACGGCGTCTCCGGATCCATCTCCGTCGAGTTCGCCCCCTCGAGCCCGACGACATGCCGCGCGAACTCGGAGACCGCGACGTGCATCCCGAGACAGATGCCGAGGTACGGGATCCGCCGTTCGCGCGCGACGCGGCAGGCGAGGATCTTCCCCTCCCACCCGCGCGAGCCGAAGCCGCCGGGCACGAGCACGCCGTCGACGGTCTCGAGCAGGTCGGCGGCCTCGTCGTACGACATGTTCTCGGCGTCGACCCACCGCACGCGCACGGCGCAGCCGTTGTGCAGCCCCGCGTGCTTGAGCGCCTCGTGGACGGAGAGGTACGCGTCCTGGAGCTTCACGTATTTCCCGACGAGCGCGATCTCGACGAGCTCCCGCCGCTGGTCGATGCGGCGCACGAGGTCGTTCCACTCGCCGAGCTCGGCCGGCCCGGCGTCGATCGCGAGCTTCTCGCACACGAGCGCGTCGAGCCCCTCCGCCTGGAGCACCTGCGGCACGAGGTAGACGTCGGGAACGTCCGGGCTCGCGATCACGGCGCCGGGGTCGACGTCGGCGAAGAGGGCGATCTTGTCGCGGATGTCGCGCGAGAGCTCCTCGTGCGAGCGGCAGACGACGACGTCGGGGTGGATACCGATCCGGCGCAGCTCGTTCACGGAGTGCTGCGTCGGCTTCGTCTTCAGCTCGCCCGCGGCCTCGATGAACGGGACGAGCGTGACGTGGAGATACATCACGTTCTCGGGGCCGACCTCGCGCCGGAACTGGCGGATCGCCTCGAGAAACGGCAGGGACTCGATGTCGCCGACCGTCCCGCCGATCTCGCTGATCACGACGTCGGTGGGCTCGGTCTCGGAGGCGCGCTTGATCCGCGCCTTGATCTCGTTCGTGATGTGCGGGATCACCTGCACCGTCGCGCCGAGGAAGTCGCCCTTCCGCTCCTTGCGGAGAACCGTGTCCCAGATCGCGCCGGCGCTGTGGCTCGCGCTGCGCAGGAAGTTCTCGTCCACGAAGCGCTCGTAGTGCCCGATGTCGAGATCGGTCTCGGCGCCGTCTTCGGTCACGTAGACCTCGCCGTGCTGGAACGGCGACATCGTGCCCGGGTCGACGTTCAGGTAGGGGTCGAACTTCTGAAGCTGGACGCGGAGCCCGCGCGCCTTGAGCAGCCGGCCGAGCGATGCTGCGACGATTCCCTTCCCGAGCGCGGAGACGACTCCCCCGGTGACGAACACGTACTTCGGGGCCCGTGCGCTCACGGGATTCCAGGGTAGCAGCGCCTACGGTCGGATGAATCCGGCGAGCACGCTCGCGGCTGCGGCGAACGCATCGGGCTCGAGCGCGTAGAAGTAGCCGGCCGCGTTGCCGCGGAAGGCGATCAGCCGCGCCGCCCGCAGCTGGGCCAGATGGTGGTGCGTCGTCGAGCGCGCAAGCCCGATCTCGGCGGCGAGCTCGTCGAGCGAAGCCTCGCCCGTGCGCAGCCGCTCGAGGATCGCGACGCGCTTCGAGTCGCCGATCGCCCGCCCGACGAGCAGGAGCCGCTCGCGCTCCGCGGGCTCGTCGACGGCAGCGGGATAGCAGATGATCCGCGTCCGGCGATGCTGGCAGAGCAGGACGGCACGCCCCGCGCTCCGATGCGGCACGAGGACGACGCGGTCCGTGTCCGGCTCCGGTTCGTACCGGTAGCCGCCGCAGGCCGCGTCGATCACGTCGAGCGGATCGGCCTCCTCCGCGAGCGCCCGCTTCGCGGCGGCGTCGGCGTCGAGCGCCGCGGTGTCGGGTGCCGGGGCCGACCTGAGCTCCGCGAGGATCCGCGCCTTGGTCTCGCGGGCCGACAGGGGCAGGATCTCCCTGAGCGCCGCCCGCGCATGACCCGCGTAGTAGCGCGGATGCCCGAGGAGGCGCTTCGCGGCCGCCGCGTCGCCGCGCGCCGCGCGTTCGAGGGTCTCGGCGCCGACCAGCCGCCGCCAGCTCGGGACGAACACGCCCACGAGGTGGCGGCGCAGCTCGAGCGGCCGCAGCTCCTCCACCCGACCGACGATGTCGTCGGAGTCGAGCGCCAGGCCGAGCAGGTGGAGCCAGAGCTCCCCCGCGGGGCCCGCTCCCGCATAGAGCGCGATCAAGCGCTCGGCCGCCGGCCCCGACCTGATCTCGAGGGGGATCGCCGGAGCCATGACGTTGCGCAGCCTCATTCGAGCGTGATAGTACCTGTTCGAAATATTTCGTACAGGAGGCGAACACATGGACTACCTCTCGCTCGGTCGCAGCGGTCTCAAGGTCTCGCAGCTCTGCCTCGGCACGATGACGTTCGGCGACGACTGGGGCTGGGGCGCCGACGCCGCCGAGAGCCGCCGGATCTTCGACGCGTTCGCCGACGGCGGCGGCACGTTCGTCGACACCTCCAACAACTACACCGATGGCACGAGCGAGACGCTCGTCGGCGAGTTCGCGGAACGCGGGCGCGACCGCTTCGTGCTCGCGACGAAGTACACGCTCACGATCGACCGCACCGATCCGAACGCGGGCGGCAACCATCGCAAGAGCCTCGTGCGCTCCCTCGAGCAGAGCCTCCGGCGTCTTCGCACCGACTACATCGACCTGCTCTGGCTCCACATGCGGGACGCGACGACGCCGATCGAGGAGGCGGTGCGCGCGCTCGACGACCAGGTGCGACTCGGCAAGGTGCTCTACGTCGGCATCTCCGACTCGCCGGCCTGGCTCGTCGCACAGGCGAACACCGTCGCCGACCTCCGCGGCTGGTCGCCGTTCGTCGCGCTCCAGCTTCCGTACAGCCTCGCCGACCGCGACCCGGAGCGCGAGCTCCTGCCGATGGCGGCCGCGCTCGGGCTCGCGGTGACGCCGTGGGGCGTCCTCGGCGCGGGCGCCCTCACCGGCAAGCCACAGGACGAGCGGCGCTGGCCGGAGGAGCCGACACCGCCGATCGCGGCGGAGGTCGCCGCCGTCGCCGACGAGCTCGGCTGCACCCCTGCGCAGGTCGCAATCGCCTGGATGCTCGCCAGGCCGGCGCCGCCGACCGTCGTGCCGATCGTCGGGACGCGCACGGCGGTGCAGCTCACCGCCAACCTCGCCGCGCTCGACGTCGAGCTCGCGCCCGGGCACCTCGAGCGCCTCGACGAGGCGGGCGCGCCGAAGCTCGGCTTTCCGCGGTCGTTTCTCGAGTCTCGGGGCGTCCGGGAGCTCATCTACGGTGACTTCGCCTGATGCTTCGCGTCGCCGCCGCAGCCGTGATCGAGAACGAGCGGCTGCTGCTCGTCAGCAAGACGGCGGCGCCGCGCGTCTTCTATCTCCCGGGCGGCAAGCCCGACGACGGCGAGACCGCCTCCGATTGCGTCCGCCGTGAGCTCCGCGAGGAGCTCGGCGCGCAGCCCGCCTCGCTCGAGTTCCTCGAGACTGTGCACGCGGTCGCTGCGCTCGAGGCGGTCCCGATGGCGATGGACGTCTTCCTCGCGACGCTCGACGGCGCGCCTGCGCCGGCCGCGGAGATCGCGTCCGTCGCCTGGTACGCCGAGGGGACGCCGTTCGCCGGGGAGCTCGCGCCCGCGATCGTCGGCGGCGTCCTGCCGACGCTGCGCAAGCGCGCGCTGCTCTAGGGCTCATGCCAGGGGAGGCCGTCCCAGCTCTCGGGCGGTCCGGGCTGCCACTTCGGGAAGGGCGCATACGCCTCGCGCGGATCGGTCGTCTCGGTCTCGACGCCGGCGTCGTGGCGCAGCGCGAGGCCCGAGCGCGGGTACGTGATCCTCCTTTCACCGGTGCGACCGCCCGCCATGAAGACGACGCAGGGGCCATCGCCCGCCCCGACGAAGATGTGCTCCGTCTCGGGCGGGCAGTGCACGAAGTCCCAGGCGCGGAGGTGCCGCTCCTCCCCCTCGATCAGCAGCAGGCACTCCCCCGCGAGGACGAGGAAGTCCTCCTGGTTCGACTCGCGGTGGTAGAGCCCGCTCGCCACGCCGGGCTGCAGGACGCCGAGCGTGTAGCCGACCTCGCCGAACGGCGGCGTGCCGTCGCCTTCGAACGTGCAGGCCGAACCGAGCGTGTCGTTCGTCACCCAGGCTGCGTCACGCACGTTGACGACGAACCAGCCCTCGGTGACCGGGGTCAGCCCGGCGGTCAGCTGCTCGAGACGCGCTTCCTCCGTCACTCCGGCTCCGCCGCAGTCTGCACGAGGTCGTAGAGCCGAGCGAGCGCCTGGTGCGGGAACGAGCGGCGCACCAGCAGGAACGGCGCGTCGACGATGAGGCGGGCGCGCGTGCGGCCCTCCCGCTGCTCGAGCTCGAGCTCCGCGTCCAGACGCTGGCCGGTGAGCTGAAACGCGAGCCGGCGCATCGGCACGACGTCGAGGACGAGCAGCGTCCCGGATGCGTCCGGCTTCTTGAACCACGACGGCTGGTTCGGTCCGAGCACCTGCCAGCGCGCGCCCGGCGCAAGACCGCGCCGGTCCGGCTGGACGCCCGAGACGCCGGGAAACCAGTCGGCGAGGTTGTACGGCTCGGCGAGGAACGCCCAGACGTCCTCGATCGGGGCGAGGAGGATCCGCTCAGCCGCGAACTGCGGCAAGGAACTCCTGCCCGCCGAGCATCCGCTCGAGCTCGGCCTTCCGCTCGTCGTCGCCAAGCTGCTCGATCCGCGTGTGCGTCGGCTCCCCCGCCACCTTCTCGACGCGGAAGTGGCGATCGGCGAGCGACGCGATCTGCGGCAGATGCGTGATCGTGATCACCTGCGCGCGCTGTGCGAGCCGCTGCAGCACCTTGCCGACGGCGTGTGCGGTCTCGCCGCCGATGCCTGCGTCGATCTCGTCGAAGACGAGCGTCTCGCCGCCGGCGACGACGGCCAGCGCGAGCGCGATTCGCGACAGCTCGCCTCCCGACGCGGTCTCTGAGGCCGGCGCGAACGGCAGCCCGACATTCGGCCGGACGAGGAAGACCGCCTCGTCGCGCCCGGTGACGCCGAGCTCACGCTCGCGCAGCTCGCAGCGGAACTCGCCGTCACCCATGCCGACGTCGCGCAGCTCGGCCGACACCGCCTCGGCGAATGCCGGTGCGGCGCCGGCGCGCGCGGCGGCGAGCGCGCCGGCGAGGTCCGCGGCCCGCGCTTCCGCCGCGGCGAGCGCGGCCTCCGCGGCCTCGATCGGATCGACGCCGCCGTCGAGCGCCGCGAGCTCGGCGCGCGCCTCCACGGCCCGCGCGAGCAGCCCCTCGTACGTCTGGCAGCGGAACCGCCGCTTCGCGTCCGCGATCCGGTCGAGCGTCGCCTCGATCTCCTCGAGCCGCGCCGGCTCGGCTTCGAGCGAGGCGAGGAAGGAGTGCAGGTCGGAGGCCGTCTCGCGAAGCCGGAGCTCGACGTCGCGCAGCTCGTCCCCTGCCCGCTTCAGCTCGACGGCGATCGGCTCGAGCGGCGCGACTGCTCGTTCCGCGACTGCGACGAGGCCGGCGGCGCCGTCCCCGTCCTCCGGCGCGAGCGCGGCCGCTGCGGCCTGCGCCGCCTGCGCGAGGTCGGCGACGTGGCGAAATCGCTCGCGTTCGGCGCGGAGCGTCTCCTCGAGGCCCGGCTCGAGCCCCTCGGCATCCTCGACGAGCGCGCGCAGCTCCGCGAGCCGTGCCTCGGCCGACGCGGCGTTCGCGGTGAGCTCGTCGCGACGGCGCTGTGCCGCCTGCAGCTCGCGCCAGGTCGTCCGCGCCTCCTCGCGGTCGACGCCGGCGAAGCGGTCGAGCAGCTCGAGCTGGTACGACGGCCGCGCCAGCCGCCGCTGCTGGAACTGGCCGGACATCGCGATCACCTGCTCGACGGCCTCCGCGACGTCCTCGCGCGCCGCCGCCCGGCCCCACGCGTACGCACGCGTGCGGCCGTCGGCGAAGACGCGGCGCGCGACGAGGAGTGCGTCCTCGTCCTCGGGCCGCAGCTCGGCGAGCGCGTCGCTCTCGAGCTCCGCTTCGACGTATGCCTCCGCCGCGGCAGGCCCGACGAAGCCGTCGTCGCCCTTGGCCCCGAGCAGCAGCCCGATCGCCTGCGCGAAGATCGTCTTCCCCGCCCCCGTCTCGCCCGTGATCACGTTCAGGCCCGGCGCGAGCTCGAGTTCGGCCTCGCGGATGAGGACGAGGTTCTCGATGCGGAGGCGGCGGAGCATGCCCAAAGGCTAGAGACGGCCTAGGACGCGAATGTCTCGCGATAGCGCCGGAAGAACGACGTCTCAGGCAAGGACGCGAGCAGGGTCCGGGCGCGGCACAAATAGACGTCGGCGCCGGCGCCGGGCGGCAGCTCGGCCGTCCGGTGGCCGTCGACGAGGACGGCGCAGCCGACGTCGGCGGTCACGTTGCGGATCGTGACGGTGGAGCCGCGGCCGACGACGAGCGGGCGCGCGTGGAGCGAGTGCGGCGCGATGAACGTGATCGCCATCGCGTCGAGACCCCGCTCGAGCACCGGCCCGCCGTTCGAGAGGTTGTACGCCGTCGAGCCGGAGGGGGTCGAGCAGATGACGCCGTCGCACGGCACGATGCCGAGGTCCTCGCCGGCGACCGACCAGGAGAGCTCGACCATCCTGCCGAGCGTCGAGCTCGTCGCGACGACGTCGTTGACGGCGACGTGGCGATCGCCGTCCAGCGCGAGCTCGAGCGTCGGCAGCTCGGTGACGACGTACTCGCCGGCGAAGACCCGCTCGAGCGAGCGCTCGAGATCGGCCGGCTTGATCGAGGCGAGGAAGCCGACGCGACCGAAGTTGACGCCGATCACGGGCACGTCGGTGCCGAGCAGGTGCGCGAGCGTCCGCAGGATCGTCCCGTCGCCGCCGAGCACGACCGCGAGGTTCCCATCGCGCGGCTCCTCGACGATGCGCACGCCGCACCGCTCCGCCACCGCCCGCACGCGCTCGACCGCGTCGTGCACGTCGACGCGGCCGTGCGTGACGACAGCCGCCGCGCTAACCGGCTGCAACTGCTGCGGCGATCCGCTCGTCGAGGTCATCGGGAAGCGTCGGTGCGTCGGACTGCACGAGATGGAGGAAGAGCTCCCGGTTGCCCTTGGGACCCGGGAGTCCGGAGTCTACGACCCCGACCACGCTCGCCCCCCACCCGACCGCCGCGTGCGCGACCTCGCGGACGACACGCGCGCGCGTCGACGGATCACGCACGACGCCGCCCTTGCCGACGTCGGCACGGCCCGCCTCGAACTGCGGCTTCACGAGCACGACCGCCTGCCAGTCCGGCGCGGCGAGCCGGACGACGGATGGGAGCACGATCCGCACGGAGATGAACGAGACGTCGCAAACGATCAGCTGCGGCGCGAACGGCAACGCCGACAGGTCGCGCGCATTCGTCCGTTCGAGCACGGTCACGCGGCCGTCCCCGCGCAGCTTCTCGTGCAGCTGATGCGTCCCGACGTCGAGGGCGATCACCCGCCTCGCCCTGCGCTGCAGGAGGACGTCCGTGAAGCCGCCCGTCGACGAGCCGACGTCGACGCAGTCGAGGCCGGCGGGATCGACGCCGAGCCGGTCGAGCCCGTTCGCGAGCTTCTCGCCGCCGCGCGAGACGTACTGCTGCTTTCCCGCGACGGTCAGCTCGACCGTCTCGTCGACCTGCGTCCCCGGCTTGTCGTAGCCCGGGACGAGCCCCGCCATCACGAGCGCCTGCGCCTGCGTCCGCGACTCGGCGAGGCCGCGCTCGACGAGGAGGACGTCGACGCGCTTCTTCATCGCTTGACGCAGACATAGCGTGCGTACGTCCGCGACTCCGAGTACCAGGCGTCCCGAAGCTCGAAGCCCACGTGCTCGAGCATCGGCTCGAGCAGCCACGTGAACGTCGAGTGCTCGGTCCGGACGTGGTGGCCGAGCTCCCCGGCCGTCCAGCCGTGGGCCGGATCGATCGGCGCCGCCGCGTACCACGCCGCCAACACGGCGTCGGCCTCGGCCGGCTCGAACGAATAGACGATGTCCCGCAGCACGAGCGTCCCCCCGGGCGCGAGAAGCTCGTGGATGCGCGCAAGCGAGACCGCCTTCCAGAAGTCCGGCAGGTGATGGAGCGCGTTGCGCGTGTAGACGAACCCCGGCGGGTCGCCCTCGTGCTCGTACGTCAGGAAGCCCGCCTCGACCGTCTCGAAGCTGCCGTGGGCGCGCGCCGCATCGAGCATCGCCGGCGACGGATCGACTGCGACGACACGGCCGGCGAAAGGCGCGACCGCCGCCGCGAGGAGCCCGGTGCCGGCGCCGAGGTCGACGAGCGTCGCGTCGCCGGTCAGACCGAGCCCGCGCAGCAGCGCCACGTCGGCGGCGACGTCGAAGCCGGTCTTGCGGTCGTAGCCGGCCACGTAGGCCGGGTCGAGGTGCTCTTCCCCGGCGAACGCACGCTCGTCGATCAGGGCGCGATCCCCCAGCGCGCGTCGAAGACGTCGCCGGGCTCGAGCCGGATCACGTCCTCGCCCGTGCGGAACGCCTCCTTCCGACACGTCATCGGCTCGACGGCGATCGAACGGCGCGCCACGTCGAGGCGGTCGTCGCCGGTGTAGAGCTGCACCCACTTCCAGTGCTCGTCGCCCCACACCGTGACGTCGCCGATCGCGATCGACCCCTCGAACGGCTGCGCGTCGTCGCGCTTCACGTCCGGGCCGAAGACGTCGTCGGCGTGGCGCGCGATGTACGGATGGTGGCCGGCTCCGAACGGCGCTGCACGATCGCCGATGTTCTCGACGACGTCGTGGACGCTGAGGCCGTCACCGTCGAGCGCGTACTCGATGCGCAGGCGCAGGCGGAACGGATATCCGGGCTGCGGCTCGAAGACGAGCGCGAACGCGGACTCCCCGGCGACGTCCCACTCGAGGTCGCGGACGAGGCCGTGGATCGCATACGGCGGATCGTTCAGCGGCACGTGGTACGTCTCGCCGTCCCACTCGTACGTCCCGTCCTGCAACCGGTTCGGCCACGGCATCAGCACCTGGCCGCGGCCGGACGTCGCCCGCGTCGCCGCCGGGTACCCGTCGAGGACGCCCTCCCACTCGCGAATGCCTGCGCCGGCCGACGTCAGGACGACGCGGTTGCCGGCGTGGCGGAGTTCCAGCTCGACCGTCACGCCGTGCGGACTGCGAGCGAGTCGACGATCTCGCGCAGGACACTCGTGTCCGCGCCGACCTCGTCGAGCCGGGCGCGACAGCGCTCGGCCGCCTCGTCCGCGAGCCGGCGTGCGCCGTCGGCGCCGATCGTCACGACGTAGCCGTCGGCATCGAGGATGTCGTCGACGACCTGGAACAGCATGCCGAGCTCGTCGCCGAACGCCCGCCATGGGCCCTGCGCGTCCTCGGGGACGCCTGCCGCCCACAATCCCATTGCGACGGAGCCGTAGAACAGGCAGCCGGTCTTGAGCCGGTGCACCGTCTCGAGGTCGGCGTCGTCCACCATCGTGTCGAGGTACTGGCCGCCGATCATGCCGAGCGTCGCCTGCGCGAGCTCCCGCGCGACGTGCGAGCTCTCGTACGCGCACGCGAGCCGAAACGCTTCCGCGAGCATCGCGTCGCCGGCCAGCAGCGCGGTGCCCTCGCCGTGCGCCGCCCACACCGTCGGCTTGCCCCGGCGCTCCTCGTCGTTGTCCATCGCCGGCAGGTCGTCGTGGACGAGGGAGAAGTTGTGCACGAGCTCGATCGCGAGCGCCGCCGGCAGCACGTGCTCGGCGGGCGCGCCGTTCGCCTCGCCGACCGCGAGCGTGATCACGGGGCGCACCCGCTTGCCGCGCATCTCGACGAGCCCGTAGCGCACCGATTCCGCCTGGCCGTGCAGCTGCGGCCAGAGCGGCAGTCGCCCGAGCTCGTCCTCGACGAGCGCCCGGAGCTCCTCAGGACTTTGCGGCATCGGCCTCCGCCGCGCGCTTGGCGCGCTCGAGCTCCTCCTCCACCGACTTCGCGAGCTCCGACAGCTCGCCGAGCAGCTCGAGCGCGCGCTCCGGCGAGCCGCCCCCCTCCTCGCCCGCGAGCCGGTCGAGCTCGCCCCGCGCCGCCTCGAGCTTCGCGAGCAGCTCCTCGGCCCTGCCCAGTGAGTCCTCTGTCGCCACTTATGCAGCCTCCCACGGTTTTTGGCCGGACGGCGGCGGCTGTGCCGCCGACGCTTCCAGCCCTCGGTAGATCCGGTCGAGGATGCCGTTCACGAGCCGCCCGGCCTCCCGGGTCGAATACTGCTTGGCGAGGGTGACAGCTTCGTCGATCACGGCGCCCGGCGGGATCTCCCCCACGTCGAGCTCGTGGATCGCGATCCGCAGGATGTTCCGCTCGACCGCCCCGAGCCGGTCGGCCGTCCAGCCGGACTCCTCGGCCGCGTCGGTGATCCGCCGGTCGAGGCTCTCCGCGTCGCGCACGACGGCGTCGGTCACAGCCTGTGCGTACGGGTCGATCTCGCCTTCGAAGAGCTCGCCAGGCGGACGCTCGGTGACGTCCCACTGGTAGAGGAGCGTGAGCGCGGACTTGCGTGCTTCGCGGCGGCTCACGGTCATGCGAGCGCCGCCAGGTGCACCTCGTCGAGGAACGAGGTCGAGTAGTCGCCGCTGCGGAACACGTCGCTGTCGAGGATCTCGATCGCGATCTCGCGGGTCGTCGGCACGCCCGCCACCTCGAGCTCCTGCAGGACGCGCCGTGCGCGCGCGATGCAGTCGTCGCGCGTGTCGTCGCGGACGACCACCTTCGCGATCAGGGAGTCGTAGTAGGGCGGGACGACGACGCCGTCGGCGACGAACGTGTCGACGCGCACGCCGGGCCCGAGCGGCGGCCGGAACCGTTCGAGACGGCCGGGCGCGGGCGCGAAGTTGCGCGCGGGATCCTCCGCGTTGATCCGCACCTCGATCGCATGTCCGCTGCGCGGCGCCCGGCCGGCGAGCGGCAGCTCGTCGCCCGCCGCGACGTGCACCTGCATCCGGACGAGGTCGAGCGACGTGCACATCTCCGTCACGGGGTGCTCCACCTGCAGCCGGCAGTTCAGCTCGATGAAGCTGAAGCTTCCGTCCGGGCCCACGAGGAACTCGAAGGTGCCGGCGTTGCGGTAGCCGATGTGACGGCACGCCCGCTCCGCCGCCGACTCCATCGCCTCGCGCCGTTGGGGATCGAGGGCGGGCGACGGCGACTCCTCGATCAGCTTCTGATGGCGGCGCTGGATGGAGCACTCGCGCTCGCCGCACGTCAGGACGTTGCCGTGCGCGTCGCACATCACCTGGATCTCGACGTGCCGCGCCGGCGTGATCGCCTTCTCGACGTAGAGCGTCCCGTCTCCGAATGCCGCCTCCGCCTCCGTGCTCGCGCGCGCGTAGGCATCGTCGATCTCGGACGCCTCGGTGACGAGGCGCATCCCGCGGCCGCCGCCGCCGGCCGCGGCCTTGAGCAGGATCGGGAACCCGAACTCCTCGGCGGCCGCACGCGCCTCCGGCAGCGTCGCCGTCCCCTCCGTTCCGGGGACGAGCGGCACGCCCGCAGCGCGCATCTCCGCCTTCGCCTGCGCCTTGTCGCCCATCCTCGCCATGACCTCCGCCGTCGGGCCGATGAACACGAGGTCGTTGTCCTCGCAGGCGTGGACGAACGCATCGTTCTCCGACAGGAAGCCGTAGCCGGGATGGACGGCGTCGCATCCCGTCGTCGTCGCCGCAGCGACGATCGTCGGGATCTTCAGATAGCTCTCGTTCGCCGGCGGCGGCCCGATTCGCACCGCGCGGTCGGCGAGCCGGACATGCAGCGCGTCCTCGTCGGCGGTCGAATAGACGGCGACCGCCTCGATGTCGAGCTCGTGCAGCGCGCGAATGACGCGCACGGCGATCTCACCTCTGTTTGCAACGAGGACGCGCTTGAACACCGCAGGAGTGTAGGCACGGCTCGACGTAGACCCGGCGCCGACGGGCACGATGGACGATGCCCAATCGGCTCTTCGAACGGGAATCGCTCCTCGCGCGCCTCGGCGCAGCACACGCTGCCGGCGGCCGCCTCGTGCTCGTCGGCGGCGATGCGGGCGCCGGGAAGACCGCGCTCGTCCGGCGGTTCCTCGCCGGGATCGACGTGCGCACGTTCGTCGGCGGCTGCGACCACCTGTCCACGGCCGAGCCGCTCGGCCCGTTCGCCGACGTCGCGGGCGACTGCCCGCGGGACGTCGCGAAGGCGTTGCTCGACGAGCTCGCCGACGACGGCATCGGTGTCATCGAGGACCTGCACTGGGCGGATGCGGCGACGCTCGACGTCGTCCGCATCCTCGCGCGGCGGATCGCGCGCAGCTCGGCTCTCGTCGTCGTGACGTACCGCGACGACGAAGCCGGCCCCGGCCATCCACTGCGCACCCTGCTCGGAGACCTCGCCTGCGCTCCTGCAGTCGAGCGCTTCGCCGTCCCGCCGCTCTCGCGCGAAGCCGTCCGGAAGCTCGCCCGCGGCCACGGTGTCGACGGCGACACCGCGTACGACCGGACGGCGGGCAACGCGTTCTTCGTCACGGAGCTGCTCGCGGCGGGAGCCGAGTCGCTGCCCGCCACCGTTCGCGACGCCGTGATCGCCCGGATGTCGCGGCTGCCCGAGCAGACGCGACAGCTGCTCGAGTGCGTCGCGCTCGTTCCCGGACGCTGCGAGCTGTTGCTCCTCGAGCGAGCGTTCCCGACGCTCGCCGTCCACGTCGACGCGTGTGTCGCGGCCGGCTTCCTCGAGGCGGACCGCACGGCCGTCGCGTTTCGGCACGAGCTCGCACGTCTCGCGGTCGAGAGCGTCGTGCCGCCCCTCCAGCAGCGCCGGTCGCACGCGGCGATCCTCGCCGCGCTGACGGCGGCGCCGAGCGCCGACAGCTCCCGGCTCGCGCACCATGCCGAGCGCGCCGACGATGTCGGCGCCGTCATCCGGCACAGCCGTGCCGCGGCCGAGCGCGCCGCACGCACGCATGCGCATCGCGAAGCGGCGGCGCACTACGCGCGCGTGCTCGCCCACGGCGACGTGCTCTCCGCCCGCGACCGGCTCGACGTGCTCGCCGCGCATGCGCAGCAGGCACAGATCGCCGGCGAGTACTCCGCGGCGATCACGTCGTGGACGCAGGCCGCGGCGGACGCTCGCGAGCTCGATGCGCCGCGCCGCGCCGGCGAATACCTCGCGCGCGCGACGGCCTCGTACGTGATGCTCGGACTGAACGCCGACGCGGACCGGTCTATACGGGCGGCCGTCGAGCTGCTCGAGCGTGAGCCGCCCGCGCCGGAGCTCGCACTCGCGTACTCGTACCAGGGCTACGTCAGGCTCGTCGAGCGCGAGAGCGTCGACGCCGTCCTCTGGTCGACGAAGGCGACCGCTCTCGCGGCCTGGTTCGGCGACCACGAGACGCACTCCCTGGCGCTGACCACGAGCGGCGCCGCGCATGTCCTGCTCGGCGACGTCGAGGCAGGAGTCGCGCTCGTCGAGCAGAGCATCGCGCTCGCAGACGAGCACGGGCTCGAGCTGCGCGCCGCGAGCGGCCTGCGGCTGCTCGGCGCGACCCTCGCCGAGATGCACGAGCACGATGCGGCCGAGCGTTGGCTCCGCGCGCACATCGCGTACGCCGACGAGCACGACCTCGATGCGGCCCACTCGAACGCGTGGCTCGCCTGTGTGCTCATCCGCCGCGGGGAGTGGGTGGAAGGAAGCGAGCTTGCGCTCCGCGTGTTCGCGAACGGAACGCCGCTCGACCGGGGAACGGCCGCCGGCGCGATCGGCCGCGTCCGCGCGCGGGAGGGCAACTCGGAAGGCGCCCGCGCGCTGCTCGACGACGCGCTCGCGCTCGCCGAGCCCGCCGGACTCGTCCAGCGCGTCGGTGCGGTGCGCGCCGCACGCGCCGAGGCCGCGTGGCTCGAGGGCGACCCCGAGACAGCTTTGACCGAGGCGTCGGCCGCGGCCGAGCTCGCGGTCGAGAAGCGGCATCCATGGGTCGCGGGCGAGCTCCTCTACTGGCAGTGGAAGGCGGGCGTGGCGGTCGACGTGCCGACGTGGCTCGCCGCGCCGTTCGCCCTCCAGATCACCGGGCATCCTCGCGCTGCGATGCGGGTGTGGCGCGACCACGGCTGCGTCTACGAGGCGGCCCGCGCCCTCGCCGACTCCGACGACGCCGACGACGTCCGCGAGGGCCTCGAGCAGCTCGACCGGCTCGGAGCGCGGCCCGCGGCCCGCCTCGCGCGCGAACGGCTCCGCAGCCTCGGCGCGCCCGTCCCACGCGGACCGCGGCCCGGAACGCGCGCGAATCCAGGCTCCCTGACCGCCCGGGAGCTCGAGGTGCTGGAGCTCGTCGCGACGGGCCTGCGCAACGCCGACGTCGCGGAGGAGCTCGTGCTGTCGCGCCGCACCGTCGACCACCACGTCTCCGCGGTGCTGCGGAAGCTCGGCGTCCGCACGCGCGGCGAGGCGGCGGCGGCCGCGATGCGGCTCGGCGTCCTCAAGATAGGCAAGATCGCCGATATCCACGGCTGAGGTTGCGCCGTACCCGTCGGAGAACCCCTTCCGACGAGAGGAGCCGCACCGTGCAGTCGTACGCAATTCTCCGCCGCTGGATCGTCCGGCCCGATGCCGAACGGGCGGCGGCGGCATGATCGGAGGACCGCCGACGGAGTACACGTACGAGGCGCTGATCTCGGAACACCAGCGCGAGATCGAGCACAACCTCCGCGTCCGCGAGGCGCGGCGCCGGCCGACGCTCGCCGACCGCGACCCGGTCGTCATCCGGCTCGACCGTGTCGCGGACGAAGAGGGCCTCGCCCGGCTCGCCGTGCTGAACGGCGAACCGCTGCCGACGGGAGATCACGTCGTCGCCGAGGTGCGCGGCACGATCGTCGCCGCCCTTCCGCTCGACGGAGGCCGCGCGCTCTGCGACTGGATCGCGGCGGCGCATCTCGTCCCGCTGCTCGAGCTGCGCGCGGGGCAGATCACCGGCGACCGCGTGCGGGCGCGACGGCGATTCGCCCTCGGTGGGCGTTGGAGCCGCGCGTAGCGAACGGCTACGTTCCCGCGGCATGGCAGTTCCGGCCGCTCCGATCGAGGCGACCGAGCTCGGGCTCGTGTGCACGGGCCCGGGCTGGTTCGTCGTCCAGGACGGCATCTTCGGATGACCGACTGGTTCGCGGACTGGGCCGACCGCTACGACGCCGGGCTCGGCTCGCGAGGCGAGCCGGAGACGATCGCCCGCACGGTCGACGTCCTGGCCGAGCTCGCCGGCGACGGCGCGGCGCTCGAGCTCGCGATCGGCACCGGCCGCATCGCGCTGCCGCTGGCGGCGCGCGGAGTCCCGGTGCACGGGATCGACCTCTCCGAGCCGATGGTCGCGCAGCTGCGCGCGAAGCCGGGCGGCGACGCCGTTCCCGTCACGATCGGCGACATGACGTCGACGCGGGTCGAGGGGTCGTTCCGCGTCGTCTACCTCGTCTTCAACACGATCAACAACCTCCTGACGCAGGACGCGCAGGTCGCGTGCTTCGAGAACGCCGCCGCGCATCTCGAGCCGGGCGGCAGCTTCGTGATCGAGGTCGGCGTCCCGGCTCTGCAGCTGCTCCCGCCCGGCGAGCGGTTTGTCGCGTTCGCCGTGAGCGACGACTACGTCGGCGTGGACGAATACGACGTCCTCGACCAGGGGCTGATCTCGCACCATCAGTCGACCGGACGCCGCCTGTCCATGCCGTTCCGCTACGTCTGGCCGAGCGAGCTCGACCTGATGGCGCGCATCGCCGGGCTGACGCTGCGCGACCGCTGGGCCGACTGGACGCGCGCGCCGTTCACGGCCGAGAGCCGATCGCACGTCTCGGTCTGGGTGAGCCCCTCCTAGAGCGTCGGCGGGGCGGCGAGCGGCTCGAGGTCGAACAGAACCTGCCCGAACTCGACCGCCTGGGCGTTGTCGACGTGGATCTTCCGCACGACCGCCTCGAGCTCGGACTTCACCTCGTTCATCAGCTTCATCGCCTCGAGGATGCAGAGCGTCTGCCCCGGCCCGACGACGTCGCCCTCCTCGACGAACGGCGGATCCCCCGGCTGCGGCGCCCGGTAGAACGTGCCGACCATCGGCGACTCGACGTGGACCATGCCGTTCGCGGGACGCACGATCGGCCCGGGCTCCGGCTCCGGCACCGCGAGCGGCGCGCCGTTGGCGGGCGCGGCCGGCAGGTCGGGCGTCGCCCGGACGGAGATGCGCATCCCCGCCTCCTCGATCGTCAGCTCGCCGATGCCGGTCTCCTGAACGATCTCCACGACCTCGCGGATCCGGTCGGCGCGCGTCTTGTCGACACCGGCGAGGTCGTCTTCGTCGCGCCGCGCGCGGCCGCGGATCGCCTGGAGCAGCTGCTCCGCGTCGTCGCCGAACAGGCCGAGCAGCAGGAGCTCCTCCTCGCTCGACGCGACGCCCTCCGCCTGCTCGCGGAGCTCGCTGAGCGGCGCCACGACGTCCTCCTCCGTCTCGGGGTCGTGCGTGAGCTGGACGGCGCGCTCGAGGGCGGGGTCGATCGGCTCCGGCGGCGTCCCGAAGCGGCCGCTGACGAGCGCGCGCAGCTCGTCGACGATCGTCAAGTAGCGCGACGCGCTGAGGACGTTGAGCATGGCCTGCGACGCGAGCACCGCCCCGATCGGCGCGGCGAGCGGCGGCCAACCGCACTCGGCGCGAATCTTGTCGAGCTCTTCGAGCACCTCCTCGAGGCGGTCGGACGCGCCCTGGGCGCGCAGTGTCGTGTCGATGCCCGCGACGAGCGAGGCCGGCACGTCGTGCTGCGCAGCGCGGACCGCGATCCGCGGCGCCAGCGGCGCCACCGGCTCGTCGCCGATGTGGTCGTCGACGAGGTCGGTCGCCTCCCACAGCGTCGCGACATCGACGCCGGGATCGAGGCCCATGCCCGCGAGCGCCTCGGCGAGCGCCTCGCCGGAGACGCGATGGAGGCTGAGCGCGAGCGGGAACACCGTGCAGGCGATCAGCTGCGCGCCGGCGCGCGCCGCCTCGAGGCTCGCCGCCAGTGCGCTGCCGCCGGAGCCCTGCACGTAGATGCCGATCGGCAGGCTGCTCGCGTCGGCGAGCGCGCGGACGAGGTCGGCGGCCTTGTGCGGCTGCAGCGAGCCCGTCGGGTCGTGGAGCAGCACGCGCACGGCGCCGAGCTCCGGCAGCGCCTTCGCGCGCTCGATCAGCGTGTCGACGTCGCCGGTCGGGCCGGGGCTGTAGACGAGCCCGGCCTCGAAGTCGCGCTCGGCGGCGACGATCGCCTCGGCCGCCTCGCGGAGATTCGAGACGTCGTTGAGCGGATCGTGGAGCCGGAAGACGTCGATGCCGTTCTCGGCCGCCGAAGCGACGAAGCGGCGCGCGAAGTCGGCGTGCACCGGGCGCGACCCGACGAGGAAGCGGCCGCGGAGCGCGAGCCCGAGCGGCGTCCTCGTCCGCGACTTGAGCGCGCGGATGCGTTCCCATGGGCTCTCGACACCGCGCTTGACCGCGGACTCGAAGCAGCCGCCGCCGGAGACCTCGAGATACGAAAACCCCGCGCGGTCGAGGAGCTCCACGAGCTGCAGCTGCGCCGAGGTCGGCATCGTGCCGGCGAGTGGGTCCTGGCCGAGCAGGCGAATCGTCGTGTCGGCGAGGGTCGGCACGTCGGAGACCTTATCGCGACCTAGACGAGGTCGAAGAACGCGCCGATCACGCAGAGAACCGTGGCGGCGGCCACGAGCTTCCACCCCTCGACGACCGGCAGGTTCGTCCGTGAGTAGAAGATCCGGCTGCCGGTGACCGGTATCGCCAGGAGGCAGAGCGCCGCAGCGGCCCAGAAGACGTAGGCGATCGCGATGCGCATTCCAGCTGCGCTACAGGACGTGCCTTCGGCGGTCGACGATCGTCCCGTCGGACTCGAGCGTCTCGCCGTCGGGCGCAATCGGGAGCTCGTCGCGCAGCCGGCGCGTTTCCGTCTCCTCGATCTCGTCCTCGCTCATTCCGCGCCGCCGCGCCTGCTCCTCGGCGGCCGGAGGCAGTTGACCGCTGTCCCCATGGATCAACGATAGAGGACGCCTACGCGCGTGAGATGTAGCGCCGTTCGCGCGGGTCGACCTTGAGCTTGTCCCCGACGTTCACGAACAGCGGCACCTGAACGACCGCTCCGGTCTCGAGCGTCGCCGGTTTCGTGACGTTGCTGACCGTGTCGCCCTTCACGCCGGGCTCGGTCTCGACGACGGTGAGCTCGACCGACGCCGGAAGCTGCACGCTCGCCGGCTTGCCGTTCACGGCGAGCACCTGCACGGTTGCGTTCGGCTGCATGAAGGTCAGCTCTTCCTCGAGCTCGGTGCGCGGCACCGCGAACTGCTCGTACGTCTCCGCGTCCATGAAGTGCGCCTCGCTGCCGTCCTCATAGAGGTACTGCACGTTCTTCGTCTCCGTGTGCACGCGCGGGAACTTTTCGCCCGCACGGAACGTCCGGTCGACGACGGCGCCGTTCTCGAGGCCGCGGAGCTTCGTGCGGACGAACGCGCCGCCCTTGCCCGGCTTCACGTGCTGGAACTCGAGGATGCGCCAGACCTTGCCGTCCAGCTCGATGTGCATCCCGTTCTTGAAGCTGTTGGTGTCGACTTGCTCAGCCATACCGGCGCGCCAATATAGCTATGCGACCTCGATCCAGTCCTTGCGGAAGCCGGTCAGATTCTCGATGCCGCTTTCGGTCACGACGACGTCGTCCTCGATGCGGATACCGAACGAGCCCTCGACATAGATCCCCGGCTCGACGGTGACGACGTTGCCGGTGACGAGCGTGTCGTTCGATTCCGTCGAGAGCCGTGGCGCCTCGTGCACGTCGAGGCCGAGGCCGTGGCCGAGCCCATGCCCCATCGTCCGCTTGAACGAGCTCGTGTCGATCACGGTCCGCGCGAGCGCATCGGCATCGAAGCCGCTGAGGCCGGCGCGGATCCCACCGAGCGCCGCCTGCTGCGCGGCGAGCACGACCTCGTATGCCTCGCGCATCTCGCCGTTGACGCCGCCGGTGGAGAACGTGCGCGTGTAGTCCGACGAGTAGCCGTCGACGGTGCAGCCCGCGTCGATCACGACGAGCTCGCCGCGCTGGATCACGCGGTCGCCGGCGCGCCCGTGCGGGCGCGCACCGGTCGGCCCCGCGCCGACGATGAACTCGAACGCAGGCTGCTCCGCGCCCTCCTCGTGGAAGATCTGCACGAGCTCCCACGCGACGTCCCGCTCCGAGCGGCCGGTGAACTGCACCTCCGTCAGGCGCTCGAACGCGCGGTCGGTGATCGCGCATGCCTTCCGCAGGATCGCGAGCTCGCCGTCGTCCTTCACCGCACGCAGCTCCTCCACGACCGGGTCGGCGACGGTCAGCTCGACGCCGGCGCCGCGCAACCGCTCGTAGAGCACGAACGGGAGCACACCCTCGAACGAGACGCGTTGTCCGCCGAGCAGCTCGCCGAGCTCAGCGATCGTGTCGCGCTTCGTCTGCACCGGTTCGACGCCCGCGACGGCGCGCGCCGACTCGAAGTAGCGGAAGTCGGTGAACAGCCGGACGCGGTCGCGCTCGACGAGGAGCGCGCAGTTCGAGCTCTCGAAGCCGACGAGGTACTTGACGTTGACCGGATTGGTGACGAGCAGCGGCTGGTCGAGCCGCTCCTGCAGCCTGCTGACGCGATCGCTCACGAATCGTGCTCCTTCAGGTATTCGAGGGCCATTCGGTAGCCGTCGGGGCCGTGCCCGACGAAGCGGGCGGAACGGATGTCCTCGAGCACCGACATCCGGCGCCATTCCTCGCGCTCGTCGACGTTGGAGAGATGGACTTCGACGATCGGGATATCGAGCGGCTCGAGCGCGTCGCGGATCGACCACTCGTAGTGCGTCCACGCGCCAGGATTGACGACGAGCCCGTCGGCGGTGTCGTGCGAGTCGTGGCACCACTTGATGAACTCGCTCTCGTCGTTCGTCTGCCGGCACTGCACCATCAGCTCGAGCTCGCGCCCCCATTCGTAGATGCGGCCCTCGAGCTCGGAGATCGAGGCGCCGCCGTACACACTGGCGTCGCGCCGACCGAGGATGTTCAGGTTGACACCGTTGAGGACGGAGATGCGCACGGTCGGGCGATGCTACCCGGCGATCAGCTCGTCCAGCGCCCGCCGGACGTCCGCCGCGGGGACCGGCACGTCCCACTGCGGGCCGTTCTCACCGAGCAGAACGAGCCGCAGCTCGCCGCCGACGTTCTTCTTGTCGCGCTGCATCGCCGCCCAGGCGCGCTCGCGATCGACGCGGACCGGCTTCGGCCGCAGGATCTCGTCGACCGCGGAGGCGTCGCGGCCGGAGAGCTTCAGGGCCGCCTTGAGGCCGAGCGCGACCGCACGGCCGTGCGTGACGCCTTCGTAGTGCGCCGCCGCCTCGAGCGCGTGCGCGAACGTGTGCCCGAGGTTCAGCTGCTTCCGCTCGCCGTGGTCGTGCGGGTCGCGCAGGCAGACGGCAGCCTTGAACGCTGCACAGCGGCGAACGTCGAGCGGATCGTGCAGGTTCTCGCCCGTCAGCAAGCTCGTCTTGACGACCTCGGCCATCCCCTCCTGCCGCTCGCGCTCGGGCAGCGTGTGCAGGAGGTCGGCGTCGATGACGGTGCGGGCCGGCCAGTGGAAGGCGCCGACGAGGTTCTTTCCCTGCGGGAGGTCGATCGCCGTCTTGCCCCCGATCGCGGCATCGACCTGCGCCACGAGGCTCGTCGGCACGGGGATCCAGTCGACGCCGCGCAAGTACGTCGCCGCCGCGAAGCCTGCCGCGTCGGTCGTGCAGCCGCCGCCGAGCGCGACGATCGTCCCGGCGCGGTCGAGCCGAAGCTCCTGCCAGAGGCGGTCGAGCACGGTCAGCGTCTTCGCCTCCTCGCCGGCGGGAAGCTCGTGCGTCTCGACGAGCTTCGCGCCGAGTGCGAGCTGCGCGTCCATACCGTGGATGCCGTTGACCCGCGGGTCGGTGACGAGCGCCGCGGGGCCGGTCACATAGGTGCCGAGCTTCCGCAATGCGCCGGGCTCGACGACGATCCCCGCGGCGGCCAGCACGACGTCGTCGGCGTCGCGCGCCGTCAGATCCGCGACCTGCTCGTACAGCGCGCGCCGTTCCTCGTAGCGGCGCTTGAAGTCCTCGTAGCTCTGCGCGAGCGGGCGGTCGCTCCCCCTGACGCGCTCCCATGCCGTGTTGACGTCGACGTCGAGCCACACGACCGTCGCGTGCTCGCGCAGCAGCTCGCGCACCGCGGGCGTCGTCACTGCGCCGCCGCCGAGGTCGACGACGACCGGCTCCGTCCGCGTGAGGACGGTTCGAACGACCTCGGCCTCTCGTTCGCGGAACGCGGGCTCGCCCAGGTCGAAGAGCTCGATCGGCACGTCGTCGTCCGTGGTGACCGTCGGCAGGCCGAGCGAGCGCGCGATCGTCGTCTTGCCGGCGCCCATGAAGCCGACGAGCGCGACGTGCTTCTTCACAGGCGGTCGAGATACGCGCGGTGTGCGGCGACGAAGTCGTCGAGCGCGTCGCCGCCGAACTTCTCCCGCGCCGCGCGCGCGAGCTCGAATGCGACCGCCGCCTCCGCGACGACCGCAAGCGCCTCGACCGCGCTGACGTCGCTCCGCTCGACGAGCGCCTCGGCAGGCTCACCCGTCGCGAGGTCGACGGACTGCAACGGCTTCATCAGGGTCGGCAGCGGCTTCATCGACGCACGGACGACGACCTCCTCGCCGTTCGACATCCCGCCCTCGATCCCGCCCGCGCGATTCGTCTTCCGCGTCCGGTCGGGATTGATCTCGTCGTGGGCCTCGGAGCCGCGCAGCGAGGCGAGGTCCTTGCCGTCGCCGATCTCGACGCTCTTCACCGCCTGGATCCCCATCAGCGCCGTCGCGAGCCGCGCGTCGAGGCGGTCCTCCTTGCGCGCGTACGAGCCGAGGCCCGGCGGGACGTTCCGCGCGCGCACGAGGACGGTGCCGCCGAGCGTGTCGCGCTCCTTCCGCGCCTGGTCGACCGTCGTCGCGTCGGCGCCGTGCTCCGCCAGTGCCTCACCGTGCACCTCGACGCCGATCGCGGCGAGCAGCGCCTTCGCGACGCCGCCCGCGGCGACGTGCACCGCGGTGTGGCGCGCGCTCGCACGCTCGAGCGCGTCGCGGACGTCGCTGTGCCCGTACTTCTGGACGCCGGCCAGGTCGGCGTGGCCCGGCCGCGGCAGCGTCACAGCCTTCGTCCCCTTCCCCTCCGGCTCGCCCTCGGGGGGCCACGGGCTCATCCCCCACGTCCAGTTCTTGTGGTCGCGGTTGCGGACGACGAGCGCGAGCGGCGTCCCGAGCGTCCGACCGTGCCGAAGCCCTGCGAGCACCTCGACCTCGTCGGTCTCGATCTGCTGGCGCGGCGAGCGGCCGTAGCCCTGCTGCCGGCGGCGGAGATCGGCATTGATGGCGTCGCGGTCGAGGACGAGCCCTGCGGGCAGGCCGGCGACGATCGCGACGAGCGCAGGCCCGTGCGACTCGCCGGCGGTTGCGAGCTCCAACGTCACTCCGGCAACCCTACGGCGCGCCGCATGACGTCGACGGGTGCGGGCACGCCGGTCCAGAGCTCGAACGACGCAGCGCCCTGCGCGACGAGCACGTCGAGCCCGTCGTGCACCGTCGCGCCGTTCGCGGAGGCCGCGTCCGCCGTCGCCGTGCGCGGATAGGGCAGGTCGATCAGCGTCTGGCCTGCGCCGAGCTCGACGAGCACCTCGTCGCGGACGGGCGTCGCGTTGACCACGAGGTCGGCGCCGGCCACGTCGGGCGGCCACGCCGTCTTCCGCGAGAACACCGCGGCCTCGGGCAGCGCGTGCCGGAAGGCCGCGGCGGCGCCGCCGTCCCCGAGGATCGCCGCCGTGTGACGATTCGTCACGAGCTCGAGGATCGCGGTGTCCGTCGAGGCCGCGCCCCCGCCGGCCAGGATCGTGTTCACCGACGGCAGATCGCTGCCGAGGATCCGCGCGACGTCCAGCTTGTACGGCGCCGTCACGTTCGCGCCGGCGAAGCCGAGCGCCTCGAGGCCCCGGACGGCGTCCTCGAGCCGGTCGGGCTCGACGTCGAGCGCGACGTACGTCCAGTCGAGGCCCCGGGCGGCGAACGCCGCGTTCTGCATCCGCGGCGAAAGGGAGTGCGAGACGGGATGCCCGAGAAGGGCGACGACGCGCGTGCTCACTTGTAGCCGTAGGCGATCTCGTGGTTCACGAAGTCCTGGAAGCTCGCCGTGAAGTAGTGGTGCACCTTGTCCGGCTTGCGGACGAAGTAGAGGTAGTCGACGTGGGCGGGGTGCGCGGCCGCCTGCAGCGACGCGAGGCCGGGATTGCCGATCGGCGTCGGCGGCAGGCCGGCGAACTTCCGCGTGTTGTACGGGTTGTCGCTGTTCAGCTCCGACTCGAGCAGCGGCTTCGTCCCCGGCACGTGCAGCCCGTACCGGATGGTCGCGTCGATTCCGAGCGGCATGTGCGCGTGCAGGCGGTTGTAGATGACCGCCGCAACGAGCGGCCGCTCGTCGGGCGCGAGCGTCTCGCGCTCGATCATCGACGCGATGATCAACACGTCGTACGGGGTGAGGTTCTTCGTGCGCGCGTAGCGGAGATTGAGCTTGTGCCAGTTTGTTGCAAACGCCTGCAGCTGTGACTCCACGAGCTGCCGCGACGTCGTGCCCTTCAGGAAGTCGTAGGTCGCCGGGAAGAGAAAGCCCTCGAGCGGGCGCTTCTTCGTTCCGAAGCCGGCGATGAAGCGCGGTTGCGACCAGTGCAGGTACCCGCTCGAGCTCAGCTGCACGTGCTTCCGCGACTTGTTCTCGGCGATCTTCGCGACGACGGCGACGCGATGGGCCATGTCGGCGCGCGTGAAACCTTCGGGGAAGATGATCCGGAACGGTTTCGGCGGCGGGACGACGGTCGTCGTCGGCGCGGCGGTCGAGCCGCCGTGGTGCCGGAGCAGCGTGATCAGGCCGACGGCGAGGGCTGCGCAGAGCGCGCCGAGCACGACGAGCCGCCGGAGCAGGATCGTCCGGCGCGGCACCTGCCGGGGCGGCGGCCCCGGCCTCGGCGGCATCACGCCGGGGCGCCGTTCGACCACGCGAGGAAGCCTGAGAGGAGATGGGCCGCGGCCCGGGCGTCGAGGTCCGCGCCGGACGAGGTCTGCTGCGCCAGGTCCGTCGTGAACCGCTCGTCGAAGAGGACGACCGGGACGTCGAGCAGCTTCCGCAGCCGCGCCGCGAACTGCTCGCTCGCCCGCGCCTGCTCGCCGCGCTCGCCGCGCAGCGTCAGCGGCAGGCCCACGACAACCTGTCCGATGTCCTCGTCTGCCACCAGCTGCTTCAGCTCGGCGAGGCCGGCGTCGGACTGCGCACGCTGGACGACGCCGAGCGGCCGCGCGATGGTGCCGGTCGGGTCCGACACGGCGACGCCGGTCCGTGCGGCCCCGAAGTCGAGCGCCATGACCTTCACGCGGTGACGAGCTCTTTCGCCGCTTCCAGGGCGGCGCTCACGCCCTCCGGTCTCTTGCCGCCCGCCTCCGCGAGCGTCGGCTTGCCGCCGCCGCCGCCGCCGATGTGCTTCCCGAGCTCGCGCACGAAGGCGACCGCGTCGAGGCCGCGGTCGACGAGCGACTGGTCGAAGTTGACGACGAGGAAGGCGCGGCCGTCGTCGACCGACGCCACGATCGCGCCGCCGGCCCGCTCCTGCTGCCGGACCCGGTCGGAGAGGTCGCGCAACGGACCGCCCTTCACGCCCTTCGCCTCGACGAGGACGACGTCGCCGGCGCGGCCCTGCACGACGAAGTCGATCTCGGCCTTCGCCTTCGGCTTCTCCTTGCGCGCCTGCTCCAGCTCGTGCCGCAGGTGGTCGGCTTCGCGCGCCTGCTCGCGGAGATATGCAAATGCCTGACCGGCGGTGACCGCCTCGATCCGGCGCGCGCCGGCGCCGACGGAGCTCTCCGCCGTGATCACGAACGGTCCGACCTCGGCCGTCGAGCCGACATGCGTGCCGCCGCAGAGCTCGCGCGACCAGCCGTCGACGTCGACGAGCCGGACGACGTCGCCGTACTTCTCGCCGAACAGCATCATCGCGCCGAGCTTCTGCGCCTCGTCGATCGTCGTCTCGTAGATCCGCACGGGCAGGTTCGCGAAGACGCGCTCGTTGACGATCTCCTCCACACGCGCCCGCTCCTCCGTCGACAGCGCCTGCGGATGGGTGAAGTCGAAGCGGAGCTTGTCCGGTCGGACCGCTGAGCCCGCCTGGCGGACGTGGTCGCCGAGCACTTCCTGCAGCGCCTTGTGCAACAGGTGCGTCGCGGTGTGATTCGCCATCGTCGGGAAGCGCACCGACCACGGCACGACCGCGCGCACGCGGTCGCCCTCCGCGAAGCCGGACCCCTCGAAGACGAGCTCCTGGTCGTTGTCCAGCCGCAGCGCCTCGACAAGCTCGGCGACGGTGCCGTCGTCCTTCTCGAGCCGCCCGCCGTCCGTGACCTGGCCGCCGCCCGCCGGATAGAACGGCGACTCTTCGAGCTTCACCTGGAAGAGGCCGTCGCCGAGGTCGACGTAGGCGGTGATCGCCGTGAGCACGTCGACGCGCTCGTAGCCGACGAACTCCGTTCGCCGCGCACCGGCGAAGCGCGGCTCGAACCGCGCCGTCCCGCCCTGTCGGGAGATCTCGCGGTGCTGCTCCATGAACTTCGAGTACTCCTCGTCGTTCACGCCGAGGCCGCGCTCGCGTGCGAGCTCCTGCGTCAGCTCGATCGGGAAGCCGTACGTCGCCTGCAGGGTGAACGCATCCTCACCGGTGAGCTCGCCCTTCGCCGCCGCTTCTTCGAACAGCTTCATGCCCCGCTCGAGCGTCTTCGCGAACTGCTCCTCCTCGGCGGTCAGCACGTCGGCGATCTCCCGCCGGTGCGTGACGAGCTCGGGGTACGCCTCCTCCATCTGCTCGATCACCGCTTCGGCGAGCCCGGCGAGGAACGGCGCCTCCATGCCGATGCGCAGCCCGTGCTGCGCCGCGCGGCGGATCACCCGCCGCAGGACGTAGCCGCGCCCCTCGTTCGAGGGCGTGACGCCGTCACCGACGAGGAACGTCATCCCGCGCCCGTGGTCCGCGAGGACCCGGTGCGCCTTCGTCGCGTCGGCCGAGTCGCCGTACGCGACACCGGAGTTCGCGGCGACCCACGCCATGATCGTCTGGTAGCCGTCGGTGTCGTAGACCGACGCCACCTGCTGGACGATGCCCGCCGTGCGCTCCACGCCCATACCGGTGTCGATGTTCTGCTTCGGCAGCTCGGTGAGCGTCCCGTCGGGATGGAGCTCGTAGGCCATGAAGACGAGGTTCCAGAACTCGAGGAACCGCTCGCACCGCGTGCAGCCCGGCTTGCAGTCCGGCTCGCCGCAGCCGACCTCCTCGCCCCAGTCGTAGAAGATCTCGCTGTCGGGGCCGCACGGCCCCGGGCCGCCGACCGACCAGAAGTTGTCCGAGGACGGCAGCGGCGTGATCCGCTCCGCCGGCATTCCGATCTTCTCCCAGAGGTCGATCGCGACCTGGTCCGGGCCGAGCTTCAACTCTGGATCGCCGGCGTGCACGCTCACCCAGAGGCGGTCCCACGGGATCTTCAGGTGCTCGGTGACGAACTCGGTCGCGAACTCGATCGCGCCCTCCTTGAAGTACTGCCCGAACGAGAAGTTGCCGAGCATCTCGAAGAAGGTCAGGTGCGACCCGTCGAGGCCGACCTCGTCGATGTCCGGCGTCCGGAAGCACTTCTGGCAGGTCGTCGTCAAAGGCGCCGGCGGCGGCTCCCGGCCGAGGAAATACGGCATCTGCGGCTGCATCCCCGCCGTGGTCAGGAGCGTCGACCGGTCGTCCGCCCGCGGCACGAGCGAGGCCGACGGGACCCGCACGTGCCCCTTCGTCTCGAAGAAGGAGAGGAACCCCTCGCGGATCTCGGCGGTGGTGTGCATCAGGCGGCCATTCTAGGATCGACGCGTGGTCCCTCCGCCGAGACGGATGCGCTACCGGTACCGGCTGCGCAGGCTGACCCCCGTGCTCGTCATCGCGATCCTCGCGGGCGGAGCGGGCGCCTGGGCGGGGTCGCGCCAGCACGGAGCGCCCGTCGCCACGATTGCGGCGCCGCAGGCCCCCCAGGCCCCCGTCGCCGCCGTCGGCAAGGCGGCGGCGAAGACCGTCCGCCACGTGCAGCTCCTCCATTCCGAGCCGATCGCGCATACCTTCAGGCCGTCGCTGCTCGGGAAGGCGGCGGTGCTCGTCGACGCGTCGACCGGCCGCGTGCTCTGGGAGCTCAACCCACACCAGCGCCGCGAGGTCGCGTCGACGACGAAGATCATGACCGCGCTTCTCGCGCTGCGGAAGCTCGGGCCGAACGAGATCGTGACCGTCGACAAGTCGGTGCCGCGCGTCCCGCTCGTGCGCGAGGGGCTGCGCGCCGGTGAACGCGTCGAGGCGTGGAAGCTCTTCTACTCGCTGCTCCTCTTCTCGGGCAACGACGACGCGCTGGCGCTTGCGATCGCGGCGGGCGGGACGAAATGGCACTTCGTCCACGAGATGAACGTCGAGGCGCGCATCCTCGGCCTCCACGACACCCACTTCGTCTCGCCGAGCGGCGTCGTGGACGTCGACAACTACTCGAGCGCGTGGGACCTCGCGGCACTGACACGCGTCGCGCTGCAAAACGCCCGCTTCCGCAACATCGTCAAGACCAAGGTCAAGCACGTCCCGTGGGCGGCGCCGACGTTCGCGAAGATCTACGTCAACAACAACCGCCTGCTCGGCGCGTATCCCGGCGCGAACGGCGTGAAGACGGGGTACACCCACAAGGCCGGCCCGTGCCTCGTCGCGTCGGCGACGCGCAACGGGGTGACGCTCATCGCCGTCGTGCTCGATTCGCCCGACATGTACACCGACGCGACGCGCCTGCTGAACTTCGGCTTCGCGTCGCTCGGATGACGCATCCGGTCGGGCTGGCGGTGTCATGGCCAAGACCGCGCGGGTCGTCGACCACACCTTCGGCTCGCCGGGCGTCGGCACGTGCCTCTGGCCGCACATGAGCGAGAGCCCGGACACATTCACTTCGTCGTGCCGCCTGTGTCGGGGGAGCTGACGGCGCCGCCGGACGAAGCGGAGGCCGCGGCATTCGCCGACGCCGCGCGCGCGGGCTGGTGAGCTGGGTCACCGAAGAGCTCTGGGCGCCGATCAGCGCCGTCTCGGCCGAGCACGACGGTCGCGCGAGCGGGCTGATCTGCTCGACGGCCGTATCGGCCTCGATCGATCCCGACCGGCCGCGCGTCGTGCTGCAACTGCGCAAGGACAACCTGACGCACGACCTCGCGCTCGCAAGCGGCACGTTCACGCTGCACCTACTCCGGCGTGACCAGCAGGAGCTCTTCCGCTTCCTCGCGCTCGACACAGGCCCGCCGTACGAGCCGACGCTCGCGTCGGCGGCGTGCCGCATCACCGCGACGCTCGACGCGGGCGCGGCGACGGTCGTCGTCGCCGATGTGCTGCGCGAGGAGCGCCTTCACGGCGAGCCGTTCACGCTTGCCGACGTCGTCTGGGACGACGCGCTTCGACATGCGTGATTGACTGACCGTTCAGTCGCGTTAGACACGCTCCGGATGCGGGTACGCAGCCGCCGTCATCGACGACTGCGGATACGGGGGAACCATGAAGAGACGTCTCGGAGCGCTCGTTCTCACGATCGTGAGCGTCGCGCTCGTCCTGTTCATTCCGGGAGCAGCGCACAGCGACACCGCTCCGACACCGTTCTCAGGCAGCTTCTCCGCGACCGCGTGCGGAACGCCGAGCGACTTCAGCGTCGCAGGCGCGAACGAAACGATCTCCGTCACGGTCGACGCAACCGTCGCGTCGAACGACATCGCGGTCAATCTGCTGCACGGCGGTTCGGTCGTCGCGAACACCGACACCGGCGTCGGTCAGGAGGAGCTGACGTACAAGACCGCCGACGGAGGGACGTACTCCGTGCAGGTCTGTCCGTCGTCGGCGCCGGCCGCGCCGTTCGTCGACCCGATGACCTACAGCGGCGTCTTCCAGTCGACAAGCGCGCCGGCGCCCGTGCCGCCCGGCTCAATCCCGGGGTCGAACGGGATCACGCCGAGCCCGACCTACACGCGCTGGAACGCGGTGTTCGGCGCCTCGACCGCAATCGACGCGCAACGGACGGAGGGCGAGCCGCTCGACTTCTTCGACGCGCAGGGGAACTGGTGGGAGTCGGGACCATGGGGCACGACGACCCAGAACTCGTTCGTGCACAAGTCCACCGACGGCGGCAAGAGCTTCCACGTCGTCTCGCCGATCCAGATGCGGCCGGACGCAGGCCCGGGCGGCGGTGACACAGATATCGTCGTCGACGACCAGGGGTTCGCCTACTTCGTCGACCTCGAAGCTCTCGTCAACCTCGGGACCTCCGTCTCGAACGACGGCGGCAACACGTGGCGCAAGAACCCCGCGGCCGTGCAGAACGCGGCCGTCGACCGGCAGTGGTACGCGCTCGACAACGGGACGACGCCGGCGGCGTCCGACAACACGCTCTTCCTCGCCTTCCACGAGACGGCAGTCGGGACCTTCATCTACTCGAGCCCGGGCTCGACCGGTGCAGCGGATCCCGTCGGCGGCCTCGTCTGGCAGTCGGCGTCGGCAAGCGGGCCGATCCCGCTCGCGTCGGACGCGACCTGCGCGCAACTCCGCTTCGACTCCGTGACGCGCAACCTCTACTACGCGTGCAACGAGGGTGACCACATCCGCATCACCGTCGGGCACGTCGACCCGGGCCAGCGCACCGGCATCACCTTCACGAACTACAAGGCGCCGCAGACGCCGGGTGGGCAGAAGGTGCTCAACCTCTTCCCCGCGCTCGCGACCGACCAGGCCGGAAACGTCTACGTCGCGTGGATCGACGGGACGAACTACAACCTCTACTACTCGTTCTCCACGGATCAGGGGAAGACGTGGTCGGCGCCGACGAAGGTGAACTCGGGCCAGTCCGTGACGAACGAGTTCGACTGGGCGCAGGCCGGAACGGCCGGCACGCTCGCGCTGGCGTGGTACGGGACGGGCACGAGCACGTCGACCGGCTCGGACGGGATGCCGAACTACCTCGACGATCCCGACGGGGCCACCGCGTTCCCGTGGTACGGCTACGCCGCCCTCATCCGGGGTGCGAATACGGCGGGACCGACGATCGCCCAGGTGCAGTTCACCGAGAAGCCGATGCACTACGGCCAGATCTGCAACGCCGGCCTCAACTGCACGACGAGCGGCGGCGACCGCCAGATGGCGGACTTCTTCGGCTTCCAGCTCGGCCCCGACGGCGGCCTCCGCATCGTCTACGACGACACGACGAACACACACGACGGCGCCTCGCTCATGGCGGCGCGGCAGGTGTCCGGCGCGACGGCTCTCGGCACCGGTCTGAAGGCGCTGCCCGCGACCGGCGGTGTCGACGACGCGCCGGGCGATGCGCAATGGCCGCACTACGGCGTGCAGGGCGCGAACCTGCCCCAGCTCGACCTGACGTCGGCGAAGGTGAGCGTGAGGAAGGGGATCGCCCACGTGACGATGAGCGTCGCGTCGCTCGCCTCGCTCACGCCTCCGCCGGGGAGGACACAGGCGGTGTGGCTGACGCGCTTCCAGGCGCCGGCGCCGCGTACCGGCGGCGGCAAGGACGTGTTCCAGATCCTCTACGTCGGAGCGCAGTCGACGGGCGGCGGCCCGCTCAGTTACTTCGCCGGCACCACGGACTGCACCGAGACGACGCCCGGCAACTGCAAGCTCTTCCAGTACCCGGCCAAGGTGACGGCCCAGGGGAGCGTGAGCGGCAACACGATCACGATCGACGTCCCGCTCGCCTCCGGATTCGGCGTCCCCGTGCACGGAACGACGCTCTACAACGCGGCAGCGTTCACCTTCGGCCGCAACAACGCGAGCACCGATCTCTACGCGGACGTCGACGCGACCGCAGCGTTCGACGTGACGGTCAAATGAGGCGCGTGCCCTTCGTCGTCGCGGTCGTCGTCGCGCTCGCCGCGACGACGGCGGGTTGCGGCGGCTCCCACGACGACCGTGTCGTCGCAAGCGTCGGCTCGACGTCGATCACGCGGGAGCAGCTCGACGAGACCGTCGACCGCTTCGGCGAGGAGGCTGCCCGCGAGGGGAAGCCGTTCGTGGACGACCGCGCCGTCCGCCGGCATCTGCTCGGGCTGCTCGTCTATCGCGCGCGGATCGAGCAGGGCGCCGCCGCGCTCGGCATCACGCTCTCTCACGACGCAGTGGAGGAGCGACTGAAGTCGGCCGGCGAAGCCGACGAGGGCGAAGACAAGGGCGACGACGCGTTCGCCGAGTCGAGCGTCCGCGCGCAGCTCTACATGGAGGCCGTCTACCGCCGCTTGGCGGCGCGAATCCGCGACACCGACCCACAGCGCCGTCAAGCGCGCCGGAACACGGTGCTCGCACACTGGCTCGCGGCACTCCCGCAACGCTTCCCGGTGCGGCTACCTCACGCATGACGCGACAAAGACGGCCGTCGACGCCGTGATCGTCCGGGTGCCGTCGAATGTCGGCACCCGGGCGGCGAGGTGGCTGTGCCGCACCGAGTTCGCGATGTAGTGCCGCATGTCGTCGGCGCTCATCTCGACGGTCGCGGGCAGATCGATCAGCCGGACGTCGTCGTAGTGCGTGCGCAACAGCGCTTCGCCGGTCTCGCGCATGAAGATCGTGCGCCGCTCGCCGAGATCCCGGCCGACCAGATCCCACATCTCCCGCAGCTGGTCGTAGCCGTTCGTCGCTGCGACGAGCCGTGGCGCGACGCGCGCAAGCTCCGCGAGACCGCGGTCGAGATCCGGCACGTGGTACAGCATGAAGTTCGCGACGGCGACGTCGAACTCGCGGTCCGCGAACGGGAGCGCCTGGACGTCCCCAACCCGTGCGTCGACTCCCTGCCCGCGGGCGAGCTCCACCATCTGCTCGGACTGGTCGAGGGCGACGACCTCGATGCCGGCCGCCTGGAGCCTCGCGGCAAAGTCGCCCGGCCCGCACCCCACCTCGAGCGCGCGTCGCGGTTCGAGTGCAGCGACGGCGTCGAAGGCGACGTCGAACACCCTCGGCCCCGTGCGTCGGGACCAGAGCGATCGACGGACGGCGAAGCGCGACGGGTCCGCGTACTCGCGCCGGACGGCGTCAGGATCGTCTTGCCGGAGCTTCTTCATCCGCGGCGATCTCGTCCCGGATCTTCTCGAGCGAGCGGCGGATGAGCCGCGACACGTGCATCTGCGAGATGCCGACCTGCTGTGCGATCTGCGACTGCGTGAGGCCGTCGAAGAAACGGAGCTGGAGGATCTTCCGCTCGCGCTCGTCGAGGACGCGGAAGCCGGGCGCGAGCACCGCGCGGTCCTCCGAGACCTCGTACTGGTGCTCCTCCGTGCCGATCGACTCGAGCGGATCGAGATCCTCTTCGCCGTCGCCGCCGCTGCCGGTGGAAAGCGAGAGCGACGAGTACGCGCGCCCGGACTCGAGCGCCTCGAGCACCTCTTCCTCCTGCGCACCGGCTGCCTTCGCGAGCTCGGGAATCGTCGGCGAGCGGCCGAGCTGCACCGTCAATTGCTCCATCAGGCGCGACAGCTGCACGTTCAGCTCCTGGAGGCCGCGCGGAACGCGAACCGACCAGCCCTTGTCGCGGAAGTGCCGCTTGATCTCGCCGATGATGTTCGGCGTCGCGTACGTCGTCAGCTCGACGCCGCGCTCGAGGTCGAAGCGGTCGATCGCCTTGATCAGGCCGATCGCGCCGATCTGGACGAGGTCCTCGAGCTGCTCGCCGCGGTACGAGTAGCGCCGCGCGAGGGAGCGGACGAGCGACATGTACTGCTCGATCAGCTGCTCACGCGCCTGGAGGTCGCCTTGCTCGTGGTAGCGCCGCAGGAGGAGCTTGTCGTCGAGCCGCGGCATCAGACGCTCACCCGCTTCGTCACGTCGACCCACGAGCCGCCGTCGCGCTCCGCCACCGAGACGGTGTCGCACACGGTCTCGAGGACCCGGCGTGGCGCGAGCCCGCCCGGGCCGGCGTCGAGCCGCTCGAGCGCGGCCTCGTCGAACGGACCGATCGACGCGCGGACGACGCCGCCCTCGACCGACATCGTCACGACGATGTCGTCGTCGTCGTCGCGGCACGCGAGGATCGCGTCGAATGCGACCTGGAGATCCTCCAGGTCCTCGTACGTCATGTCACGGCGCGCACCGAGCCCGCCGACGACGAGGTGCGCGACATGCCGAAAGTCCTCCTGCGCCGGGAGTGTGAGCGTGACCTCGTCCGTCACGAAGGCTCTCCCGACTCGCGCAGCTCGTCGGCCAGCTCCTGTTCACGCCGGGCGGCGGCGGTCTTGCCCGCCTCCACGGCATGGCGCCAGCTCCGCTTCGTCTTGAAGTCGGCGGCGCCGTAGCTGACCCCGGCGGCGAAGCCGGAGACCTTCTGGACCGGACGGGTCACCGCCATGCTGACGGCGCGCACCGCCGTGTCGACGCTGTCTGCGGCGTCCACGGCGCTGTCGGTGATCCGATCGACCTTGTCGAGCTGCCCATTCACGCGGTCCACGCTGCCTCCGACCTTGTTGATGACGGGGAGCACCTCACGCTCTGCCCCCTCGATGAACGCAGAAAGGCGCGCAACGGTTCCGCCCAGGCGCACGAGGAGATACGCGGCCGAGAGCCCGACAGCCAACAGGAAGACGGCGAGCGCCGCCCTCCAGACATCACCCCAGATGGACGCGACCACCATCGGGCGCGATCCTAGATGACACCGCAGCCGACAACGGCGTTGTGCTCGTAGAGCACGGCGGCCTGCCCGCGGGCGACGCCGTACGCCGGCTCGTCGAGCTCGAGGGCGAATCCGCGACTGGTGCGCGTCACCGAGGCGGCGACCGGCTGTGAGCGATACCTGAGCTTCACGTCCGCGCGGTCGACGTCGACGTAGAGCGCGCCGCGTGCCGCGACGTGCGTGCGCGCGAGCTCGTCGTGCGCACCGACGACGACGGTGTTCGTCCGTGCGTCGGTGTCGATGACGTACAGCGGCTTCGCCGCCGCGACCCCGAGGCCGCGCCGCTGGCCCGGCGTGAACGACCAGTGCCCGCCGTGCGTGCCGAGTCGTGCGCCGGACGCGTCGACGATCGCCCCCTCCTGCGCGACGACACCCTGGCGGGCCAGGAAGTTGCGATAGTCGTCCCCGGCGAGGAAGCAGGCCTCCTGGCTCTCGGCGCGGCGCGCCACCGCGAGCCCGGCCCGCTCCGCCTCGTCGCGGGTCGCCTGCTTGTCCTGCTCTCCCAGCGGGAACCAGATGCGGCCGAGTCTGCGCGGGTCGAGCCGCGCGAGCATGTACGACTGGTCCTTCTGCGGGTCGGCCCCGCGATGCAGGAGGAGGCGGCCGCGGTGCGCGGCGATGCGCGCGTAGTGCCCGGTGGCGAGGCGGTCGCACCCGGCGCGCGCGGCGAACGCGAGCAGCTCGGCAAACCGGAAGCCGCCGTTGCAGCGGAGGCACGGGTTCGGGGTCTCGCCGCGCGCGTACCCGCGGACGAACGGTGTGACGACCGCGCGGCGGAACTCCTCGCGCAGGTCGAGCGTCACGTGCGGGATACCGAGGCGGTGACAGGTCTCGCGCGCCGCGAGCACCGCCTCGGGCGAGCAGCATGCGCGGTCCGCCGCAGGCCCGTGCGGGTCGAGCCAGAGCCGCAGCGTCACGCCGACCGCGTGCGGCTGCGCGCGGAGGAGCGCGACGGCGCTGTCGACGCCGCCGCTCATCGCGACCGCCGTGCGGCCGGCCTCCGGGGGCGCGCGGAAGATCGGCCCGAGCGCGTTCGCGAGCGCGTCGACCGCGAGCGTCTCCCCGCCGACGGCGGCCGCTTCGAGCAGCGTCAGCCCGCGCAGGCCGCGTTCGAGGCCCGGCGCGTCCGCCTCGACGACGCGGTCGCCGTCGACGAGCAGCCGGACGGCGGCCCACTCGCCGCCGCGCGTCGAGTCACCGAACGATTCGATCATCGAGAGAAGGTAGCTCCACCCTGCCGTTTGTCCCCGAGCGATGTGACCCTGGCGAACCAGGTGGGTGCCTAGCCCGTTTTCGGCGGGACATCGGCTCCCTTTATGTAGGCGTTGGATCTACATGTGCGCTCGGGAACGCGCACAGGGTCGAGCTGGTCCCAATGTATCCCTTAACGGGCGAACCGCCACTGGATCGGCTCGGTGCCCCGGAGATCGAGCA
>DATCJJ010000107.1:0-17252 GCA_036562845.1 Gaiellaceae bacterium | reverse complement strand
GCCGCGCCCGCCGCCGAGCTCGCCGCCCGAGCCGTAGCCGAGCAAAATCGCCGGCCAGATCACCGTGTGGAAGACGATGTTGTCCTTGCCCATGAAGTAGTAGTGCCGCGAGCCCGGGTTCTGCCACCACTCGCGCCACGCGTCCGGCCGCCCGACGTTGTGCGCCCACTCGACGCTCGCCGAGAGGTAGCCGATGACGGCGTCGAACCAGACGTAGATGCGCTTCGTGTCCTCCGGGTAGCCCTCGACGGGCACCGGGACGCCCCAGTCGATGTCGCGCGTCATCGCGCGCGGCTTCAGCTCCCGCACGAGCGAGAGCGAGAAGTTCTTGACGTTCGGACGCCACGCATCCTGCCGGGCGATCCACGACTCGAGCTGCTCCGCGAACGCCGGCAGGTCGAGGAAGAGGTGCGTCGTCTCGCGGAACTCCGGCGTGGAGCCGTCGATGATCGAATGCGGATCGATCAGATCGGTCGGATCGAGCTGGTTGCCGCAGTTGTCGCACTGGTCGCCGCGCGCCTGCGGGAAGCCGCAGATCGGACACGTCCCTTCGATGTACCGGTCGGGCAGCGTCCTCCCGGTCGAGGGGGAGAACGCCCCGAGCGTCGTCTGCTCGAGGAGATAGCCCTTGTCGTAGAGCGTCCGAAAGATGTCCTGGACGACGCGGGCATGGTTGCGGGTCGTCGTCCGTGTGAAGCAGTCGTACGAGATGCCGAGATTGCGGAGATCGTTCCGGATGATCTCGTTCGCCTCGTCGGCGAGCTCACGCGGCGACACGCCTTTCCGGTCGGCGGCCACCATCACCGGCGTGCCGTGCTCGTCCGTCCCACTCACCATCAAGACGTCGTCGCCCTTGAGCCGGTGGTAGCGCGCGAATACGTCCGCCGGCACGGCGAAGCCCGCCACGTGGCCGATGTGCCGGGGGCCGCTGCCATACGGCCAGGCCGGCGCTACCAGGATCTTCTCGGACAGTGCGGACTCCTTCGCTGCGCGCAGACGGGCCAAAGATCATACGAACGAGTGCGAGCAGCAACGCGAGCGCCGCGGCCGCCCCGCCGGCGAGACCGAGCGGAACGCCGCGCCGCCGCTGGTGAACGACGACGGCGGCGGGGGCGTCGAGGTGATGCCGCGGAACGGCCGCGTCCGCGACGGCGCCCTTCGCCGGGCGCGACGCCGCGCGCGGCGTGGCCTCGCCGTGACGGACGACCTGCTCGTCGGCGGCGGCGGCAAGCGTCGGGCGGACGGGCCGGAGGGCGAAGCGACGCGGCGCCGCGACGGCCGGCCGAACCGGAGCGGGCGCGAAGACGGGCACGCCGCCCTGACCGGCGGGCGCCGGCTGCGCAAGGATCAGCGTCGGTTCGGGGGCTGACGGCAGCGCGACGCCCGGCGCCGGCGCGGGCACAGGCGCAGCCTCGCTTGTCGGCGCCGCCGCGGGCACCGGTGCATCCGGCGCGGCCGCCGCCGGCACGGGCGCCGCGGCTGCCGCCGGCACAGGCGCAGCCGCGGGAGTCGCGGCAGCGGGGACGGCCGCCGCCGGCGCCCCGGCGGGCTGCGCCGCGATCGGAGCAGCAGCCGGCGCCGGAGCGGGCGCGGGCGGCAGCGGCGGCGCAGGCGCAGGCGGAGCCGCCGGCAGGAACGACAGCGGGTCGAGGTAGCCCTGCTCGCTCGCCGCGGTGCGGATGCCGAGATGGACGTATGGGCCGCCCTGCTCCGGCGTCCCGGAGGGCCCGATCGTCCCGATACGCTCGCCCTCGGCGACGGACGCGCCCTTCGCGACCGCGAGCGAGCCGAGGTGCGTGAGCGTGACCGACAGGCCGTCGGCGGTCAGGATCGACACGCTCTGCCCGCTCGACGGCACCGAGCCGGCGAACGTGACCTCACCGCCGGCCGGGGCCGCCACAGCCGCTCCGGGCGGCGCGCCGATGTCGATCCCGCGATGCTCCCCGGCCGCGTACGGATGCGCGGGATCGAACGAGAACCCTGACAGGACCGGTCCGGCGACGGGCCACGTCCACGCGCCCGCCGAGGGCACGGCGACGACGAACAGCACGACGACGATCACGAGCGCCCGCACGACGACTCCCTTCTGTTGTCAGTTTTGCCAACGAGCCGCGCAGGCTAGCGGCGGCGTCCGCTGTTGTCAATCCTGACTACAGCGAGCCGCGGTAGAGCGTGTTGCGGGACAGGCCCGTCAAGGACGAGACGAGCTCAGCCGCCCGTTTGCGCGGGATACCCGCCGCAACGAGCTCGGCGACCGCGGCGAGCGCTTCGGACTCGACGGCGGCAGACGCGGACGCCGCCGCCGGCGCCCCGACGACGAGGGTGATCTCCCCCTTCGGCGGCTCCGCGAAGCGAGCCGCCACCTCCGACGCCGTGCCGCGCACGATCTCCTCGAACTTCTTCGTCAGCTCGCGGCAGACGGCGACCTCCCGCGACGCGTCGAACGACGACAGCGATCTGAGTGTCGCCGGCAGCCGTTGCGGCGACTCGAACGCAACCGACACGAGCGAGAGCGTCGGCCAGAGCGCAGCGAGAGCGGCCGCACCGCGCGGCAGAAAGCCGAGGAACTGGAACGCACCGCCCCCGAAGCCGGACGCCACGAGCGCGGTCTCGACCGCGGACGGCCCAGGCAGCACCGTCACCGTGACGCCGGCGTCGAGCGCGGCGCGCACGATCCGCGCGCCGGGATCCGACACACCCGGCATGCCCGCGTCCGAGACGAGCGCGATGCGCTCTCCGGCGACGAGCCGCGGCAGGAGCTCGTGGGTCCGCGCCGCCTCGTTGTGCTCGTGGTACGAGACGAGCCGCGCCTCCACGCCGTGCCGCTCGAGCAGCCGGCGTGTGTGGCGCGTGTCCTCGCACAGAACCACGTCTGCCGCGCGCAGCTCCGCCAGCACGCGCAGCGTCACGTCTTCGAGGTTGCCGATCGGCGTCGCGCACACGACGAGCATCAGGCATCCAGGTCGAAGGCCTGCACGTCCTGCCAGTGCCGTCCGTCGGCCGACTCGTAGAGCACGACGGAGTCGACGTGCGAATGCAACGGAAGCAGCGGCTCGACGAGGGCGGCTGTTTCGTCGAGCGACACGGCCGCGACCGTCAGGTGCGGGATGATCGAGGCATACCGGCCGCCGTACGGCGGGTACGACGGGAAGCGCTCGACAACGGCTTCCGTGAGCGCGACGAACGGCTCCGCCGGCTCCGGCGCGAGCCAGAGGAGCCCCGGAAACCGGTCGAGTCGCGGGAACGTCACGTCGAAGGGCGCGAACCGGCCCAGCACCTCGGTCAGCGCGACGACGTCCCCGGGCGCCGGGAAGAGCATTGTCACGTGCGCGGGCAGGTCGTTCGGGACGCCGACCGGCTCGACGAGCCCGTCGAACGGCACGACGAGCGCGAACTCACGCATCCGCGGCTTCGAAGCCGACGAAGCCGGCGCCGATCAGCCCTGCGGTCGTGCCGAGCTCCGCGCGGACGACGCGCACCTCGTCGCGCATCGGCCGCAGCGCCTCGCGGCGCATCACCTGTTCCGCCGGCCCGATCAGGTGCTCCCAGGCAGCGAAGCCGAAGCCGCCGCCGATCACGATGAGCGCGGGCTCGAAGACGTTCGCGAACGACCCCATGCCGGACCCGAGGTGCTCGCCGATCTCCGCGATGATCTCGCGGGCCTTCATGTCGCCTTCGTTCGCGAGCCGGACAAGCAGGTGCGCCTCGGCGAGCGGGCCGAATGCGTCCTGCGCGGCGCGCGTCGCCGCAAGGCCGGTCACGTACGGCTCGAGGTGGCCGCGGCCCTGGCAGCGACCCTGGCACGGACGGCCGTTGTGGACGATCACCGTGTGCCCGAGCTCGACGCCGGCGCCTCGCGCGCCGCGGAACGGGCGTCCACCCGAGATGACGCCGCCTCCGAGGCCGGTGCCGAGCGTGAGCATGACGAGGTCGTCGACGCCGCGGCCGGCGCCGACGCGCCATTCCGCGATTGCCGCCGCGTTCGCGTCGTTGTCGATCCCGACCGGAAGCCCGAATTGCTGCGCCATGTGGTCGCGCAACGGGAAGTCGTGAAACGGGAGATTGACCATGTCGTACGTGCGTCCGGCCACGAGGTCCAGCGGCCCGGGAACGCCGAGCCCGATCGCGCCGACGTCGTCGGCGAGCACCTCGGCGATCGCCGCCACGAGCTCGGCGACGAGCGCGTCCTGGGACTCGATCGGCGTCGCCCGCTCGTGCTGGCGTACGACCGTTCCCTCGCGCGTGACGACGCCGGCGAGGATCTTCGTCCCGCCGAGGTCGACCCCAATCGCATGCGTCGCGGTCATCCCGAGTGGGTACCGTAACCTGCTCGATGGCCGCCCCCGGAGAGAAGCCCTATCGCGTCTACCGGGGCGGACGGACGAGGGGGAAAGTGCCGCGGCGGCAGGTCGAGCCGCAGCAGCCGCAGCGCGACGTTCGCCGCCGCCCGCGGCGCGGATGGTCGCCGAGGCGCATCGCCTTCTGGACCGTTCTCGCAGTGATCATGGTGCTGATCGTGTGGACGGTCGCCGGCTACTTCAGCGTGCGCAGCGGGGTCTCCGACGCGAACGCGCGGCTGCAGCGCGTTGCGCCCGGCATCGGCAGCGTGCTGAAGCCGGGCGGCGGGCTGCTGATGAACAACGCGGCGAACACGCTCCTGATCGGCACCGACCATTCCGAGAACGGACAGGCGGGACGCAGCACGGACGAGCACTCCGACTCGCTGATGGTGCTACACACCGACCCGAAGAGCCACCGGCTCGTCTTCCTCTCCCTCCCGCGCGACCTGCGCGCGACGATCCCCGGCTACGGGTCGGCGAAGATCAACGCCGCGATGCAGCTCGGCGGCCCGAAGCTCGCGATCCGCACCGTCGAGGACTTCACAGGGCTGCCGGTCAATCACGTCGTCATCGTCGACTTCGGCTCGTTCGTGCAGCTGATCGACGCGGTCGGCGGGATCGACGTGAACGTGCCGGAGAACATCCTTTCGAACCGCTTCGACTGTCCGTACTCGACGGCGACGCGCTGCCGGCAATGGCAGGGCTGGCGCTTCCACAAGGGGACGACGCACATGAGCGGCCACACGGCGCTCATCTACTCGCGCATCCGCGAGAACCGGTTGAACGCGGCTGACTCCGACGTCAGCCGCGGCGTGCGGCAGCAGCAGGTGATGCAGGCGGCGCTGAGCAAGCTCGCGAGCGTCGGGACGTTCTTCCGCCTGCCGTTCGAGGGCGGCAACCTGATGAAGCCGCTGTCGACCGATCTCTCGACGAACGAGTTCATCCAGCTCGCGTGGATCAAGTTCCGGGCCGGGACGAACCTTCACTGCCGCCTCGGCGGCCGCGACCTCGGCGACGGCTACCTGCAGCCGTCGGAGAACAACATCCAGGTGATCCAGGAAGTGCTCGGCAACTCCGCGCCGCAGCCGCCGAACCCCGCCGACGGGCCCTTCGGCCCCGGCTGCCTGAGCGGCAACGCCGCGTTCAGTCAGACGAAGTAGACGACGAGGACGGCTTCGACGGCTTCGACTCGGCGGGCTTGGACTCCTTCGACTCCGCCGGCTTCGAGTCGGATGACTTCGCCTCTTCCTTCTTCTTGCCGTAGTCGGTCGTGTAGAAGCCCGATCCCTTGTAGTGGATCGCGACCGGGTAGAGGACGAGCTCGACCGGTGCCGCGCCGCAGACGTCGCACTTCTCGGGCGCCGGGGCCGTCATCGATTGGAAGCGCTCGAAGGTATGACCCTCGGGGCAGCGGTACTCGTAGATCGGCACGAGCGACTGACGTTACCTGTCGTCCCGGTCTGCTTCCTCGGCGAGGAGCTCGCGGTAGCAGGGCGCTCCTTCGAACGCGGCGAGCCCCGCCGGATGGAGCATCCGCTCGCGGCGGCGGCGCGCGACCTCGCGCCGGCGGCGTGCGGCAGCGACCGCGGCCGAGGCACCGACGACGCCGCCGATGAGGAACGAGCGCGCACGGCCGAGCCGATCGTTGTCGTCCATGGAACGATTGTGCCGCATGCGGATCGCGACCTTCGGCGATGTCCTCCTCGACGTCATCGTCCGGCTCGAGCAGCCGCTCGCGCGCGGCGACGACGTCCGCGCCGCGACGGCCACAGGCGCCGGCGGGCAGGCGGCGAACGTCGCCGCCTGGGCGGCGTTCCTCGGAGCCGAGGCTCGCTGCATCTCGAAGCGCGGCAACGACGCGGCCGGCGAGCTCGTGGCCCGCGAGCTCGGCGAGCGCGGCGTCCGGCTCCTCGGCCCGGTCGACCACGGCACAACCGGAGTCGTCGTGTCCGTGGTCGACGGCGGCGAGCGCTCGATGGCCTCCGACCGAGGGGTCGCGCCGACGTTCCGTCCCGACGAGCTCGAGGGCGGCTGGCTCGACGGCTGCGACGTCCTGCACCTCTCCGGCTACGCCCTCCTACGCGAGCCGATCCTCGAGACGGCGCTGCTCGCCGCCCGCCTCGGCCGTGAGCGCGGCGCCCGGTTGTCCGTCGACGTCGCGGCGTGGACGGAGATCCGCGCGTTCGGGCCGGTGCGCTTCCGCGAGCTGCTCGACACGCTCGCACCCGACGTCCTGTTCGCGACCGAGGCGGAGTGGGAGATGCTCGGCGGCGCGTACCTCACGGCTCCGACCGGCGTGATCAAGCGCGGCGCGCGCGGCGCGGTCGTCGTCACGGAGGACGCGCGACTCGACCTCGCACCGGTGGCGACGGACGTCGTCGACACGACCGGCGCGGGCGACGCGCTCGCCGCGGGATTCCTGCTGGGCGGGTCGCTCGAGGAGGCGGCGCGGCGCGGTCTCGAATGCGCGGCGCGCTGCGTCGCACGCGTAGGCTCGCTGCCGTGAACGTCGTGCCGTTGACCGAGGAGCACGCGCTGCAGATCTCAGGCTGGCAGTACGAGTTCCCGTACGAGTGGTACGACACGTCGAACGATCCACGCCGGGTCGAGCTGTTCGCACACCCGGCGAAGAGCGAGACGCTGCGCGCGGTGGTCGACGCCGACGGCGCGCTCGTCGGCTTCTTCAACTTCGTGCGCGAGGGCGACGAGGTGCGGCTCGGCCTCGGCATGCGGCCCGACCTGACCGGCCACGGGTTCGCGCAGCCGTTCATCCGGGCGGGGCTCAACTATGCGGCGCTCGAGTGGCGGCCGAAGAAGTTCCGGCTCTGGGTCGCGCGGTGGAACGAGCGCGCCCTGCGCGCGTATCGGCGGGCCGGCTTCCGCGAGGTGAAGCGCGACGCGGAGTCGCGGTTCGTCGAGATGGAGCGCGAGGGGCTGATCTGACGCTCGACGAGGTCCTCGAGTGGCGGTACGCGCCGCCGTACGACTTCTACGACCCGGCGGACGATCCGCCGGTGGAGCTCGACCGCTGGCACATCGTCGAGGGCGACGACGGGCGCGCCGACGCGTTCTGGTACTTCGACGAGCCGGAGCCGGGCGTCGTCGAGGTCGGGATCGGGCTGCGCCCCGACCTCTGCGGCCGCGGCCTCGGCGAGCGCTTCCTGGACGGCCAGCTCGCGTACGCGCGTGAGCGGTGGCGGCCGCACACGTTCCGGCTCTACGTCACCGCGTGGAACACGCGCGCAATTCGCCTCTACGAGCGGCTCGGCTTTCGCGAGGTGGGCGAGCGCCACACCCGGTCGTTCGAGAAGTTCGGCGACCACGAGTTCGTGCGCATGGAGCGGGCGGCATGATCAGGATCGGCGACGAGGTCGCGCCGGCGCTCCCGGACGTCGTCGCGCTCGAGACGACGCTCGTCGCGCACGGCTTCCCGCCCGGCGAGGGCGTCGAGGTCGGGCTCGAGTCCGAGCGGCAAGTGCGGGCGGCCGGCGGGGTGCCCGCGACGATCGGCGTGCTCGACGGAGAGATCGTCGTCGGCCTGACGGAGGACGAGCTGCAGCGGTTCGACGCGGCGGCGCGAAAGGTCGGGCCGCGCGACCTCGCCGTCGCGGTCGCGCAGCGCGCCGTCGGCGCGACGACCGTCGGCGGGACGCTCGCCGTGGCGAAGCAGGTCGGCATCAGGTGGATGGCGACAGGCGGTCTCGGCGGCGTGCACCGCGGCTTCCCGGATCCCCCAGACGTCAGCGCCGACCTCGCACAGCTCGCACGGACGCCTGCGCTCGTCGTCTCGTCCGGCGTCAAGTCGCTGCTCGACGTCCCGGCGACCGCCGAGCTGCTGGAGTCGCTCGGCGTGCCCGTGCTCGGCTACGGCGTCGACACGCTGCCGCTCTTCTACGCGGCTGCGGGCGGGCCGCCGGTCTCCGCACGCGTCGACGGTGCACGGGAAGCGGCCGCCGTGGCGCAGGCCCACTGGGAGCTCGGCGGCGCCGGGCTCCTGCTCGGCCGTCCGCCGGACGAGCCGCTCGACGACGTCGAGCCGCTGATCGAGCAGGCGCTGCGCGCCGCGCACGATCAGCGCGTGCACGGCCAGTCGGTGACGCCGTTCGTGCTGTCGTACCTCCACCGCGAGAGCGGCGGCCGGACGCAGCGCGCGAACGAGGACTTGATCGCGCAGAACGCGCGCCTTGCGGGCGAGATCGCGGCTATAGGTTCCGGCGGCTGAATGCGGCCACGGCGGCGGCGAGCGCGAGCACGAGGTAGCCGATGCTCCACGTGCGGATCGTCCAGCCGTGGACGTAGCCGCCGCCGAACGGCCCGAGCTGCAGGATGAACGCGGTCAGTCCCGTCGTGTTCGACGTGATCAGGCGCAGCCCGTCCTGGTAGAGCCCTTCGAACGGCAGCGCGTACGACGCGATCGTCGACGCGTGCTTGACCGCGTGCGAGTTGAGCGCGTGCCCGATCGACCCGAGCAGGCCCGCGACGAGCCCGGCGCCGAAGAGCATGAAGACGGCGATGCCGTTGGCGGTCGAGGCGAGCACGACCGACCCGAGCAACGAGAGCGAGATGACGATGAGGACGCCGAGCGCGAGCTCGATCGCAGGTCCGAGCTTGTGATCCGGCCACCAGTGTCCGGTCAGGCCCGTGATGAGCAACGACGCGAAATAGACGACGAGGACGTAGCCGACGCAGACGACGGCGGCGCCGACGAACCGTGAAAGCAGCAGCGTCGCGCGTCCGACGGGGCGCACGACGAGGGGCTGCAGCAGACCGCGCTCCGCGTCACCGCTGACGACGCCGAGTGTCAGGAACACCGCGAGCACGACGCCGAGGAACAGCGTCGCGAACATCGCGAGGCCCGTCAGGAACGCGCCCGCGAACGTGCGCGTGTCGACGTGCACGTCGCTCGGCGGCTTGATCTGCGACAGCTGGTCGAAGACGTAATGGTTCGCGAGCCAGAAGAGAAAGAGGAACAACGCCGTGAGGACGAGGACGACGGCGAACATTTTCCGGCGGACCGCCTCGCGGAAGCCGTACTCGACGATGACCAGCACGCTGCCTATGACGTCTCCCCGCCCACGGCCTCGAGGTAGACGTCCTCCAGCGTCGAGGTGAGCACACGCACGCCGTAGATGCGGCGGCCGGCGCGCACCGCATCCTCGACGAGGCGCGGGACGTCCTCGCGCGTCGCGCCCTCGATCGTCCGTTTGCCGTCGTCCGTCTCGAGCTCGACTCCGCGCGGCCGCGCAAGCGCCTGCGGCGTGCCGGCGGCGACGACCTCGCCCGCGAGGAGGATCGCGACGTGGTCGCAGACGAGCTCGATCTCGCTCAGGAGGTGGCTGTTCAGGAGGACGGAGACGCCGCGCCCGCGCAGATCCTCGAGCAGCAGGCGGACGGTCCGGCGGCCCACCGGATCGAGCGCGGACGTCGGCTCGTCGAGCAGGAGGAGGCGCGGCTCGCCGACGAGCGACTGCGCGATCCCGAGCCGCTGCGCCATCCCCTTCGACATGCCGTCGACGCGGCGGTCGCGCGCGTCGGCGAGCGCGACGAGCTCGAGCAGCCGCGCACGCTCGGCGGCGCCGCCGCGGCTGCCGGCGAGACGCTGGTGCAGCTCGAGCACCTCGTTCGCCGTGTACCAGCCGGGGAAGCGGAAGAGCTCGGCGAGATAGCCGAGGGCGGCACGCGCCGGGCGAGAGCCCGCTCGCGCACCGGCGACGCGCGCATCCCCGCCGCTCTGCCGCACGAGGCCCGCCGCGATCTTCACGAGGGTCGACTTCCCCGCCCCGTTCGGCCCGAGCAGGCCGACGAGCTGCCCCTCCTCGACGGTCAGGTCGACGCCGCGGAGCGCGTGCACCGAGCCGTAGCGTTTCTGCAGATTGCGTACCGCGAGTGCTTCGGGCACAGTGACCACTATGCCGCGTGGCTATATGGAAGGTCCCGCTTCGGAGGAGGCGGAGCGCCGGGCCGAGGAGATTCAGCGCGGTGTGCTGCCCGACGACCCGCTGCCGGCGTACCCGGCCGTGTACGGATCGACGGACGACGATCCGGAGCCGCACTTCCTCGGCTGGGCGAACGAGGTGGATCCGGACGAGCTGTTCGCGAGCGGCAAGGCGTGGGGCATCAGCGTGCGCCGCGTCGCCGCCACCGGCGGGGCGTCGTAGGCCGGTCCACGACCTCGCCGAGCGCGCGCGCAGCTTCGCGCACGTCGGCGGCGTGCAGCTCCATCAGCTCCCTCCGGCCGAGCTGCGACGCATCGCCGTGCGCGAGGCGCAGGGCCTGCGTGTTCAGCGCCTGCTCGAAGAGCGTGCGCGCGAACCGCGCGTTGCCGAATCCCTCGCCGCGCTCGACGCCGTCGAAGATCGCGCGCAGCTCGTCCTCCGCGTCGGGAGCGAGCAGGTAGTCGTTGACCCGCCCGAACTGCCGCGTGATCTCGAGCAGGTCGGCGGTGGAGTAGTCGGGGAACGTGATCTCGCGCGCGAACCGCGAGCGAAGACCCGGGTTCGAGTCGAGGAAGCGGCGCATCAGCCGGGGATAGCCGGCGACGATCACGACGAGACGGTGGCGGTAGTCCTCCATCCGCTTGAGCAGCGTCTCGACCGCCTCCGGGCCGAAGTCGAGCCGGCCGCCGACCGGTGCGAGGGCGTACGCCTCGTCGATGAACAGCACGCCGTCGAGCGCACGGCGAATCGCGCGGTCGGTCTTGACGGCCGTGTGGCCGACATACTCGCCGACGAGCCCGGCTCGGTCGACCTCGACGAGATGGCCGCGCTCGAGGAGCCCGAGCGAGCGGTACATCTGCGCGAGCAGGCGCGCGACCGTCGTCTTCCCGGTGCCCGGGTTGCCGAGGAAGACGAGGTGCTGCGACGTCGCCACCTCCGGCAGCTCGAGCTGGCGGCGCCGCGCCTGGATCTCGAGGAACGCGACGAGCGCGCGCACCTGCTCCTTCACCGTCTGCAGGCCGACGAGCGCGTCGAGCTCGGCCTGGACGTCCTCGATCGGCCGTGGCGGCTCGGGCCGCGCCAGCGTCTCGCGCACGACCTCGAGCGCCTCGGCCCCGGGCCCGAGGGCGAAGCGCTCGCCGAGGATGCGGAGGGTGTCGCGCGGCCTCATGCCGCAAGTGTTCCTGAGAGGCCGAACCGGAATCCCGGGCGACCACAGTCGCTGATTCCGCTTCGGCCTCTAAGAAAGGGTCTGGATGAACTCGTCCACCGTCAGCGCAGGCAAGGTCTCGATCCGGGTCGAGCCGCGCGCGCCGAGCGCGACCGAGACGCGCGCCACCGTTGCGAGGTCCGGCGCCTCGACGACGTTCACGAAGTCGTACTCGCCGAGCGTCGCCCACTGGTGCAGGACGCGCGCCCCGAGCTCCTCGACGTCGTGGTTCACCTCGCGCAGACGATCCGGGTTCGACTTGAGCGTCTGGACGCCCTGGGTGGAGAGCGACGAGAGCAAGATGTAGATCGGCATGCCGGGAACCTACTCGACCCGCGCCGCCTGGTCCCCGTAGAGCAAGGCGCCGCCGAGGTAGAGGAGCGGTGAGAGGACGATGTCGGCAATGACGACCGCGATCTTCTGGGCCTGGTCGCCCTGCGTGTGCAGCAGCACCAGCAGCGCACCCCGGCTGACGCCGTAGACGATGCAGACCGCCGCGAGGCCGCCGATCGCGTGCACGAGGTCGGCGCGGCCGAGCTCGAACCCGCGACGGAAGGCCGCCCGCACGCCCAGTCCCTCGATGACTGCGGCCGGAACTGCGAGACCCATGAGCGCGAACCAGACGACGCCGGGAAGGACATACAGCCGCACGAGCACCGGGAACGGGATGTAGACGACGAGCGCGACGGCGTAGGCCCGCCACGACCAGAACGTACGGCCCACGAGCATGCAGGCGCGAACGTAGGCCGCGCAGAGCACGGGACCGACCGCCCATGCGACGAGCGTCTGAACCGTGACGCTCGCGTTGAGTGAGAGCACGTCGATGATGAGGAAGGGCGCGCCGAGAACGACGACGGCCCAGAAGTGGTCGCCGTAGAAGCGGATCGACTCCGCCACGAGTTGTCCGACCGTACGCTCGGCGGGTGGCAGCGCAGCTGGACGACTCTCAGCCACCGCGGCGCAGGGTATCGTCGCAGCCAATGGGCTACGACATCGTCCGCGCCGAGAGCGCGAACTGGGAAGAGCGGCCCGGCCACGACGGCCAGGCGCCGCGTCACTCCGCCGACGTGACGGAGCCGGCGAAGCTCGAGCATTCGCGGGCGCGGCTCTGGCGCTACCCGCCGCACGTCCGCGGGCGACGTCACCAGGACCTTGGTCAGGAGGAGACGTTCGTCTGCATCAGAGGCACGCTGACGATCCTCCTCGGCGAGCCGCCCGAGCGCGTCGATCTCGAGCCCGGCGACGTCGCCGTCGTCCACATCGGCACGCCGCTGCACGCGCGGAACGAGAGCGACGAGGAAGTCCTGTTCTTCGCGTACGGCGCCCCGCCCGTTACCGCGCAGGCCGAGTTCCTAGACGACGTCGAGTCGATCTAGGACCGAGCCGAGCACCTCGAACGCCTCGTCGAAGAGCCACTCGGTACGGTCTGGCTCGCCGATCGAGTTCGAGACGACGCGCAGCTCGACCGCCGGCACGCCCGCGTCCTCGCAGGCGCGGAGAACGGCGAACCCTTCCATCGCCTCGATCTCGGACTCGCCGCTGCCGACCGCGGCCGAGGTCCCGATCGGCGACACGACGGCGTCGGGCAGGGCGGCGTGCAGGCGCTCGAACAGTGCCGCGTCCGGCGCGGCGCGGTCGACGACCGGGATCGCGGCCGCGAGGTCCTCGTAGACCGCCTCGGAGCCGAGGACGACCGTCAGCAGCGGGAGCGTTCGAGCTCCGGCGATCCCGACGTGCACGACGGCTGACGGCGCGCGCTCACGAAGAGCGCGCGCCGTCGAGAGCGCCGCCTCCACCGGGCCGATCCCGCACGCGAACGTCTCGAATCGGCGGACGTGCGCGAGCTCGCGCTCGGTGGCGGCGATGACCAGCACCGCGACAGGATCTCACGCGCATCCAACAGCCATGTCCGGCAACCACCTTGCCGGACATGGCTAACGACGACGACGGCCGCGCGGGGCGAGGCGACGACTAGTGCGTCGCGAGCTGTCCCCTGATCTCGCCGGCGGGGTACTTCGCGGTGTGCACGTTGACGTAGGCCTTGCCCTTCTTGATCGCGCTGAGCACGGTGGCGTTGATCGTGACGGTGCCGCTGACGGTGGTCTTGCACGGGCCGCAGAGCGGGACGATGACCGGCCCCGAGACGCCCTTCGCGCCCATGTGGATGTGCGCGGCCGACGCAGCGCCGGTCAGGTGGCTGAACTTCAGCGTGAACTTCAGCTTCTTACCGGTGATCGTGCCGGTGAACGTCCCGACGCCGTGCGACTTCGTCGCGTGATCCTGTCCGGCGTTGAGCGTCGAACCGACCATGATCGGGCTCGAGGCGCCGTACGCGACGCCGGCCAGCGCCAGCACGGCGACGCCGAGCAAAAGAACGAGCTTCCTCACGATGTGTGCCCTCCTCTGGAGCGGGTTGCCTACCCACTCCTTCGTCAGGAGGCGAGGATCGGTTCGCCGATCACCCGCTCGAAGGCGATCTCGCCGTTCTCCGCGTCCACGCGGATCGTGTCGCCGTCGCCCAAGTCGCCCTCGAGAAGACGCAGCGCGAGCGGGTTCTCGACGAGCCGCTGGATCGCCCGCTTCAGCGGCCTTGCGCCGTAGGCGGGATCCCAGCCGGCGTCCGCGAGCGCCTCCTTCGCGGCGTCGGTCAGGTCGAGCGCGATCCGCCGCTCGGCGAGCCGCTCGCGCAGCCGCTCGAGCTGGAGCTCGACGATCTCGCCGATCTGCTCGCGCGACAGCGGCTCGAAGACGACGATCTCGTCGACCCGGTTGAGGAACTCCGGCCGGAAGCGCTCGCGCATCTGCTCGGCGTTGCGGATGTTCGACGTCATGATCAGCACGGTGTTGCGGAAGTCGACGGTGCGGCCCTGGCCGTCGGTCAGGCGGCCGTCGTCGAGCACCTGCAGCAGCACGTCGAACACTTCGGCGCTCGCCTTCTCGATCTCGTCCAGCAGGATCACGCTGTACGGCCGCCGCCGGACCGCTTCCGTCAGCTGGCCGCCCTCGTCATATCCGACGTAGCCGGGCGGCGCGCCGATCAGGCGCGCGACCGTGTGCCGCTCCTGGTACTCCGACATGTCGATGCGCACCATTGCGCGTTCGTCGTCGAACATGAACTCGGCGAGTGCGCGCGCGAGCTCCGTCTTCCCCACCCCGGTCGGCCCGAGAAACACGAAGCTGCCGATCGGACGGTTCGGATCCTGCAGGCCGGTGCGCGCGCGCCGCAAGGCGTTCGCGATCGCCTCGACCGCCTCGTCCTGGCCGACGACGCGCTGATGCAGCCGCTCCTCCATGTGGACGAGCTTCTCGGTCTCGCCCTCGAGGAGCTTGTCGACGGGGATGCCGGTCCAGCGCGCAACGACGGCGGCGACGTCGTCCTCGTCGACCTCTTCCTTCACCATCGGGTCGTCGAGCTGCTTCTCGGACAGCTCCTGCTCGAGCGCCGGCAGCTCGCCGTAGCGGATCTCGGCGACGCGCTGGAGGTTGCCGACGCGCTCCTCGCGCTCGGCCTCGCGCTTCAGCTCGTCGACGCGCTTCGTGATCTCCTTGATCCGGTCGAGCGCTCCCTTCTCGCGCTCCCAGCGAGCGGCCAGGCCGTCGCGGCGCTCCTTCACCTCTGCGAGCTCGTGCTCGAGCGCCTCGCGGTTCGCGGGCTCGGCCGCGAGCTCGATCTCGAGCTGGCGGACGCGACGCTCCGCCTCGTCGAGCTCGACCGGCGACGAGTCGATCTCCATCCGCAGGCGCGAGGCCGCCTCGTCGACGAGGTCGATCGCCTTGTCGGGGAGGAAGCGGTCGCTGATGTAGCGGTGCGAGAGCACCGCCGCGGCGACGAGCGCAGCGTCCTTGATGCGCACGCCGTGATGTGACTCGTACGTGTCCTTGAGGCCGCGGAGAATCGCGATTGTGTCCGCGACGGACGGCTCGCCGACGAAGATCGGCTGGAAGCGCCGCTCGAGCGCCGCGTCCTTCTCGATGTGCTTGCGGTACTCGTCGAGCGTCGTCGCGCCGACGCACCGCAGCTCGCCCCGGGCGAGCATCGGCTTGAGCAGGTTCGCGGCGTCGACCGCGCCCTCCGCGGCACCGGCGCCGACGATCGTGTGCAGCTCGTCGATGAAGAGGATCAACTCGCCCTCGGCGGTCTTGATCTCGTTGAGCACTGCCTTCAGCCGCTCCTCGAACTCGCCGCGGTACTTCGCGCCCGCGAGCAGGCCGCCGATGTCGAGCGCCCAGACGCGCTTGCCCTTCAGGCCCTCTGGGACGTCGCCCGCGACGATGCGCTGCGCGAGCCCCTCGACGATCGCCGTCTTGCCGGTTCCCGGCTCGCCGATCAGCACGGGGTTGTTCTTCGTGCGGCGCGAGAGCACCTGGATGACGCGGCGAATCTCCTCGTCGCGCCCGATCACCGGGTCGAGCTTCCCGTCCTCGGCCGCCTCGGTGAGGTCGCGGCCGAACTTGGCGAGCGCCTGGTAGGTGCCCTCCGGATCCTGCGAGGTGACGCGCTGGCCGCCGCGGACGGACTCGATCTTCTGCAGGAGCACGTCGCGCGGCACGGCGTCGAGTGCGAGCAGCAGATGCTCGGTCGACACGTAGTCGTCCTGCATGCGCTTCGCCTCGTCGAACGCCTTGTCGAGCACGCGCGAGAAGACGCTGCTCACCTGCGGCTGCTGTTGTGCGCCCTGGATGCGCGGCTTCGTCGCCAGCTTCGCCTCGGCCTCCGCCCGAAGGCCGTCCGCGTCGGGCACGAGCTCGCGCGGCAGCTCCTGGTCGAGCAGCGCGAGCAGCAGGTGCTCGGGATAGAGCTCGGGATTGGAGGCGCGGCGCGCGAGCTCCTGCGCAGCGGCAACCGCCTCCTGGGACTTGATCGTCAGCTTGTTGAAGTCCATCTACGTCCTTTCCGGATGCCGCTCCTCGCGGTACACGACGAGGTCGCGGCGGTAGTGCTTGTGAACCTTTTGCACCTCCTCGTGCACGTGCTGCTGCAGTCGCTCGATCTGCGCGTGCGCCTTGCGCAGCTCGTCCTCGAGCCGCAGCACGAGCTCGACGCCCGCGAGGTTGAGCCCGAGCTCCGTCGTCAGGCGCTGGATGATGCGGAGGCGCTCGACGTCCGACTCGCTGTAGAGGCGGGTGCCGCCCGGCGTGCGCTGCGGGCGGACGAGGCCTTTCTGCTCGTAGATCCGGAGCGTCTGCGGATGCATGCCCACCAGGTCGGCGGCGACGCTGATCATGTAGATCGGGCGATCGCTCACGCTGTCGCCCTCCGCCACCAGAGGATCACGGCGGCGACGATCGCGACCACGAGCAGGATGCCGATCCAGCCGCCGATGCGGATCGCGGTCGAGACGCCGTTCCAGGCGAACAGCCAGAGGAAGAACTTGCCGAGGCCGCCGATTGCGCCCGCCTTCGCGGCGACCGCACCGCCGCCGACGACGGCGCCGCCCGCGGTCTTGAGGCCGAGCTTCTTGCTCTTCTCCTCCGCCGTCTCGGCCTCGGGTGCCTCGCGCGGGCCCTGGTTCAGGAGGTCGTCGTGCTTCGCCATCAGCCGCTCGACTTCTGGAGCTCCTCGAGGAGCTCGCGTTCCTTCTTGTTGACGCGCTTCGGCACCTGGATGCGAACCCGGGCGAGCACGTCGCCCTTGCCGCTGCCGCCGATCCTCGGCGCGCCTCGCCCCTTGATCCGGATCAGCTTGCCGTCCTCGCTGCCCGACGGGATCTTCAGCGACACCGCGCCCTCGGGCGTCGGCACGTCGACCTTGCCGCCGAGCACCGC
>DATCJJ010000067.1:0-21033 GCA_036562845.1 Gaiellaceae bacterium | reverse complement strand
GCCGGCCTCAAGCCGTGGACGTCTAGCCGGGCTTGATGTTCTGGTTGACCCGGAAGACGTTGTCCGGGTCGTACTGGCTCTTGATCCGTGCGAGCCGCTCGTAGTTCGTGCCGTACATCCCGCGCACGCGGTCCGGCTCGTCCATCGCGAAGTTCGAGTAGCCGCCCGCGAGCACGTACGGCTTGAGCGCGTCGGAGTACGACCGCGCCCAGTCGGTGATCGCGCCCGCGTTCGCCGGGTCCGGATCGACGCCGGCGATGACCTGCCCCCACTTCGCGTGACGGTACGCCCACGCCGTCTCCTCGTTGCCGACGCGCGAGGCCGCACCGTCGATCGAATAGAGGTGCATCGTCGACTTCCACGTCGGCATGCTCTCGTGGTACTGGAGGTGGACGTCGATCGCCGCATCCGACAGCTCCTCGACGAAGTCGCCGCGCCAGTACCACTGGTCGCCCTTCGGATAGACGCCGTCGAACGCCGTGTTCCACACGGGCACGGGCAGCGGCCCGACGCCGTCGAGCAGCGGCTTTCCGAACGAACGCGCCGCGCGCAGCGCCTCGGACTCCTCTTCGCCGGCTTGGGTCAGGACGAGCGCCGCGACCTTGCGCAGGTGCAGCTCCTCGGGGAACGGCGGCCCCGGCGGCACGCAGACGAGCCCGTACCAGATCCCGAGCCCGTCCGGCTGCGCGGGAACGAATTCGCGATACCAGCGCAGGACGTCCGCTGCGTCGCCGAGGTCGTACAGCACCGGCCCGGCGAGGACGGTCGACACCGGATGGCAGCGGAACGTGAACGACGTGACGACGCCGAAGTTGCCGCCGCCGCCGCGGATCGCCCAGAACAGATCGGGCTCGCGGTCTGCATCGCACTCTACGATCGAGCCGTCGGCGAGCACGACCGTCGCACCGAGGAGGTTGTCGATCGTCAGCCCGAACGCACGCGAGAAGTGGCCGATCCCGCCGCCGAGCGTCAGCCCGCCGACACCGGTCGTGCCGATGATCCCGACCGGGACCGTGAGGCCGTACTGATGCGTCGTCTCGAGGACGTCCTTCAGCAGCGCGCCTCCCTGCACGCGCGCCGTCCGTGCATCCGCGTCCACCGTGATCGCCTTCATCGCCGACAGGTCGATCACGAGGCCGTCGTCGACGCTGCCCAGTCCGCCGCCGTTGTGGCCGCCGGACCGGATCGCGATCCGCAGTCCGTGCTCGTTCGCGTAGTGCACCGCGGCCGCGACGTCCGACTCGTCGACGCAGTAGGCGATCGCCGCCGGGTGCTTGTCGATCATCGCGTTGTAGAGCGCACGCGCGTCGTCGTAATCGGACGAGCCGCGTTCGACGACCCGCCCTTTCACAGCTGTGGCCAGGCCCTCCACTGAAACACTCATCAGGCTCCTCCCGTGCAGTAGACCGCCCGGAACCTTACGACCTTCGTGGCAAAACGAACAGTCCCGGGCGGGATTGTGTTCGAATTACGACGCTACGGTCGCGTCGTAGGCCACCGCCTCGGTAGGAGTGCCTATCTTCGCGAGCGGAGACCGCTGGAGGAGCCAGAACGACGCCTCGACGCAGGGCCCGACGCCGAGCGCGAAGAGCACGGTGCCCGCGCCGAACGTGCCGCCGAGAACGATTCCGGTGACGAGCGCCGAGATCTCGAGGGTCGCCCGGACGACTGCCAGGCGTGCATGCGTCCGCCGTGCGCCGACGAGCATCAGCGTGTCGCGCGGGCCGGCGCCGAAGTCCGCACCGATGTAGAAGGCGGTTGCAGGGCCGATCAGGCCCACGCCGCCGACGAGGAGCGCGATCCGGACACCGAGCGGCTCGTGCGCGAGGTCGGTCAGCGCGTCGATCGACGTCAGGCCCTGGATGAACGAGCCGACGCCGAGCGCATTCGCGACCGTCCCGAGGCCCGGCCGCCCGCCGAGCGACCACCCGATGAAGAGAACGACGAGGCCGACGGCGACGTTGGCCATCCCGAACGAGAGCGGCGAGTGCTTCGCGATGCCCTGGTTCAGCACGTCCCACGGCGAGAGCCCGAGCTTCGACTCGAGGATGAAGACGACGCCGAGCGCGAAGAGGAAGAGCCCGAAGACGAGGCTCGCGAGACGCGCGGCGTACCCGCCGCGGACAACCGGGTGGGTTGCGGCCGCTACAGCCCGAAGGGGTTGAAGGGCTTCGCTGCGGCCGGAACCATCGCTGCGGATCCTACGGAAGAGGGCTGGATCCAAGAACCGGACATCGTGTTTGCCGCCCTCCGGTTATGGCCATACATTGGATCCGAGATGGCAGTCGACGTCCACGCAGCCCGCATCCCCGACCGCGACCGGCTCGTCGAGCTTCTCCGGAAGCACGGCGTCGCCGCCGAGCCGCACGGCGAGCTCGACATCGAGGTCGCCGCCGAGGACGAGAGCGACGCGCTCTTCGCCTGCGTCGAGGAGCTCGTCATGAACCTCGGCGCGACGATGATCCCGATCAAGCACGACGGCGTCATCTACCTCCGCCCGCCGGTCGGCTGAAGCCGCTCCAACGGCCGGGACCTGGTACCGCCACGAAAGTGTGACGGACTGTCCACAGCGCTCTTTGCGCGAATATCCTGCCCTCGGCGGTCATTCCGTCACGTTTCTGTGACGGTTTCGTATCGGTACTAGGTCCCGGTCGTTCGCTCGAACAGCGCCGCCTGGCCCTGGCCGACGCCGACGCAGAGGGTCGCGAGGCCGTACCGGCCGCCGCGGAGTCGCAGCTCGTGCAGGAGCTGCACGACGAGCCGGGCGCCGCTCATCCCCAGCGGATGGCCGAGCGCGATCGCGCCCCCGTTCACGTTGACGATCTCGGGGTCGAGGCCGAGCTCGCGGATCACCGGGATGCTCTGGGCGGCGAACGCCTCGTTCAGCTCGACGAGATCGATGTCGCCGACCGCGACGCCGGCACGCTCGAGCAGCTTCCGCACCGCAGGGATGGGGCCGATGCCCATGTAGCGCGGGTCGACGCCGGCCGCGGCGCTGCCGGCGAACGTCCCGAGCGGCTCGATGCCGAGCGCGTGCGCCTTCTCCTCCGAGGCAATGACCAGCGCGGCCGCACCGTCGTTGATCCCGGCGGCGTTGCCGGCCGTGACGGTGCCCTCCGCGCGGAACGCGGGCTTCAACCCTCCGAGCTTCTCGAGCGAGGTGTCGGGCCGCGGATGCTCGTCGCGAACGACCTCGCCGACGGCAACGAGCTGCTCGTCGAACTTGCCGCTCGCCGCCGCAGCCGCCCACCGCTGGTGGGACTGCAGCGCGAACGCGTCCTGGTCCTCGCGCGACACGCCGTATCGCTCGGCGACGTTCTCGCCCGTCTCGCCCATCGACTCGAGCGGGAACATCGCCTCCAGCGTGGGATTCGGGAAGCGCCAGCCGAGGTGGGTGTCGTACATCACCTGGTTGCCGCGCGGAAACGCCTTGTCCGGCTTCGCGACGACGAACGGCGCGCGCGACATCGACTCGACGCCGCCGGCGACGAACAGATCGCCGTCGCCCGCGATCACCGCATGGCACGCGCCGACGACCGCCGTCAGCCCCGACGCGCAGAGCCGGTTGACGGTGACGCCCGCAACCGACTCGGGAAGCCCCGCGAGCAGCGCCGCCATGCGCGCGACGTTGCGGTTGTCCTCGCCCGCCTGGTTCGCGCAGCCGAACCACACGTCCTCGATCTCGCCGGCCGGGACGCCCGAGCGCTCGACCACCTCGCGGATGACGAGCGCCGCGAGGTCGTCGGGCCGCACACCGGAGAGGGCGCCGCCGTACCGGCCGATCGGCGTGCGCAGCCCTGCGAGAACGACTGCTCTGCTCACTCGACGAATTGAATCTGCGTCGAATGGCCGGCGCGGTGCAACAGCTCTCGCACGGCCTGCCGCCCCTCGTCGCCGAAGTCGCACGTCAGCTCGTTCACGTACATGCCGACGAACGTGTCGCCGCGCTCCGCGTCCATGCCGCGGCCGAACCCGAGTGCGTAGTGGAGCGCCTCGTCGCGATTCTCGAAGGCCGCGTCGATCGACTCACGGAGGATCGCCGACACGTCGCGCATCACCTCGGGCCCGAGGTCGCGGCGGATCGTGTTGACGCCCAGCGGCAACGGCAGCCCGGTCTCGAGCAGCCACCACTCGCCGAGGTCGACGCACTTGACGAGCCCGCTGTCGCCGTAGGTGAGCTGGCCCTCGTGGATGAGCAGGCCGGCGGCGACGTCGCCCGCCGCGACGGCCGGGAGGATCTCGTCGAAGCGGAGCTCGCGATGCGGGAAGTCGCCGAGGACGAGGCGCAGCACCATGTACGCCGTCGTCAGCTCGCCGGGAACGGCGATCTCGGTCTGGCGCAGCTCGTCATGCGACAGCGGCTCGCGCGCAACCACGATCGGGCCGTACCCCGAGCCCATGCTCGCACCGTGCGGAAGCAGCACGTAGCGGCCGGCGACATGCGGGAGCGTCGCGAGCGACATCGCGGTCACTTCGAGCTTCCCCTGCAGCGCCCATTCGTTCAGCGTCTGGATGTCCTCGATCACCGGCTCGAACTCGTAGCCGCGGCGGTCGACCGTGCCCGACGCAACGCCCCAGTACATGAACGCGTCGTCGGGATCTGCGCTGAAGCCGACGTGGATGAGCATCGGGTCGAGGTTAGTGACCTACACTCGGCTGGTGTCGAAGGAGGCGCTCTCCGACGCGATCCAGCACTACCTCCGCGAGATCTACAAGCTCGCGCAGACGAGGTCGCCGGTCTCGATCACCGCGCTCGCGAAGGCACAGGGAGTCTCGGCGGCGTCCGCCTCGGCGATGGTCAAGAAGCTGGCGGCGCTCGGGCTCGCCGAGCACGCCCCGTATCGCGGCTGCACGCTCACGGCCGCCGGCGAACGGGTCGCCCTCGAGGTGATCCGCCACCACCGGCTGCTCGAGCTCTACCTCGCCGAGACGCTCGGCGTCCACGTCGACGACGTCCACGACGAGGCCGACCGGCTCGAACACGTCCTCTCGGAGGAGCTGGAGGCCCGGATCGACCGCGCGCTCGGCTTCCCGACGCACGACCCGCACGGCGATCCGATTCCCGATGCAAATCTGGAATGGCCGATAGGATCCGGCCGTGCTCAACCTCGGTAGCGTCCTTCGCAACCCGTTCTCCTTCCTCTTCACGCGCTCGACGAAGGAGGAGCAGGTGGTCGCGTACCTGACGCGGGAGCACCGGCGCGGCCGCAATCTCGCGGACATCCTCACCGACCGCTACGTCGTCAACCGGCTGACGCCGGACCAGCAGCTGCGGCTCCTCGATCGGCCGGAGCTCGTGCGGGCGCTCGGCGAGCACGACGTCGCGCAGGCGCGCGAAGCCTTCAGCGGGCGCTAGCGGCGAGCTCGACGACGCGCGCCGCAACGGCGACGTCCCACGCCGCGAGCCCGTTCGACTTGAAGACGGCCACGTCGTCGTCCGACTGGCGCCCGCCCACCTCGCCGGCGACGACCTGCTGCAACTCGTAGACCTCGAGCCAGTCGAGCACGCCCGCCTGCACGGGCTCGATCAGGTCGGCCGACTCGAGCCGTGCGTCCTCGACCGAGTCGCAGCAGACAAACGCCGCGCGCTCGAGGACGACGTTGTCGAGCTCGCGGCGACGCCCGTCGTTCGCGCCGACGGCGCAGACGAGCGCCCCCGGACGTAGCCACTCGCCGCGCAGGACCGGGTCGTGCGAGCCCGTGACCGTGACGACGACGTCGCACGACGCTGCGTCGCTGTTCGACTCACCGGGCTCGCAGTCGAACCGCTCGCAGAAGGACTCGAGATTCTCGCGCGTGCGGCAGTACGCGACGGTGCGCCTGATCGTCGGCACCGCCGCGCGGATGCACGCGACCTGCGTCTCCGCCTGCCGGCCGCAGCCGATGACGCCGAGCGTCCGCGCATCGCGCTTCGCGAGGTGCTTCGCCGCGACGCCGCTCGCTGCGCCGGTGCGCAGCTGCCCGAGCGTGTCGGCGTCGACGACAGCGACGAGCTCCGGCTCGTCGGCACGGAACAGCAGCACCGCGAACCGCGCACCCGTGCCGAACGCTGCGTAGACCTTCGCACCTGCATAGCCGAGCTCGAGGTCGGACGCCGCCATCACAGCGAGTGAGCCGTGCTCCAGCGGCAGGCGGTAGCGGGGCTTGTTGTGCACGGCGCCGCGCGCCATTCGCTCGAAACAGCCCTCGATCGTCGCGACGGCGTCCGCCGGCGTCAGGAGACGGGCGACGTCCGGCTCGCTGACGTGCAACGTCACGCGTCGGACTTCTTGATGAAGCTGATCTGCCCGCTCGTCTCCATCACGGCCCATGCGACGTCGTCGAGCTTCGGGATGCCTTCGCGGCGCGCAGCCTCGGCGAGATCGTCGATCGTCAGGCGCTCCCGTTTGACGTTCTTCTCGACCGGCTTGCCGTCCTGCACGACGACGATCGGCTCTCCGTCGAGGAACGTGCGGAGCCGCGGGAACTTGAAGTTCGCGTAGGACGTCGCGATCTGCAGCGCGCCGATCGTCCCGACGGCGAGAATCGCGCCGGTCAGCGAGTAGTCGTCCTGGGTCAGGCCCTGCTGCACCGCGTCGCCGAGGATGATCAGCAGGATCAGATCGAACGGCTCGAGCGAGGAGAGCTCGCGTCGGCCCATCATCCGCATCAGCAGATAGAGGAAGAGGAAGACGACGACGCCGCGACCGACGATGTCCATTACGGGTACACCGTGACTTCGCGGTCGATGTGCACGAGCTTCTTCGCGCCGTCGTAGAGCGTGACGTCTGCATGGCGGCGGCCGACGTTCGTCGGGACCACCTGGAACTGCAGGAAGAGCCGGTACTTCTGCCCGGCGGGAATGTGGCCCAAGGTGAAGAGGAAGTCGCCGTTGCGGCTCGACTCCCCGAGCGGGCTCGGCGAGATCGTGTTGATCTGCATCCCCTCCGCCCAACCGGGCGAGAGCTGGAGCAGCGCGTTCTTCAGGTCGCGGTGTGCGGTGATCGTGAAGCGCGCCTCGAACATCAGGCCTCCACGGACCTTCGACGGCGCGTACAGCTCCAGCGATGCGACGGGTGTGTTCACCGTGTGCCCCGCGGGTCGCTGTCCGAAGACGTTGACGGCGCCGAGCAGGAGGAACGCGCACAGGAGCCCGACGAGCCCGCGGCGATACCAGATGTGGTGTTTCCGCCCATCGAGGTCGCGGTGCCGCTTGAGGACGATCCGGTCCGGGGTGTCCGCCACGGGACTGGGTTCGCCGTCGCCGCAGCTGCTCCTTGACATGTGACTATTTAGTCACCTATTCTCCGACCGTGGACGACGACCGCGTCTTCAAGGCACTGGCGGACCCGACCCGCCGCCACCTGCTCGACCGACTCTTCGAGCGCGACGGCCGCACGCTCACCGAGCTCGAGTCGGAGCTGGAGATGACGCGCTTCGGCGTGATGAAGCACCTCAAGGTGCTCGAAGAGGCCGGGCTCGTCGTCGCCCGCCGGTCGGGACGGGAGAAGCTCCACTTTCTCAACCCCGTGCCGATCCGGCTGATCCACGACCGCTGGATCTCCAAGTACGCCGAGCGTCACGTCGCGGCGCTCGCCGACCTCAAGCACGAACTGGAGGAGACTGCATGAGCACCATGGCAACCGCGCTGACCACGCAGGTGTACTCGATCTTCATCAAGGCCTCGCCGGAGCAGGTCTGGGAGGCGATCACGACCCCCGAGTTCACGGAGAAGTACTTCTACGGCGTCCCCGTCACGATCACGGCCGAGACGTTCGACGGCGGTGCATCCGCACAGGGCGCAGTCGTCGAGTTCGACCCGCCGCACAAGCTCGTCCACAGCTGGCGCGCGCTCTACGACACCGAGACCGCGGCGGAGCCGGAGAGCCGCGTCACGTGGGAGATCGCGGCACAGGACGGCGGCGTGTCGCTGCTCACCGTCGTGCACGACCGGCTCGACGAGTCGCCGAAGACCGCCGAGAGCGTCGCGGGCGGCTGGAGCTACATCCTCAGCGGCCTCAAGTCGGTGCTCGAGACGGGCAAGGGGCTCGCCGGGTGAGCACGGCAATCGCCCGAACGACGCAGGTCTACTCGGTCTACATCAAGGCGACGCCGGAGCAGATCTGGGAGGCGATCACGACGCCCGAGTTCACCGAGCGGTACTTCCACGGCGTCCGCATGGAGATCCGCGACGGGCGGCGCTGGTCGACCCTCCGCGATCTCGCGTGGGACGAGGAAGTGCTCGAGCTCGACCCGCCGCACCGGCTCGTGCACGCATGGACGTCCGGTTACGACGACGAGCTCGGCGCCGAGGAGCCGAGCCGCGTCGCCTGGACGCTCGAGCCGCAGGACAACGGCACGACGCTGCTCACGGTCGTGCACGACCGGCTCGAGGGCGCGCCGAAGACCGCGGCGAGCGTGTTCGGCGTCGGCTGGATGTTCGTCCTCAGCAACTTGAAGACGCTGCTCGAGACCGGCGAGCCACTCTGAGACCGGCTTTCACCGACTCGGCCCCGCGTAGTCGCCCTTGCGGCACGCGGGGTCGCGGTCGTGCGGCAGGCGCGACACGACCTTGCCGTCGCACGCGACCTCGCTCCGGTTGAGCTGCCGCGTGATGTCGGGGAACGGATAGAGCGTCAGGTGCAGCAGCAGGAACGCCATGCCCCAGACGAGCACGAACCCGACGACCCAGGCCGCGCCGCTTCCGAACCGGCCGGCGATTGCGCGTTCGAGGTTCACGATCGTCTTCGTCACCGAGGGATATGCGTGCACCCTTCCGCGCAGCGCCGTGATCGTCGGCAGCACGACCCAGATGACGAATGTCGTCCCCCAGAGGCAGTACGCGACGTAGAAGTTCGGCTCCTTGCCCGCACCGCCGGCGAGGTGCTGGTCGGGCCAGATCTGCGCGGCGAGAAGGGTGACGCCGACGAGCAGCACGACGCACAGCACGGCGCGGATCGCGGACGGCCGCACCTCGCGCTGCGCCGAGTCGTCGTCCGACGATCTCGCAGCGCGGTTCGGCATCGGCGCGCTGAGCAGCGCATAGACGAACAGGACGATGAGCGCCGTCGGGAAGATCTCCCAGACGGGATTGACGACCTCGAGATGACCGATCGTCCGCGAGATCGTCGGGAACGGCAGATGCTTCTCGACCGCGTTGATCGACGCGAGGAGCTCCGGGACGATCGTCACGACGAAGGCCGATCCCCAGACGACGTAGCCGAGCTGCCGGCGCGTCATGCGCCTGATGATGCGAACAGACTCGGACGTTCGGCCGGATCGCGTCACGACAATCGGACTGCGATCGGGGGATGACGCCGTCCCCCGATCGCCATGGCAGCGCGAAGTGCGCCCGGCATGATTCGAACATGCGACCTCTGCCTCCGCAGGGCAGCGCTCTATCCCCTGAGCTACGGGCGCTCGAGACGCCTCAGTGTAGCCGCGCCCGCACGCACTCGATGTGCGCGTGGCGGCGGCGGGAGCGATCGCCGTCGGGTGCGACGAGCAGGTGCTCGCTCATCGCGTGCAGCAGCTGACCGCAGAAGGGACAGCGGTACGTCGCCGGCTTCAGCGACCGCACCGAGCGGATCACCTGCCAGCGCTCGGGCTCAGGCGACCGCGAGCTGTGCGTCATCGGGCACCTCGACCCGGACGTACGCGAGCGCGATCACGGAGCCGTCGCCGCGCTGCACCGCGCTCGTCACGCGGCCCACGACCTTGCCGTCGTGCACGAGCTCGGCGTCGTACTCCGGGACGCGGTCGAGCTGCAGCACACGGAGCGACCGGTTGGGATGGCCGCGGAAGTGGAGCCGCGCGACGGGCTCCTGACCGGGATAGCAGCCCTTCTCGAAGGAGATGTGCGTCGCGTCGAGCCCCGCCTCCGCCGGCAGCACGCGGTCGTCGATCTCCCGCCCCCAGCGCGGGACGCCGGCGGCGACGCGGCGCGCCTCGAGCTCGTCCGAGGAGAGCGTCGGCGCGAGACCGCTGTCCACGGCCTCGCGCGCGCCCGGGAAGTCGGTCGGGAAGCCGTCGCCGTCCGAGTCGAACAGCACGACGGACTCGTGCCGTTCGAGCTCGACCTCGCACCGGGCACGCAGCCGCATCCGCAGCAGGTGCGCGCGCACGGGATCGCCGAGCTCCGGCTCCGTCAGCAGCAGGTAGTCCTCGTCGCCGCGGCGCCAGACGACGAGCGGCGCGATCACGCGCGCCTTCGCCGTCAGCAGCAGTGCGGGACACGCGTCGCCGACCTGTAACGACTCGACGTCGTTCGAGACCATGTTCTGCAGGTGGTCGCGCGCATCCGGTCCCGCCACCCGGACGAATGCTCGCGGACGAGTCGCAACGTCCATGGAAACTAGTGTAGGAGGCACATGCCGCTCTTCCGCTCGAAGGCAGAGGACAAGGTCCGCGACGCGGGGTACGACCCCGCGCGGCTGCCGCCCGGCCAGTACCTGACAGAGAAGTGGCCGGTGCTGCACGCCGGCGACGTCCCGGACGTCGACGCCGCGACGTGGACGCTGGCGGTGAGCGGCGAGGTGGAATCGCCGCTGACGCTGAGCTACGACGAGCTGCGCGCGCTGCCGGCGACGGAGGTGACGACGGACATCCATTGCGTCACGCGCTGGAGCCGGTTCGACGCCGACTTCAAGGGCGTCCACTGGCGCGAGCTCGCCGCGCTGTGCCATCCGAAGCCGACGGCCCGGTTCGTCATCGCGCATGCCGAGCAGGGGTTCACGGCGAACGTCCCTCTGGCCGCGCTCGAGGACGAGCATGCCCTCGTGGCCTACGAGGCCGACGGCGCGCCGCTGACGGCGGAACACGGCGGGCCGGTCCGCCTCGTGATCCCGACGAAGTACTTCTGGAAGAGCGCCAAGTGGCTGACCGGGATCGAGCTCTCCTCGATCGACAAGCCCGGCTTCTGGGAGCGCTACGGCTACCACAACGACGCCGACTTCTGGCAGGAGCAGCGGTACGGCTTCTAACGAGGGCTAAAGGATTCCGGGGCGGATGCCGAATAGGTGGCTACCCACCTCCCCACTCCCCAAGTGGATCGAAGGGCCGGCTTTCGCCGGCCCTTCGTTTTTGGTGCTGACCGCGCGAGCGGTCCTACATCATCCCGCCCATATCGGGCATGCCGCCGCCTGCACCGGCGCCGGCCTTCTCGGGCGCCTCGGCAACGACTGCCTCGGTGGTGAGGATGTTCTTCGCGATCGACGCGGCGTTCTGCAGCGCCGAGCGGGTGACCATCGTCGGGTCGCCGATCCCGCTCTTCAGCAGGTCCTCGACCTCGCCGGTGTCGATGTTCAGGCCGAAGCCCTTCTCGGCCGTCCGGACCTGCTGGACGGCGATCGAGCCCTCGAGGCCCGCGTTGGACGCGAGCTGGCGGAGCGGCTCCTCGAGCGAGCGCAGGATGATCTGCGCGCCCGTCCTCTCGTCGCCTTCGAGGTCGCCGAGCACCTTGTCCTTGACCTCGTCGGCCGCGTTGATGAGCGCGACGCCGCCGCCCGGGACCTGGCCCTCCTCGAGCGCCGCGCGCGCGGCCTGGAGAGCGTCCTCGACGCGGTGCTTCTTCTCTTTCATCTCCGTCTCGGTCGACGCGCCGACCTTGACGACCGCGACGCCGCCGGACAGCTTCGCGAGCCGCTCCTGGAGCTTCTCGCGGTCGAAGTCGGAGTCGGTGTTCTCGATCTCGGACTTCAGCTGCTTGATCCGGCCCTTGATCGCGTCGGACTCGCCGGCGCCGTCGATGATCGTCGTCGTGTCCTTGTCGACGACGACGCGGCGGGCCTTGCCGAGCTGCGAGAGCTTCGTGTTCTCGAGCTTGAGGCCCATCTCCTCGGTGATCACCTCGCCGCCGCTGAGAATCGCGATGTCCTCGAGCATGCGCTTGCGGCGGTCCCCGAAGCCCGGCGCCTTGACGGCGACGGCCTGGAAGGTGCCGCGCAGCTTGTTGACGACGATCGTCGCGAGCGACTCGCCCTCGACGTCCTCGGCCACGATCAGCAGCGGACGACCGGCCTGGATGACCTGCTCGAGCACCGGCAGGAGATCCTTGACCGCGCCGATCTTCTGGTTCGCGACCAGGATGTACGGCTCCTCGAGCACGGCCTCCATGCGCTCGGGATCGGTGATCATGTACGGCGAGAGGTAGCCCTTGTCGAACTGCATGCCCTCGGTGAACTCGAGCTCGAGGCCGAGCGTCTGACCCTCCTCGACGTTCACGACGCCGTCCTTGCCGACCTTCTCGATCGAGTCGGCGATCACGTCGCCGATCTCGCGATCGCGCGAGGAGACGGTCGCGACGCGCGCGATGTCCTCCTTGCCCGAGACCGGCTTCGAGTTCGCCTTCAGGTTCTCGACGACGGCCTCGACGGCCGCCTCGATGCCCCGCTTGAGCCCCATCGGGTTCGCACCGGCCGAAACGTTCTTCAGGCCCTCGCGGACGATCGCCTGCGCGAGCACGGTCGCCGTCGTCGTGCCGTCGCCGGCCACGTCGTTCGTCGCCGTCGCGACCTCGCGGACGAGCTGCGCGCCCTGGTTCTCGAAGACGTCCTCGACCTCGATCTCGCGCGCGATCGTGACGCCGTCGTTCGTGATGGTCGGCGCGCCGAACTTCTTGTCGAGCACGACGTACCGGCCCTTCGGGCCAAGGGTGACCTTGACCGCGTCGGCGAGGGTGTCGACACCGCGCTGGAGCGCGCGCCGTGCATCCTCGTTGAACTTCAGCTCCTTGTGAGCCATTGCTCTCTTCAGTCCTCCCTGTGACTACGCGGTTGCGCCGGCCGGCTCACGGGTCCCGGTGACCTTCGCGAGCACGTCGCTCTCGCGGAGGATCAGGTACTCGTCGACGCCGACCTTGATCTCGGTGCCGCCGTACTTGGAGAAGACGATCTCGTCGCCCTCCGCCAGGTCCATCGGCACGAAGCTGCCCTTGTCGTCCCGGCTGCCCGGGCCGACGGCGAGGACGCGGCCGCGCTGCGGCTTCTCCTTCGCCGTATCCGGAAGCACGATGCCGCTTGTCGTCGTCTCCTCCTCCTCGAGGACCTCGACGATCAGGCGGTCACCAAGCGGCTTCAGGTTCATTCAACTGCCTCCTGAGGTTGCTTCGGTGGTCGGCACTCTCACCCCGAGAGTGCCAGGTGACAGTATAGAGGCAGATGAAAGGCGCGCAAATTGGAACGTGAGTTCAGCGCCGGCGGCGTCCTCGTCAAACGGATCAAGGGCCGGCCGCACCTCGCGGCGATCCGCCCGCAGGGCAAGCCCGACGGGGTCTGGGCCCTCCCGAAAGGAAACCTCGACCCCGGCGAGCGGCCGGCCGAGACGGCCGTCCGCGAGGTCCGGGAGGAGACCGGGGTCGAGGGCCGGCTCGTGGAGAAGCTGGGAGACGTGAAGTACACGTACACCCGCCGGAGCGGCGTCCGGGTCTTCAAGGTCGTGAGCTTCTACCTGCTCACGGCCGGCCGGGGCCGGATCGGCGAGATCGAGGAGCGGATGCGGATCGAGGTGGCGGACGTCCGGTGGCTGCCGCTCGACGAGGCGCCGCGGCTCCTCGCCTACGGCGGCGAGCGCCGGATGGCGAAGGAGGCGCTGGCTAGGCTCGCGGCGTGATCAACGTCGCCGACTACGTCGACGCGGCGCGCGAGAAGGTCGCGCCCGAGGTCTGGTGCTACTTCGAAGGCGGGGCGATGGACGAGGTGACGCTGCGCGCGAACGTCGCCGCCTACGGCCGCTGGCGGCTCCGGCCGCGGATGCTCGTCGACGTCAGCGCGATCTCGCTCGAGACGACCCTGCTCGGGACGCCGGTGTCGATGCCGCTCGGCGTCGCGCCCTTCGCGATGCAGCGCCTGATCGACGAGGAAGGCGAGGTCTCGACGGCGCGCGCCGCAGCGCGGGCGGGTGCGTTGCTCGTCGTCTCGACGCTGACGACGCGGCGGCACGCCGACATCGCGGCTGCGTCGGACGGACCACGCTGGCTCCAGCTCTACGTCCTCCGCGACCGGCAGGCGACGCTCGACCACATCGCCGAGGCGAAGGAGGCCGGCTACGGCGCGCTCGTCCTCACCGTCGACCTCCCGTATCTGGGCCGGCGCGAGCGGGACCTGCGGCTGGGCTTCCTCAATCCACCGCCGGACGTCGACGTGCCGTACGCCGACCTCTTCTCGACGACGCCGGCGCTCACCTGGCGGGACCTCGAGTGGCTGAAGTCGGAGATCGGGATGCCACTCGTGATCAAGGGCCTCCTCACGCACGAGGACGCGCTGCTCGCGGTCGAGCACGGGGCCGACGCGGTCTGGGTCTCGAACCACGGCGGCCGCCAGCTCGACCACGTCGCCGCCGGCCTCGACGCGCTGCCCGAGGTCGTCGACGCAGTCGCGGGCCGCGCCGAGATCTACGTCGACGGCGGCATCCGGCGCGGCACCGACGTCCTCAAGGCGCTCGCGCTCGGCGCGCGCGCGGCGTTCGCCGGGCGCGCCTTCGCGTGCGGGCTCGCGGTCGACGGCGAAGCCGGCGTCGCACACGTGCTGTCGCTCCTCCGCGACGAGATCGAGCTCGGGCTGGGGCTGCTCGGCTGCACGTCGCCGGGCACGGTCTCGCGCAGCCACGTCGAGCCCGTAGTCCCCTATGATCCCGTCGCTTGACCGGATCGGGCATGCACGCGCTCAACTTCTATTCGCCGATGGTGGCGGACCAGCTGCGGACCGGCCGCAAGTCGGCGACGATCCGCCTCGGCGACAAGTCCGGGAAGTACACGAAGGGGATGATCGTGCAGGTGCTGTGCGGCAACCGCTTCAGCCCGCGCGAGCGGATCTTCGACGCCGTGATCGACAAGGTCGAGGTGAAGACGCTCGGCGAGCTCTCACCGCGCGAGATCGAGCACGACAACCCGGAGATCCGCCGCACCGACGAGATGGCGCAGTTCCTCTCGCAGCTCTACAACCGCGACGTCGGCGCCGAGGATCTCGTCACGGTGATCCGGTTCTCGCAGATCCTCACCGGGCCGGTCGCGCCGAGCTTCCTCGGCGAGGACTTCTAGCCAGCTCGACGAGCCCGGCCATCAGCTCGACGGCCTCGTCGTCGCCGAGCTCCTTCAGCGAACGCCACACATGGAAGTCGGTCGCGACCGCGACCGCGGCCGCGGCTCGGCGCGAGCGACCGTCGGTCAGGGCCTTTCGCACGGCGGCGAGATAGGCGTCGCGACCGGGCTCGAGCACCGCGCGCAACGCGGGCAGCACCTCGGCGTCTCGGAGCACGTTCCCCGTCATCGGCTCCGTCTCGCGGTACCAGGCGTACAGCGCACGCAGCCCGTCGCGCACATCGGTCCAGGCCGCCGGATCGGGCGCGGGATGCAGCGCGCGCCAGTGCGCCGAGCACGCCGCGAACAGCTCCTCCTCCTCCGGGAAATGGTTGTAGACGGTCTGCCGCTGCACGCCGACGCGACGCGCGACCTCGCTGATCGTGGTCGCGGCGGGGCCGACGGTGAGATGCATCCCGACGACCGTCTCGACGATCCGGCGCCGGGTGTCTGCCGCCTGCTCCGCCCGCTGCTTCAGCTCGTACTTGCGCGGCATGCCCGCATCCTATATTGAGTTGACATATTGTCTATCCAAAGGAGCGAGCCATGAGCAGCGAGACCGTCCACCTCTTCGATCTGGGCTGCCGCTTCGTCCACGACGGCGACGCCTTCAGCCTCGTCGAGCACACGCTGCCGCCGCGCGGCCTGGGCGCTCCCGTGCACACCCATGCGAACGAGGACGAGTTCTCCTTCGTGCTCGAGGGCCGGCTCGGCGCCCAGCTCGGCGACGAGGTCGTCGAAGCCGGCCCCGGCGAGCTCGTCCGCAAGCCTCGGGGCCAGGCGCACACGTTCTGGAACGCCGGCGACGAGCCGCTCAGGTTCCTGGAGATCATCTCGCCGGGCGGCTTCGAGAACTACTTCCGCGAGCTCGCGCCGGTGCTCGCGGCCGGCGACCACGCCGGTGTGCAGGAGATCGCTGACCGCTACGAGCTCGAGATCGACTTCGCGACGATCCCGGCGCTCGCCGAGCGGTACGGCCTGGCGGTCAGCGTTCCCGCCTGATCCTGGAGCCGAAGAGCGCGTCCTCGCGGACGCGCTCTCCGCACTCCTCGCAGTCGACCACGGCGATCGAGGAGAACGGTGCGCTGCACTTCGGGCAGCGCCGGAGGAGCACGCCGCCGCACTGTGCACAGGCGTCCGGCAGCTCCGCCTCGTACCGCTCGAACCAGCGGCGCGCGGCGCCGCACCTCAGGCAGAACGCGACCCAGTCACCGAGAACCTTGCGGCGCTCCTCGCGGAGCCAGTCGGCGGCCTTGCCCATAGGGTGAGCGTAGTGGCCGTGGAGCTCGACAGCTCGCTCGAGGGGATCGACTGGGCGGAGGCGAAGGTCGACCCGGCAGGCGACGACTTCGACAACGGCAGATCGCCGGAGACCCTTCGGCGCTCGTTCGAGCGCTCGCAGCACGTCGCCTCCGCACGGGACGGCGGGCGCGTCGTCGGCATGGCGCGCCTCCGAATGCCGATGGAGCAGGTTCCCGGACAGCACATCGGGCTCCAGACCGACGAGGCGCAGGCGCCGTACGCCTCGCCCGGCTTCGGGCCGCAGCCAGATTTCATGTCGACCGTCGTCGGCCGCCGGCTCGACAACGACGCGAACCGATGACGTTCCCGAAGATCGAGCTGCACGTCCACCTCGAGGGAACGGTGCGGGCGGACACGCTGCGCGCGATCGCGAAGCGGAACGACTACGCGCTGCCCGACGACCTCGAGTCGCTCTACCGCTTCCGCGACTTCCGCCACTTCATCGAGGTCTGGATCCTCACGACGAACGCACTGCAGACGGAGGACGACTTCCGGCGGATGGTCGTCGACTACGCCGAGGAGGCGGCGTCGCACGGCGCCGTCTACCTCGAGGGAATCTTCTCGCCGGCCGAGCGTGTGCGCCGCGGCGTCTCGTACGAGGCGATGTTCGACGGTGTCTGCAACGGTGCGCAGGAGGCGCGCGAGCAACACGGCGTGGAGGTCCGGCTTACCCCGGACATCCCGCGTGGGTTCACGCTCGAGGAGGCGCGGGCGACGGTCGAGTGGAGCGCGCGCTACCGCGACCGCGGCGTCGTCGGCGTCGGGCTCGGCGGGCTCGAAGCGGAGTTCCCGCCGGAGCCGTACGAGGGGGTGTTCGCGGACGCGAAGTCGCTGGGCCTCGGCTCGGTGCCGCATGCGGGCGAGGTGGCAGGCGCGGCGTCCGTCCGCGGCGCGCTCGAGCGGCTGCAGGCGGACCGGCTGCGGCACGGGATCCGAGCCGACGAGGACCCCGGGCTCGTCCGCGAGCTCGCCGGCCGCGGGACGGTGCTCGACGTCTGCCCGCTCTCGAACCTCCGGACGGGCGCGGTCCGCTCGCTCGATGAGCACCCGCTGCCGCGCCTCGTCGCCGCCGGCGTACGGTGCTCGATCTCGACCGACGACCCGGCGATGTTCGATACCGACCTCACCCGCGACTACGCGGCGGCCGAGTCGCTCGGGCTCTCGCCGCAGGCCGCCTACGAGGCAGGCGTCGCCGGCGCGCTCTGCGACGAGGACACGCGAGAGCGGCTCCGCAGCATCGGCGAGTCCAACGACTGGCGTCGTTAACCTTCAGGCTCATGGCGATCGCACGCGAGGCCGAACCCGTCGGTTCGCTCAACGAGGTCAGGGAGGCCGGGCTCGACCGCGAGGACCTCCTCGGCATCTACCGCAACATGCTGATCACTCGCGGCGTCGAGGAGCGCGGGCACATCCTCTATCGGCAGGGCAAGATCCCCGGCTCGTTCTACACGGGCCGCGGCAACGAGGCCGCGTCGGTCGGCGTCGCGACGGCGATGAGCCACGACGACGTCGGAACGCCGCTGCACCGCGACATGGGCGTGCCCATCACGCGCGGCGTCGAGCCGTGGCGGTTCTTCGCGCAGTACATGGGGCGCCAGGACGGGCCGACACACGGCCGCGACGGCAACGTGCACATGGCCGACCAGCAGCTCGGCCTGATCGCGATGGTCAGCCACCTGCCGGCGATGCTGCCCGTCGCCGTCGGCTGCGCGCTCTCGTTCCGCATCCGCGACGAGCGCCGTGTCGCCGTCGGCTGGTTCGGCGAAGGCGCGTCCGCGCGCGGCGACGCGCACGAGTCGATGACGCTCGCAGGCACGCGCAAGCTGCCGATCGTCTTCATCTGCGACAACAACCAGTGGGCGTACTCGACGCCGACGTACCTCGAGTACGCGACCGAGCACGTCGCCGACCGCGCGCAGGCCTACGGCTTCGAGGGCGTCGTCGTCGACGGCACGGACGTGCTCGCCGTCTACCGCGAGGCGAAGCGTGCGATCGACAAGGCGCGCAACGGCGGCGGGCCGACGATGATCGAGAACCTCACGCTGCGCATGGAGGGACACGCCGTCCACGACGACGCGTTCTACGTGCCGAAGGTGATGTTCGAGCGCTGGGCCGAAAACGACCCCGTCGAGCGGTTCCGCAGCTGGCTGCGCGACAACGTCGGCATGACCGACGAGGACGAGGACGAGATCACCGCCGGCGTCAAGCGGCTCCTCAACGAGGCGCTGCAGCGCGCGGAGGAATCGCCGATGCCGGATCCGTCGTCGCTGCTCGAAGGCGTCTACGCCACGCCCGAGGATCTCGACACGCCTCACCACAAGTAGATGGCCGAGCTGACGTACCTCCAGGCGATCTCCGACGCGCTGCGCACCGAGATGCGGCGCAACGAGAAGGTCTTCGTGATCGGCGAGGACGTCGGCGTCTACGGCGGCGCCTTCAAGGTGACCCTCGGCTTCCAGGAGGAGTTCGGCCCGTGGCGCGTGATCGACGCGCCGCTCGCCGAGACGGCGATCGTCGGCGCGGCGACCGGCGCCGCGATGATGGGGCTGCGGCCCGTCGCCGAGATGCAGTTCGCGGACTTCGTCTCGTGCGCCTGGGACCACCTGGTCACGATCGCGGCGAAGCAGCGGTGGCGCGCCGGCACGCCGGTGCCGATCGTCGTGCGGCTGCCGTCCGGCGGCGGATTCAGCGGCGGCCCGTTCCACTCGCAGAACCCGGAGTCGTCGTTCGCGCACATCCCCGGCTTGAAGTGCGTGTGCCCGGCGACACCCGAAGACGCGAAGGGGCTGCTGATCAGCGCGATCGAGGATCCGAATCCGGTGCTCTTCTTCGAGCACAAGCACCTGTACCGGCGAATCAAGGCGCAGGTGCCGGAGGAGCGCTACACGACGCCGATCGGCAAGGCGCGCACGCACCGTGAGGGCCGCGACATCAGCGTCGTCACGTGGGGGGCGATGGTCTACACGGCAGAGGAGGCCGCGAACCAGCTGGAGGGCGACGGCATCTCGGTCGAGATCGTCGACCTGCGGACGGTCATGCCGTGGGACAAGGCGGCGGTGCTCGAGTCGGTGCGCAAGACGTCGAAGCTGCTCGTGCTCCACGAGGACACCCACACCGGCGGCTTCGGCGCGGAGATCGCGGCGACCGTCGCGGAGGAGGCGTTCGAGGACCTCGACGGCCCGGTGCGCCGCATCACGGCGCCCGACACGCCGGTGCCGTTCTCGCCGCCGCTCGAGAAGGCTTTCATCCCGCAGGTCGAAGACGTCGTGAAGGGTCTTCGCGAGCTCGCGGAGTATTAAAGGAGAGGAATGGCCACGCAGACCGCTGTCGACGTCGTAATGCCCCAGATGGGTGTGTCCGTCTCCGAGGGGACGGTCACGCGCTGGCTCAAGCAGGAGGGCGAGCACGTCGAGGCCGACGAGCCGCTGCTCGAGATCTCGACGGACAAGGTCGACACGGAGGTGCCGTCGCCGGCATCGGGGACGCTGACCCAGATCCTCGTGCAGGAGGGAGAGACGGTCGAGGTCGGGACGAAGCTCGGCCAGATCGGCGGGGCCGCCGGCGGCGCCGAGCCGGAGCCGGAGCCCGCGGCCGACGTGCAGCCGCCCGAACCGGCGACGCAGCAGGCCGCGCAGGAAGCCGACGCGCCGTCTCCCGCGGAGACGCCGCAGCCCGTCGCCCCGCAGCCGGTCGCGCAGCAGCCCGCCATGGCGCCGAGCAACGGGGGCGGCTTCGTGTCGCCCGTCGTCGCGCGGATCGCAGCCGAGCACCACGTCGACCCGTCGCAGATCGAGGGCACCGGACGCGGCGGCCGCGTGACGAAGAAGGACATCCTCGACTACATCGAGCAGGGCCCGCCCGCGCCGCAGGCACCGCCCGCGCAGCGGGAGCCGCAGCCCGCGCCCGCGGCGGCAGCGCCGGCGCCCGCACCGCAGGCGGAGCCGCAGCCCCAACCCGTGCCGCAGCAGGCCGCGCCGGCCCCGGCGGCGCCTCCGCCGCCTGCGCCGCCGAAGCCCACGCCGCCGGTTGTGGCTCCGGCCGAGGCGCAGCCGGGCGAGCAGCTCGAGCCCGTCTCCGCCATGCGCCGCGGCATCGCCGAGCACATGCGCAAGTCGCTCGATACGAGCGCGCACGTCACGAGCGCGATGGAGGTCGACATGTCGCGCGTCGTCGCCGCGCGCAACACGCTGAAGAAGGAGTACCAGTCGGCGTACGGCGTCAACCCGACGTACCTCGCGTTCGTCGCGCGCGCCTCGGTGCAGACGCTCGCGAACCATCCGTACGTGAACGGCGAGCTGCGCGGCGACTCGATCATCACGCGCAACTTCGTCAACCTCGGCATCGCCGTCGAGCTGGCGGAGGGCAAGGGTCTGATCGTTCCCGTCCTCCGGTACGCCGAGGGCCTGAACCTCCTCGGCCTCGCACGCGGCATCGCCGACATCGCGCAGCGCGCGCGCAACAAGCAGCTGCTGCCGGACGACGTGCAGGGCGGGACGTTCACGATCACGAACCCGGGCGGCTACGGCACCTTCCACGGGACGCCGATCATCAGCCAGCCGCAGTCGGCGATCCTCGGCACGTACGCGCTCGTCAAGCGGCCGTGGGTGATCGAGGACGAGAACGGCAACGACGCGATCGCGATCAAGCCGATCATGAACATCACGCTCACGTACGACCAC
>DATCJJ010000094.1:0-46689 GCA_036562845.1 Gaiellaceae bacterium | reverse complement strand
CGATCTCGCAGAGAAGCGAGAGCGTCGGCACCTCGGTGAAGGGATCGAGGATGGCGGACGACGCGTCGGGCATGAGGATCATGTCGCTCTCCTCGATCCCCTGCCAGCCGCGGATCGACGAGCCGTCGAAGCCGAGCCCCTCGTCGAACGCCGACTCGTCGAACGAGCCGATCGGCAGCGAGACGTGCTGCCACGCCCCGAGCAGGTCGCAGAACTTCAGGTCGACCATCGCCGCGCTCGTGTCGCGCGCGAAGCCGAACATCTCGCGCGGCTCGACGCCCCCCTCGAGGTAGTGCCGCAGTTCCTTCTCGATCTCCGCCATGCTCTTCCCTCCTGGACCGTGCTGGACCACGAAAAAAGCCCCACGGCTCCCTGGGAGTCGTGAGGCCTCATTGCCTCGACCGCCGCCTGCGTCGGCTGCGATCTGGGCGGGACTATAGCGGAGGGAACGGATGAGCGACTACAAACTGGTCAACCTGAAGGAGCTCGACAACCTGGCCGGCGAGCACGGCCTGGAGGGCTATGAGGCGCGCTTCGGGCGGAAGGCGCTCGAGCTCGAGCAGTTCGGGTTCAGCTACCAGAAGTTCGCCCCCGAGTGGCGGCAGCCGTTCGGCCACACGCACAGCGGCCAGGAGGAGGCGTACGTCGTCATCGCGGGCGGCGGCCGCATCAAGATCGAGGACGAGATCGTCGAGCCGAAGCAGTGGGATGCCGTGCGCGTCCCGAGCGGCGTGACGCGTCAGCTGGAATCGGGGCCGGACGGGCTCGAGATCCTCGCGATCGGCGGCACGCCGACGGGCGACGCCGACCTCATCCAGAACTGGTGGGACGACTGACCGCCGCGGCGGCGACGCCGAGCCCGACGAGCACGCTGCCGCCGAACCAGCGCTCGAGCCGCGCGATCGCCCGCGAGCCGCGGAGGCGGTCGGCAACGGTGCCGGCGACGAACGCGTAGAGCCCGTCGCTCAGCAGGCCGAGCGTGCAGAGCGTGATCCCGAGGACGAGCACCTGCAGCCAGACGTGGCCGGCGCCGACGTCGACGAACTGCGGCAGCAGCGCGAACACGAACAGCGCCGTCTTCGGGTTGAGCGTGTTGACGATCACGCCCTGCGTGTAGAGCCGGCGGAGCGTGCGCGGCTCGCGCGCGCGCACGAGGTCGCCGTGCTCGCGCGAGAGCAGGCGCTTGACGCCGAGGAACAGCAGGTATCCGGCACCGGCGTACTTGACGACGTCGAAGGCGATCGCCGACGCGAGCACGAGCGAGGACAGGCCGACGACCGCGAAGCCGATCTGGATCAACGTTCCCGTCGTCACCCCGAGCACCGATGCGAGGCCGGCCGACCGCCCCTGGTCGATGCTGCGGGAGACGATGTACAGCACCGCCGGCCCGGGAATCACGAGCAGCAGCAGCGCTGCGAGCACGAACAGGCCGTACGTCTCCGCCGAAGGCATCTGCGAGAGTCTCGCCCATGAACATCTGGGACGACAACTGGGGCGGGCAGGACGAGGACTGGTCGGGCGGCGGCGCACTTTCCAAGCGGCTCGTGCCGGGCGGCGGACCGCTGCTCGGCGCGACGCTGTACGAGCTCGGCCCGGGCAAGTTCGTCATCTACCACCTGCATCACGGCTCCGAGGAGCTACTGCTCGTGCTGCGCGGACGGCCGACGCTGCGCACGCCCGACGGCGAGCGCACACTCGACGAGGGCGACGTCGTGCACTTCCCGACCGGCCCCGACGGTGCGCACGGACTGCGCAACGACACGGACGAGACGGTGCGCTACGTGATGGCCGGCATCCGCCACTCGCCGGAGATCGCGGAGTACCCCGACCTGAAGCAGGCGACCGGCCAGTCGCGGCACGGGATCTTCTTCATCCACGACCTCGAGGAGCAGTCATGACGCGGCCGAACGTCTTCGCCGACGCACCGTGGGACATCGAAGCGGAGCGCATGCAGCTGCGCGGACGCATGGTCGGCAGGCACGCGGGCGCCGAGCGGCTCGGCATGAGCGTGTACGAGCTCGACCCCGGCTCGAGCGGCTTCAACCTCCATGCGCACTACGGGATGGAGGAGCTCTTCGTCGTGCTGAGCGGGCGGCCGACGCTGCGCGACGGCAAGACCGAGCAGGAGCTGTCACCCGGCGACGTCGTCTCGTGCCTGCCGGGGCTGCGCGGGATGCACACGTTCGCGAACCGCACCGACGCGCCCGCGCGCATCCTCGCCATCTCGAACAAGGTCGAGCCCGAGGTCGTGCTCTATCCGGAGCTCGGCAAGGTCGGCGTCGCGACGCGCAACCCGTTCGTCACGCCGGAGGGTGAGGACAAGGGGATCGTAGAAATGTTCGACATTCCGCAGTCCTAGCTGCTATCGTCGCACCCTCCTGTTGCTCGGAATGCAGAAGAACACGGTCCCGGCGGGCAGTCGCCCGCGGACCGCGCGCGGACACCGTTAGGTCCGCGCGCCGCCTGTCACGGCGGCCTGTCGTTCTCGCATTCCAATCCGTTGTCCGAAGGAGCAGCATGTCCACTCTCGTTTCATCCACATCTGAGAACACGCACGTTCGTCGTGACGCCCCTGCCGTCGAGGTCGTCGACCTGACGAAGGAGTTCCGGCGCAAGGACCGGCGCGCGGGCCGTTTCGCGCGGCGGCGGATGCCGGCGCTCAGCCACGTCACGTTCACGATCGAGCGCGGTGAATGCGTCGCGATCCTCGGGCAGAACGGCTCGGGGAAGTCGACGCTGGTCCGCCTCCTCTCGACGCTGTTGATCAACGACGGCGGCGAGGCGCGCATCTTCGGTCACGACGCATTCCGCGACACGCGTGCAATCCGGCAGCTCGTCAACCGCGTCTCCGTCGAGGCGAGCTTCTTCAAGAAGATGTCGGCGGCCGAGAACCTCTCGTACGCCGCACGCTTCTACGGGATGGGCCCGGCACAGACGCGCACCGCGATTCCGGAGATCCTCGAGAAGGTCGGCTTCCCGGCCGACCGCCGGCGCGAGTCGATGGAGAACCTGTCGCGCGGAATGCAGCAGAAGGTCGCGCTCGCGCGGGCGTTGCTGACGTCGCCGGTGCTCTTGCTCCTCGACGAGCCGACGACCGGCCTCGATCCGAGGTCGAAGCTCGAGGTGCAGGAGTTCATCCGTGACGTTCGCGCCGAGCATGACGCGACGATCCTGCTCTGCACCCACGACATGAACGAAGCGGAGGCGCTCGCGGACCGCATCGGCCTGCTCGACCGCGGCGAGCTGCTGGTCCTCGAGCCGGTCGAGGACGTGAAGGCCCGCTTTGGCGTCGACACGCTAGAGGAGGCGTTCTTCGCTGCAACCGGGCGCACGTTCGAAGACGAGCAGACCGACGACGACGAGTACAGGGAGGGGTTCGGCGGATGAGTGCCATCGGCGCAACGATGCGGCAGGAGCTGATCGGGCTCGGCGGCATCGTCGAGCGCAACGTCTATCTCACGAAGCGCTACTTCCTCTGGGATGTCGCGTTCATGGTCTGGACGATCGCGAACACGCTCACGATCGTGTTCATCGCCCGCGCCGTGAACGTGTCGCCCGCGGAGGAGAACGTCCTCGCGACGCGCCTGCTCGTCGGCGCCGTCATCTGGGCGTTCCTCGGGATCATCTTCGAGTTCGTCACGGAGACGGTCGCCTGGGAGCGCTGGGAAGGGACGATCGAGTACACGTTCATGGCGCCGATCTCGCGCGTCGTCCACCTGTTCGGGATGGCGGCGTACGCGGTGCTGTATGGGCTGATCCGCGCGACGATCCTGTTCTTCGCCGTCGTCGCGTTCATCCACATCCACCTGCCGCACGCGAACTACGGCGCTGCGTTCGCACTGCTCGCGATCGCGTCGGTGTCGTTCATGGGGATCGGGATGATGACCGCCGTCCTGCCGCTCATCTCGCCCGAGAAGGGCGCGCAGCTCGGCTTCATCATGCAAGGGATCATGCTCGTCGTCTCCGGCGTCTACTACCCGGTGAGCGTGATGCCGGAGTGGATGCAGTCGATCGCGAAGATCTCGCCCGCGACGTACGCGCTGCGCGGCGACCGGGCGTCGATCGTCAGCGGCGCCGGACTGCAGTGGGCGGACGTCTGGCCGCTGATCGTGATCGGCGTGCTCGCGATGCCGATCGGCCTGACGATCTTCCGCTTCGGCGAGCGCTACGCGAAGAAGCACGGGAAGCTGAAGCGGAGCGGCTAGTGAAGGTCACGTTCACGAAGCAGCAGGGACGCTACGACGTCTACGTCAGTCGCGACCGGGCGACCGACCTGTTCATCAGGTCGGCGCCCGGCTACGACGACTGGCTGCCGCACGACGTGTTGCACTTCGTCGCAGAAGCTGAATACGAGCTCGAGGACGGCATCTTCGGGCACCTCGCGTCCGGCGGGAACGCGCGCGTCTTCATTCCGGTCGACGCGAAGGAGACGGTGAAGCTCTGGCGGCAGAGCCGAATCAAGAAGGTGAAGCTGGCGGACGGTCGCCGCTCGGAGGAGCTCGCGGATCAGCTCGACCGCGGCTGGCACGCGCGGACGCTCGAGCCGAAGCTGCTTGCGAAGCTCGACGCCCTGGCGCGGCAGTGGCACTCGCTGCCCGTCGGCGGCGAGCTCACCCTCGAGTGGCCCCGAGCCGAGCGAGGCAGGCGCGGAGCCCCTCGCGCCAATGCGGCAGCGCCGGCGCGCCGGGCCGCTCGCTCCGCAGGACGGAGTAGGCCGGCCGGGGTGCAGGGCGGCCGAGCTCGGCCGTCGTGATCCGCCGGACGCGGCAGTCGAGCCCGGCGTCCTCGAAGATCGCCTCCGCCAGCTCGGCCCACGTGCAGTCGCCCTCGGCGGCGAGATGCCAGACGCCGCGCGGCAGCTCGACGAGCGCCCGCGCCGCCTCCGCCAGATGCCCGACGTACGTCGGGCAGCCGCGCTGGTCGTCGACGACCGAGACCTCGTCGCGCGCGGCGCCGAGCCGCAGCATCGTGCGGACGAAGTTCGTGCTCGTCCAGCCGTAGAGCCACGACGACCGCACGATCCACGCGTCCTCGCCCGCCGCCGCCTCGCCGTGCAGCTTCGTCCGGCCGTACACGGACTGCGGATTCGGCGCGTCGGACTCGAGGTACGGCTCCCGCTTCGACCCGTCGAAGACGTAGTCGCTCGAGAAGTAGACGAGCGGGGCGCCGAGCTCGGCGACGTGCTGTGTCCCGCCGATGTTGACCGCGGCCGCCTCCTGCGGGCTCGCCTCCGCCCCGTCCACGTCGGTCCACGCCGCCGCGTGCAGCACGAGGTCGACAGCGCCCAGGTCCGGCGGCGCGGGCAGCGTCACGTCCCAGTCGCGCCGGGTCAGGCACCGCGCCCCCGGAAACGTCTCCTGCAGCGCGGCGCCGAGCTGGCCGCCGGCGCCGGTTACGACGACGCGTCGCGTGCCGAGAGCGTCGGCGATGACGTGCTCCAGAGATGCCTGACGCGCTCGTCGTCCCACGCGACGCCGTGCTCGTCGGGGTCGGCGGGGTCGTACTCGGAGGTCACGAGGTACGCGAAGAGGCAATCGCTCAACGCCTCGTAGCCGTGCGCGAGCGTCCCGGGGACGTACACCGCGACGGGATTGTCGTCGCCGATGTCCTCGGTGAAGACCTCGCCGCTGTCGCGGTCGAGGACGACGATGCGCACCATGCCGGACAGGCAGACGAAGAGGTCGTCCTGCCCTCGCTCGTGGTAATGAAGCCCGCGGATCACGCCCTTCCGGGAATGCGAGAGGTTCGCCTGGACGAACGGCTTCGGCAGCGCGCTCGCGCGCGCGAGCTCGGCGAACCAGCCGCGGTCGTCCTCGTGCCGCCTGAGCGGAAACCGGCGGACGTTCACCGCCGGCCGCGCACGAAGTCGTTGACCGCGTAGTAGGCGTCGATCGACTCGCCGGCATCGCCCCAGAAGCCGTCGACCACGTCCGCCTGCATCTCCCCGCGCCCCACGTACCAGTTGTTGACGTCGGTGATCTCGAGCTCGCCGCGCCCGGACGGCTCGAGCGTCGGCAGCACGTCCCAGACCTGTGCGTCGTAGAAGTACACGCCGGTGACCGCGAAGTTCGACGGCGGCGCGAGCGGCTTCTCGACGATCTGCGCGACACGGTCCCCGTCCATCGAGGCGACGCCGAGATGGCGGAGATGCTCCTCCTCGTCGACGCGTGAGAGCACGATGCGGGCGCCGTGCTCCTGCTGCTCGAAGTTCTCGACGATCGGACGCAGCGAATGCTCGAAGACGTTGTCCGCGAGCAGCACGCACGACTTGTCGCCGCCGACGAACCGCTGGGCGAGGCCGAGCGCCTCGGCGATCCCGCCCGCCTGCTCCTGATAGCCGTACGCGAGCCGGTCGATCCCGTACTCGTGGCCGTTGCCGAGCAGGCGGAAGAACTCGCCCGCGTGCGTCCCGCCCGTGACGAGCATCAGCTCGTCGATCCCCGCCTGGACGAGCGCCTCGACCGCGTATGTGACCATCGGGCGGTCGTACAGGGGCAGCAGGTGCTTGTTCGTGATCCGCGTCAGCGGATGGAGCCGGGTGCCCGAGCCGCCTGCGAGGATGACGCCCTTCATCGGGGCGCAAGCCTAATCGCGGCAGCTCGGGACGCTACGGATGGACTGGGAGGATGAGGAGCACAACCGTCAGCCCGGCCGTGAGGGTGACGAGCAATCTCACGCCACTGACGGTACGCCCGCGAGATATGAGCGAGGCAAGGAAATCGTTAGCGTTTGCTGCATGCCATCGCGGCCGCGTCGGTCGTGTCTCGCGGTTCCGGCGTCGGACCTGCGCAAGCTCGAGAAGGCCGCGACGCTGCCCGCCGACGAGGTCGTCGTCGACCTCGAGGACGGCGTGGCCCAAGCCGACAAGGAACGGGCTCGCGAGAATCTGTCACGAGCGAAGGCGCGCGGGACGCTCGCGGTGCGCGTCAACAAGGGCTCGATCGAGGACATCGAGGCGGCTGCGGCCGTCGCCGACGTGATCGTCGTCCCGAAGGTGGAGTCCCCGGACGACGTCCAGGCGGTGATCCTGCACACCGAGCTGCCGCTCGAGGTGCAGATCGAGACGACGCTCGGCCTCGTCAACGTCGAGGCGATCGCGCGGTCGCCGCACGTCGAGGCGCTGCTGTTCGGCCCCGGCGACTTCGCGGCGTCGCTCGGAGTCCCGGTGCTGACGATCGGCGCCGGCGCGTCCGAGTACGCGCTGGCGCGAATCGCAGTCGCCGCACGGGCGTTCGGCCTCCAGTGCATCGACGGGCCGCACGCGGCGCTCGAGGACGAGGCGGCGCTTCGAGCCTCCGCCGAACGGGCGCTCTCCTTCGGCTACGACGGCAAGTGGGCGATCCACCCGAGCCAGCTCGGCGTCCTCCACGACGTCTTCACGCCGAGCACCGAGGAGATCGAGCGGGCCGAGCGGATCCTCGCCACCGACGGTGCGCTGCGGCTGGACGGCGAGATGGTGGACGAGGCGACGAAACGGATGGCCGAGGCCGTCATCGCCCGCGCCGCGCCGCCTTCCGCCTCCTGACCCGCGGCAGGCTGCGCACGGCGGCGAACCACGTGTAGAGGACGAGTCCGAGTGCCGCAAGCGCGGCGCGAACCAGCCGTGCCATGCTTTCACGGTAATCCGTTCCGGGTAAAGGAGCAGAACGTGACCGGGCGCAAACGGGACATCGACGATCTCGCCGGCGAGATCCAAGAGCTGTTCGCCGACATGTGGCAGGTGCCGCGATTCTCGGCGGGCCTTCGCCAGGGCTACCGGCCGCAGGCCGACTGCTACCGCACGGAGGACCCGCCGGCGCTCAACGTCGTGGTCGAGCTGCCCGGCGTCGAGCCGTCCTCGGTCGAGGTGGCAGTCGCCGGGCGCGCGTTGACCGTGAGCGGCGAGCGGACACGGCCGCGCGTCGAGGGGGCGCACTACCTCGCGATGGAGATCGAGTACGGCAGCTTCCAGCGCCGCATCGAGCTCGGCGTCGACATCGATCCCACGAACGTCACCGCGAACTACGACAAGGGGATGCTCAGGGTGCACCTGCCGCTCGCGCCGCAGCGGCGCGAGGAGAAGGTGAACATCGAGGTGCGTCGGCTCGACGGAGCACCTGACGCGGAGGCGCCGGCGTCGCCGGCGCGGGAGCAAGGACCGTGACCGACCCCGAGTATCAGGTCGTCGTCACCTCGGAGGAGCAGGAGCAGGCGGAGCGGCTCGGCGACGAGCTGCCGGCGACGCTGCCCGTCCTGCCGCTCAAGGAGACCGTCGTCTTCCCCGAGTCGATGACGCCGCTCGCCATCGGGCAGGAGCGGTCGATCACGCTCATCGACGACGTCGTCGCAGGTGACCGGCTGCTGGCACTCGTCACCGTCCGCGACGAGGAGCCGGACACGCCGGCCTGGGACGACCTATACGACGTCGGAACCGCGGCGGTCGTGCACAAGATGATTCGCGTCCCCGACGGGACGCTCCGAGTCCTCGTGCAGGGCATCCGGCGAGTCCGCATCGAGCGGCGCGTGCTCGAGGATCCGTACCTCGTCGGCGAGTTCGTCGAGCTGCCCGACCAGCTGGAGGAGTCGAAGGAGGTCGAGGCGCTGACGCGCAACGTGCAGTCCCTCTTCGCGCGGATCATCGGGCTCGTCCCCTACCTCCCCGAGGAGTTGCAGGTCGCCGCCGCGAACGTCGACGACCCGAGCGCGCTGTGCCACCTCGTCGCCTCGACGCTGCGGCTGAAGACCGAGGAGAAGCAGAAGCTGCTCGAGCTCGTCAGCGTCGAGGAACGGCTGCGCGACGTATCGCTCATCCTCAACCGCGAGCTCGAGGTCTTCGAGCTCGGGACGAAGATCCAGTCGCAGGTTCAGTTGGAGCTCGAGAAGGGCCAGCGCGAGTTCTTCCTCCGTCAGCAGCTGAAGGCGATCCAGGAGGAGCTGGGCGAGGGCGATCCGGAGCAGGCCGAGACGAACGAGCTGCGGCAGCGGCTCGATGCGCTGGCGCTCCCGGCGGACGTGAAGAAGGCGGCCGACCGCGAGCTCTCGCGGCTCGAGCGCCTGCCGTCCGCCGCGGCGGAGTACGGCGTCATCCGCACCTACCTCGACTGGATCGCGACGCTTCCGTGGGGCGTGACGACGGAGGACAACCTCGACCTCGAGCGCGCGCGCGAGGTGCTCGACGCCGACCACTACGACCTCGAGAAGGTGAAGGACCGGATCATCGAGCACCTGGCCGTCTCGAAGCTCCGCAACGACCCCTCCGGCCAGATCCTCTGCTTCGTCGGCCCGCCCGGCGTCGGCAAGACGTCCCTCGGCCAGTCGATCTCGAAGACGCTCGAGCGGAGGTTCGGCCGGCTCTCGGTCGGCGGCGTCCGCGACGAAGCGGAGATCCGCGGCCACCGCCGCACCTACATCGGCGCGATGCCCGGCTCGATCATCCGCGCGCTCCGCGACGCCGAGTCGATGAACCCGGTCCTGCTGATCGACGAGATCGACAAGATGGGCTCCGACTTCCGCGGCGACCCGGCGAGCGCGATGCTCGAGGTGCTCGATCCCGAGCAAAACAAGGCGTTCCGCGACCATTACCTCGACCTGCCGTTCGACCTGTCGAAGGTGCTCTTCATCTGTACCGCGAACACGGTCGACACGATTCCGCCCGCGCTGCTCGACCGCATGGACGTGATCGGGCTCTCCGGCTACACCGAAGACGAGAAGCTCGGCATCGCCAAGCGCTACCTCACGCCGAAGCAGATCGAGGCGCACGGGCTGACGGACGAGAAGATCTCGATCTCCGACAACGCGCTCCGTCTCGTCATCCGCGAGTACACGCGCGAGGCCGGCGTGCGGAACCTCGAGCGGCGCATCGCCGACCTCTGCCGCAAGACGGCGCGGAAGGTCGCCGAGGGCCACGAGGGCAAGATCCGGGTCGACGAGCGCAAGGCGCGCGCGTTCCTCGGGCCGCGCAAGTTCTCCGGCGAGGCGCGCCGCCGTACGAAGGACGCAGGCGTCGCGACCGGGCTCGCGTACACCGCAGCCGGCGGAGACGTCCTCTTCATCGAGGCGCAGGCGTATCCGGGTCGGGGCAAGCTGACGATCACGGGACAGCTCGGCGAGGTGATGCAGGAATCGGCCCAGGCGGCGCTCTCCTGGGTGCGCTCGCACAGCGACGAGCTCGGGCTGCCGGCGGACTGGTTCGCCGACCACGACGTGCACATCCACGTACCGGCCGGAGCGGTTCCGAAGGACGGCCCGTCGGCCGGCGTGACGATGGCGACGGCGATCGCGTCTCTCGTCCGCGGCACGCCGGTGGCGGAGGACGTCGGCATGACCGGCGAGCTCACCCTCACAGGCCAGGTGCTGCCGATCGGCGGCGTCCGTGAGAAGGTGCTCGCCGCGCAGCGGGCAGGGCTCAAGCGCGTGATCCTGCCGAGCGAGAACGAGCACGACCTCGAGGAGCTGCCGGCGGAGACGAGGAAGGAGATGGAGTTCACCCTCGCCGACTCGATCGACGACGTCCTCGCCGTCGCGTTCTCGTCGAACGGGGCCGGTGCGGCTACAGCTGCAGCGCCTGCGGCCCCGCCAGCGTGAAGCTGCTGAACAGCAGGTCGCACGCGGTCGTCGTGTGCGCGCAGAACAGCTGATACTCCCGCTTGCCGACGAGGACGAACGCGATCCGGCTCGTGCCGTAGCTGTACGCCCGTACCTTCCGGTTCCCGACCGTGACCGTCTCGCTCTGCGTGAGCGTGGTGCCGGCTTCCTTCGCGAGCCGCGCCGCCACCCCGTCGAGCTCCTTCGCGGCCGCCCCGAACTTCGCCGGGTCGTACGGCTTGACCAGGGGAAAGACGCTCACCGAGACGAGCCCGGCGCCGCGCCTGGCCGCGACGCCCGTGGGCGGCCGCGTGACCTTCCAGCCCTGGGGCACCTGGACGGTGAAGCCCTCCCCGCGGACGCCGATCGTGGGGGGCGTCTCCTGCCGCTTCGACCCGCCGCAAGCTGCGAGAATGAAAAGGACTGCGAGGGGGAACACCGCCCTCGCCAGCAAACGAAAGGAACCACGGAGAATGGCCAAGACGAAGGACAAGGTCTCGGACGCGGCCAGCACTGTCAAACCGTATTTCGATCGCGCGCTCCACGACGAGGACCTGCGCGAGAACGTGCGGAACGCGTACGAGTCTGCACGCACGATCTACGAGCAGTTGATGGGGCCGCGGAAGGTCACGGGGCTCGCGTCGCGCGTCGCCACCGACAAGGACATCCAGGACGAGTTGAAGTCGGTGATCGCAGAGCTGCGCGAAGCGGCGGGCCGCGTGCAAGGAAAGAACGAGCATTCCGGACGCAACAGCACGCTGCTGTTCGTCGGCATCGCGCTCGGCGTCCTCTTCAATCCGCTCACAGGGCCGCAGACGCGCGAGTGGCTGTCGAACCGCCTGTTCGGCGGCGACGACGACTTCACGTATCAGGGCGGGAACAGCTCGAACGGAGGCTAGGCCCAGGTCGTGGCGGGCGGGTGTTCTACCCGCCCCCGCGCCCGCCCGTCAGCGCACGCTCGAGCGCGCCGGGGTCGAGACCGCTCGCGGACGAGATGTCGGTGCTCTGCAGGAGAATCGCACCCGCCTTCGGCGCATTCGCCGACGACCGCGGCACCCAGCCGGGCAGCGTGTCGAACTGGAGATCCTGCAGCCGCTTCCAGCTGTCGAGGTAGGGCGTCGGGTCGACCGCCCCGTCGTAGCCGAGCCCGAGCAGCCCGACCGGGTGCACCTCGAAGTGGAGATGATCGGGCGTGCCCTGGGCGTCGCCGGTGTCGCCGACGAAGCCGAGCACGTCGCCCGCATCGACGATCGCGCCGTTGACCGCGAACGGCGAGTACGCGGAGAGGTGCGCGTAGTAGAACTCGTTGCCCGAGTCGTCGCGCAGCCAGAGCCGCCAGCCGCCGACCTTGTTCCAGCCGACGGAGAAGACGGTGCCGTGCGCGACGGCGAGGATCGGCGTGCCGAGCGGCGCGAAGATGTCGTCGCCGTGATGCCAGCCGCCCGAGACGTCACCGCGCTCCGCCCCGTAGGTGTCGCCGAAGGCGACGGTGCCGTAGACCGGGAAGACGTAGCCGCCCTGCGTCAAGTCCGGGTGGATCTTCAGCGGCTTGCTCTCGACCGGTAGGCCGCCCTTCGATCCGGTCGGCTTCTTCGTCGTGGTCGTCGGCGTCGACGGCGCGGTGGGCGGCGGCGGCGCCTCGCTCGCCTGTGCATTCGCCTCCGCGTAGCCGATCTGGATCTCGCTCTGCGCGGGCAGACCGCCGTGATCGGCGGTGAGGACGATGTCGAGCGCCGTGACGAAGTCGTGGTAGCCGGGCGTCGGCTGGTCGACGCGCTGCCCCGTCTGCTCGAGGACGATCGCGTTCCCCCAGTCGCCGAGCGGCACGCGCAGATTCGGCGTCGGCGTCACCGGCTGTCCGAGCACGACGAGATTGGTCAGCGCGCTCACGCCCATGTCGCCGGTCGCGTCGGCGCTCGACGCGACGGCGTGCGTCTCGCCGGTCACCTGCGACGCGGTGATCTCGCCGTTGAAGACCGAGATGCTCGTCACCTGCGACGTCGCGCCGGCGCGGGCCTGCGTCCCGCTCGTCGCGGAGACGCTCGTCGTCACCGAGCTTGCGTTGACGATCGACCCGTCGGTCGGATACGCGAATGCGCCGTCGAACGCGACGGCGTCGGGCGGCGCCGCCGACACGCGCGTCGATGCGCCGTCCTGGCCGGGAACGATCACCTTGATCGCCCACGCGCGCGCGGTCGCACCGGCCGACCGGTCGGCAGAGGTGTCGCCGGCGCCGACCGCGAGCACGGCGGCGACGGCGAGGAGGACGGGCAGGGTCGTACGCACCGGGCCCCCCATTATTCCCCGTGCGTCAGCCGGTTACTGCTGCCCGAGCCGCTCACGCGCGAAGACCCGGAACCGCTCGCGAGCCTCGTCGTCCGGCCCGAGCGGCTCGTCGTCGGCGTACTTCGGGTCGCCGGCGATCTCCTCCGCGACCGCCCGCAGCTCGCGGGTCAGCGTCTCGTGGTGCTCCGGGCTCCGCAGCAGCGCGTCGACCCAGCTCTCGGAGCCGTCGTAGGCGGGCACGTCGTTGTCGAAGAGGAGCTGCCCGAGGAGGAGCCCCGTCCGGATGTACGCGAAGGTCCGGAAGGCGAGGATCCGGTGCGGCGACTCGATCAGCCTCGCGATGTCGGGGTTCTCGTCCTGGATCTGCTGGACGATCGAGCCGATCGGCTCGTCGACGAGCGGGATCCAGAGGTCGTCGAGGTCGGGCATCCTCGGATTATGCCCGCCGGCTGCGCGCCCGCCACGCGATCTGGGCGGCAGTGAACAGAAGCAGGACGGCGAACAGTTTTCGCAGCGTCGATTCGGGCAGCGATTCGGCGAGCTGCGCGCCGCCCACCGTCGCGCCGACGGACGCGAGGCCGATCACGAGCGCAGGCCGCCAGCGGACGTTCCCGTACTCGTGATGCCGCCACACGCCGACGATGACGGTCGGGATGATCGCGAGCAGCGAGGTCGCCTCCGCATGGAGCTGCGAGAGTCCGAGCCAGGTGAGCGTCGGGACGAAGAGGATGCCGCCGCCGACGCCGAACAGACCGGCGAGCACGCCGGCGACGACCCCGAGCACGGCAGCCAAGGCGTAGATCATTTCAGGAGCATGTCGATGGCGATCGCGACGAGCAGCGCCGCGAAGAGGAACGACAACGTGCGGATCGGCAGCCGCTGCTGCAGCGTCGACCCGCTGAACGATCCCGCGGCGGCGGGAACCCCGAGCAGCATCGCGTAGAGCGGCTCCACCTCGCCGTGGACGACATAGGTGATGACGCCCGCCGTGGCGGTGATGCCGATCGCCGCGAGCGAGGTCGCAGACGCGCTCCGGAGGTCCCACTTCACGACGAGCAGCAGCGCCGGAACGATCACGATTCCGCCACCGACGCCGAACAGCGCACTGAAGAATCCCGCGACGAGCCCGATCAGAACGTAGGCCAAGGCTGCCTATGCTACGAACGTGGCGCTCGAAGCCGTCACGACAGCGCCCGCCGAGTCCGCGATCTTCCTCGATTTCGACGGCGTCCTCGCACCGATCGTCCACCGTCCGGAGGACGCATATCCTCCGGAGGAGACGCGTGCGGAGCTCCGTCGCCTCAACGCCCGCTACGGGCTCGTCGCCGTCGTCAGCGGCCGAGCGGGCACGGACGTGCGGCAGCGCGTGGCCGTCGACGGCCTCGTCTATGTCGGGTCGCACGGCCTCGAGCTCGACCGGAACGCCGAGCGCTGGCGGCACCAGATCGTCGAGTTCGCGGCCGAGGCGCCGTGGCCGCAGCGCGAGACGGAGCTGAAGGGGCTCTCGGTCGCGTTTCACTTCCGCGACCGGGCCGACGAGCGCGCGGCGGTGCTCGAGCTCGAGGAGCTGGCCGACCGGGCCCGCGACGACGGCCTCGTCGCCCGCTTCGGGCGGAAGGTCCTCGAGGTGCTGCCGCCCGTGGGTTCGAACAAGGGCACCGCTGTCCGCAGCCTGCTCGACGGCGCGGGGCTCGGGCGGGCGCTCGTCGCCGGCGACGACACGACCGATCTCGATGCGTTCCGCGCGGTCGAGGACCTCGAGCACCGCGTCCGCGTCGCCGTGCTGGCGCCCGAGTCGCCACGCGTGCTCGCCGAGTACGCGGAGCTCGTCGTCGAGAGCCCTCGCGAGTTCCTCGATGTCCTCCGCCGTCTCTGAGCTGCTCCGCGAGCGGTACGGCGAGCCTGCCGCACTCGCGTGGGAAGGCGAGATCAGCGACGCCGAGTGGAGCGTCGCCACGTACAACCCGAACCGCTTCCACGACGTGACGCTGTTCATCCTCGACCCGCAGGAGCGCATCGCGCTGATCCGCAAGCCGCATTTCGCCCTCGACGTCTGGCGACCGCCCGGCGGCGGCATCAAGCCGGACGAGGACCCGACGAGCGGCGCCGTCCGCGAGGCGCTCGAGGAGACCGGCCTCCGTGTCTCGCTCGAGCGCTATCTCGTCGAGGCCGACGCGATCTTCCGGAACGGCGTCCGCGAGCTGCGGTGGCGCACGCACGTCGTCCTCGCGCGTACGCCGGACGCGGAGCTCTCACCGGACGATCCCGGCGAGATCGCGGCTGCCCGCTGGGGCACGCTCGACGAGCTCGCCGGACCGCTACGGGAGATCCTGCTCGCGACGGGCCGCGCCTTTTGGCGCTACCGCGTCGCGCTACACGACGCCGCCCTTCAGTCGCTTCGCGAGTAGCCGACGTCGAGCGGATGCGGCGGGTACTCGACGACCCGTGTCTCGCCGTCGAGCGTCCAGCCGCGCTTCTCGTAGAACCGTCGCGCGCGCCCGTTCTCCGCGAGGCACCAGAGGCGGCGGATGCCGCGCTCCACCGCGGCCGCGTGGAGCTCGTCGGCGACGCCCGAGCCCCAGTAGGCCGGGACGACATAGAACCCGTGGAGCCACTCGCCTTCCAGACCGGCGACCCCCACGATCGCGCCCTCCCGCTCGGCGACGAGCACCGTCCCCGGAAACGTCTGCCAGCGGGCGCGGACCGCGTCGTCCGGGAACGGCTCGTTGCCGTAGACGTGCGCGAGCCCCGCGAGCGAGGCCTCGCGCTGGATCTCGAAGTGGCGTTCCGCCTCGTCGCGGCCGGACTCGCGGATCACGCCTTGTGCGCGCGCACCGCCGTGCCGTACGCGCAGATCTCGGTCCACTGCGCCCCCATCTCGGACGTGTCGAACCGCATGGCGACGATGGCGTTCGCGCCCTTCGACTCGGCCTCCTGGACCATCCGCTCCATCACCTGCTGGCGGCTGTCGATCAGCGCCGTCGTCATCCCCTTCAGCTCGCCGCCGATGATCGACTTCAGCTGCGCGCCGATCTGCGAGCCGATGTTCCGCGAGCGCACGGTCAGGCCCATCACCTCGCCGAAGACCTCGTCGATCTCGTAGCCGGGGATGTCGTTCATCGTCGTCACGATCATCGATTCAGCACCTCCCATGCCCGGCGCACGTCCGCTTCGGTCGTGCGCGCATTCCCGATCGCCAGCCGGATCACGTAGCGACCGCCCAGTTTTGTGTGTGAGAGGAAGATCTCGCCGCTGCGATTCGCGCGCTCGACGATCTCCTCGTTCTCCTCGTCGCTCCCGCGCTTCCGGAAGACGACGAGCGAGAACCGCTGCGGCGCGACGAGCTCCCAGTCGTCGCTCTCCTCGACCAGGGACGCGAAGAGCCGCGCGAGGCCGATGTGCTCGCGCTGGATCGCACGCAGCCGTTCGGCGCCGAAGCAGCGAAGCACCGCCCAGAGCTTGAGCGAGCGGAAGCGGCGGCCAAGCGCCGGGCCGTACTCCGACAACGCGTAGACGTCCTCCGGCGTCCGTAGGTACTCCGGCACGAGCGAGAAGGCCGTCCGGAACTCCTCCGGCCTCGCCGTCCAGAGCAGCGAGCAGTCCATCGGCAGCATCAACCACTTGTGCGGGTTGACGACGAGCGAGTCCGCGAGTTCGACGCCGTCCTGCGACCACCGCTCTTCATCGCAGATCCAGGCGCTGCCGGCGTAGGCGGCGTCGACGTGGAGCCAGGCGCCTGCGGCCCTGGCCCGTTCCGCGAGCGCCCGCACGGGATCGACGGACGCGAACGACGTGGTGCCGGCCGTCGCGACGACACACGCGACGTCGTCGAGCGGCACGTCCGTGCGCATGCGCAGCTCGTCGTCGACCTGGACCTTGCGCAGCTCGAGCCCGAGCATGCGCGCCGCTTTCTCGACCGAGGAGTGCGCGTGCTCCGAGCAGACGACGACCTTCCGCTGCGTGACGTAGCGCGCGGCGATGAGCGCGGCGAGCGTCGAGGTCGAGGCGGTGTCCTCGATGTGCCCGTGCCAGCCGTCGGGCAGGCCGAGCAGCTGCCGCACCCAGTCGACGACGCGCAGCTCCAGCTCGGTCGACGCGGGCGACGCGCGCCAGTGGAGGGCGACCTGGTTCGTCGCGGCGGACAGGAGCTCCGCGAGGATGCCGGGCTCCGACGCCGTCACCGCGAAGTAGGCGAAGAAGCGCGGGTGCTGCCAGTGCGTCAACGCCGGGAGGATCAGCTCGTCCATGTCGTGGAGCACGGCCGCGAACGGCACGCCCTCCTCCGGCGGCGACGCCGCCAGCTTCGCGGACAGGTCGCCCGGCGCGACCTGCGCGAGCACCGGCAGGTCGCCGACCGTCTCGAGGTAGCGCGCGGCCCAGTCGACCGCGGCGTACCCGTCGTCACGAAAGCTCACGGGCGCGTCCGCCGCAGCTTCTCGAGCTGTTTCCACGTGCGCGTGTTGGCGACGTCGTGCTTCGTCAGCCAGCCGCGGCGCGCCTGCGACACCGCGAGCTCGACGTACGACTGCGAGCGCACCTCGTGCGCGTCAGAGTCGAGGACGAGCTTCAACCCCGCCTCCTTCGCGGCCCGCGCATGCACGTCGCGAAGGTCGAGGCGGTCGGGCTGGCCGTTGATCTCGAGGAAGACCCCGGTCTCCAACGCCTTCTCGATCACGCGCTCGACGTCGACGTCGCGCGGCCCCCGCGTCCGGATCCGCCGGCCCGTGAGGTGGCCGATGACGTCGACGTACGGATTGTCCATCGCGTCGAGCACGCGCTCGGTCGGCCGCGAGTCCGGCGCCTGGTGCACAGACGCGACGACCCAGTCGAGCTGCGCGAGCTCGTCCTCCGGCACGTCGACCTCGCCGTTCGCGCGGATGTTCGCCTCGACGCCGGCGAGGATGCGGAGCTTCGGGAACCGGTCCCGCAGCGCGTCGATCTCCTCGAGCTGCCGCGCGAGCTTCCCCTCGCGCATGTAGTGCGAGTGATCGGTGATCGCGTAGTACTCGTAGCCGCGCGCGGCGGCCGCGGCGACCATCTCCTCGAGCGTGCTCTTCCCGTCCGCCGACCAGTGCGTGTGCGTATGGAGGTCGCCGCGCACGTCGCGCAGCTCGACGAGGTCGGGCAGCTCGCCCCGCCGCGCGGCGTCGAGCTCGCCGGCGTTCTCGCGCAGCTCGGGCGGCACCCACTGGTAGCCGAGGAAGTCGTACAGCTCCTCCTCGTCCTCGGTCTTGAAGGTCTCGCCCGTCTCGACCGTCGCCACGCCGTACTCGGAGATGGAGAGGCCGCGGCGAACTGCATCCTCGCGCATCGCGACGTTGTGCTCCTTCGAGCCCGTGAAGTGCTGCAGGAGATTGCCGTACGACTCCGCAGGGACGACACGGAGGTCGAAGCGCAGCCCGTCGTTCGACAGCACGGTCGCCTTCGTGTCGCCGTGCGCGGCCACGTCGGCCACCCATCGCAGCTTCGTGAAGTACTCGGTGAGCTCGCGCGGATCGGTTGCCGTCGCGACGACGTCGAGATCCTTGAACGTCTCCTTGCGCCGCCGCACCGAGCCCGCCTCGCAGACGTGCACGGCCGCCGGATGCTCGCGCAGCACCTCCACGACGGCGAGCACGGCGGGCAGCCCCTGCCCGAGCAGCCGGCGGTCCTCGTCGGGATTCACCGCCTTGAAGTCGAGGGCCTTGAGGATCTTCTCCTCGCTCTTCGCGCCGAGGCCCGCGAGGCCGCGCAGCCGCTGCGCCTCTGCCGCCTGGCGCAGCTCGTCGATGGTCGTCACCCCCAGCTCGCGCCAGATGCGCGAGGCGGTCTTCGGGCCGAGCCCCGGCAGCCGCATGAACTGGACGACGCCCTCGGGGACGTTGCCGCGCTTCTTCGCGAGCGCCTCGATCGTGCCGGTCTCGACGATCTGGACGATCTTCTCCTCGATGGTCTTGCCGATCCCCTGCAGCTCCTTCGCGCGCCCGCTCAGCGCGAGCTCGGCGATCGAGCCGGAGGTCTCGCGCATGCGCGTCGCCGCGCGTCGGTATGCGAGGACGCGGAACGACTCCGCGCCTTCCAGCTCGAGCAGGTCGGCGAGCAGGTCGAACTGCTCGGCGAGGTCGGCGTTCTTCGGCAGCTGGGCAGCCACTTCGGTCGATCATATGTAGCCTCATCCGGGTGAAAGCGACGGTTTGCCTGCCGACGTACAACGAGCGCGAAAACCTCGAAAAGATGGTTCGCGCGCTCGGCGCACACGGTGTGAGGGTGCTGGTCGCTGACGACAACTCGCCGGACGGGACCGGGGAGATCGCCGACCGGCTCGCGCAGGAGCTCGCCTACGTCGATGTCCTCCACCGGCCGCAGAAGGAGGGGCTGGGGCCGGCCTACCTCGCGGCGTTCCGCCGCGCGCTGCAGACGGACGCCGATCTCGTGCTCGAGATGGACTGCGACTTCTCGCACGATCCCGCCGACGTGCCGCGCCTGATCGCAGCCTGCGAGAACGGCGCCGACATCGCGCTCGGGTCGCGCTACGTCGCGGGCGGCGGCACGCGCGACTGGGGCCTGCTGAGACGCATTGTCTCGTGGGGCGGCTCGTTCTACGCCCGCATCGTCCTCGGTCTCGGTGTGCGGGACCTGACGGGCGGTTTCAAGTGCTTCCGGCGCGCCGTGCTCGAGACGATCGACCTCGACGCCATCCACTCGAAGGGCTACGCGTTCCAGATCGAGCTGACGTACCGCGCCGTGCGGCGCGGCTTTCGCGTGGTCGAGCTGCCGATCGTCTTCGCGGACCGGACCGAGGGAACGTCGAAGATGAGCCGCGCGATCTTCCTCGAGGCCGTCGTCAAGGTGCCGCTCCTGCGGGTGACCGTCCGGTGAGCGACGCCGTCCTCCTCGAGTTCTGGGCGCCGTGGTGCAAGCCGTGCAAAGCGCTCGAGCCGGTGCTGGACGAGCTCGCCGGCCGCATTGCGGTGGAGCGGATCAACGCCGACGAGGATCCGGACACCGCCGCCCGCTACGACGTCCTCTCGCTCCCGACCGTCGTCCTGCTCGTCGACGGCGAGCCCCGCGGCACCGTCATCGGCGTCCGGCCGCTCGCCTACTTCGAGTCATGGCTGGGAGAAATGCTCCCAGCCGCCCAGCTCGGGCGTGACGCCTGAGCCTTCCTCGACCCGCCCGACGACCGTGAAGTCGAGCGGATCCTGCGTCGTCGCGAGCAGCTCGTAGTCCTCGCCGAACGCGAGGTCGGCGAGCGTGGCACCGGGCGCCAGCGGCACGGCGTCGAGGTCGAGTGCGATGCGAACGCCGGAGCGCGCGGCGATGTGGCCGGCATCGGGGCCGAGCCCGTCCGAGATGTCGAGCATCGCCGTCGCGACCTGCGCGAGCCGCTTTCCCTCCGCGACGCGCGACGGCGGTCGCGGCAGCCGTCCCTCCCGAAAGCCGACCGCCGTGGCACCGAGCGCGCCCGTGACGACGACGAGGTCGCCGGGACGCGCACCCGAGCGGCCGGGGATGCGTTCGCTGCGACCGAGCGCGGTCACGGTGAGCACGAGCTCGGTGGCCTGCGTCGTGTCGCCGCCGCACACGGGGACCCCCGCCTCGGCGACGCCCTCGTACAGCTCGACCGCCCCCTCGAGCTCGGGGGCGGCAAGGCTGACGAGCAGCGCGAGCGGCTCGGCACCGGACGCGGCGAGATCGCTGATGTTGACGGCGGCGGCGCGGTAGCCGAGCTCGCGGAGGTCGAAGAGGTCGAACCGGAAGTGCACGCCTTCGACGAGCGTGTCCTGCGTGACGACGAGCCCGCCGACAACCGCAGCGTCGTGCTCCACGCCGACGACGAGCCCGCGCCGCTCGAGCTCCGCGAGCAGCTCGAACTCCGTCATGCCCGCTCTCGCTCCCTGGCGAGCTCCTCCTGTCGAAGGCCGACGCTCGCTCACAGCTGCTCGATTCGAGCCCGGTCGTCGAGGGTCTCCGGGTCGAGGGCGTAGAGGCCGTCGTACAGCCGCGCGTGGAACGTGCCAGGACCGTCGGCGCCGCGCGCCGCGTCCTCGGCTGCGACGCCGAAGGCGGCGAGTGCCTCCGCCGCCGCCTCGACGGGCTCACCGGGCTTCGCGGCGAGGAAGCAGCCGGTCAGCGCAGACGACATGCAGCCGGTGCCGGTGACGGTCGCGAGCAGCTCGTGACCGTTCGCAACCGCGAGCACCCGATCGCCGTCGCTGACGTGGTCGACGGGGCCCGTGACCGACGCGACGACGCCGAGCCGCCGCGCGGCCGTACGCGCGAGCTCCGGCGGCTCCAGACCGGCGACGATCGACTCGACGCCCCGCACCTCCGCGTGCGCTCCGACGAGCGTCGCCACCTCGCCTGCATTCCCGCGCACGACGGTCACGCCGACGGCGTCGAGGATCCGATGCGCGGTACGCGTCCGGAACTCCGTAGCCCCGGCTCCGACCGGGTCGAGCACGATCGGAGTGCGCCGTGTCGTCGCGGCGGTACCCGCGAGGAGCATCGCCTCGATCCAGTGCGGCGACAGCGTTCCGATGTTGAGCACGAGTGCGGACGCGAGCCGCGCCATCTCCTCCACCTCCTCGCTCGCGTGCGCCATCACCGGCAGCGCGCCGAGCGCGAGCGTCGCGTTCGCGGTCTCGTTCATCACGACGTAGTTGGTGATGTTGTGGACGAGCGGCTTGCGCGAGCGGATCGTGCGCAGGGTCGCGCCGGGAGAGATCACAGGACGTTCACCGGCCCATCGCCTGCCCCGATCTCGACGAGCCCGTGCGCCACGGCCCGGGACGCAGCGCGTGCAGCCCCGCGAGCCGCATCCTCGAGCGACAGGCCGCGCGCCAACAACGCCGCGAGTGTCGCCGAGTGCGTGCAGCCGGCGCCGTGCGTCGCGGCGACGTCGTGGCGCTCGACGGGGATCTCGAGGTGCGCCTCGCCGTCGAACAGGTGGTCGACCGCGTCGTCGCCGTGGCCGCCGGTGACGATCGCGGCAGCCGCACCGAGCCCGACGAGCCGCTCCGCCAGCTCGACGCGGGTGCCCTCTCCGACGAGCGCGCGCGCCTCCATGAGGTTCGGCGTGACGACGCTCGCGAGGGGGAACAGGCGCCCCGTCAAGGCGTCGACGGCGTCGTCCTCGAGGAGCAAGGCGCCGGAGCTGGCAACCATGACCGGATCGACGACGAGCGGCACCTGCCGTGGCTCCAGATAGGCCGCGACCGTCTCGATGATCTCGCGCGAGAAGAGCATCCCGGTCTTCGCCGCGTCGACGCCGATGTCGTCGAAGATCGCGTCGAGCTGAGCGACGATGAAGTCGGACGGCAGCTCGTGGATCGCGGTGACGCCAACGGTGTTCTGCGCGGTCAGCGCGACGAGCGCGCTCGAGCCGTGGACGCCGGCCGCCGCGAACGCCTTCAGGTCGGCCTGGATCCCGGCTCCGCCGCCGGAATCGGAGGTGGCGATGGTGAGGGCGCGCGCAATCAGTGCCGTCAGGATAGGTGCCCACAATTGGGCAGGTGCGCGTGCTCGCGGGCCTCGGTCTCCTCGGTATCCAACAGGTGGCGCCCGGCCCGTGGCCGCTCTCGCTGCTCCTCGTCGCAGTCGCCGCCGTCGCGGGCGGCTGGGCGGTTGCCACACTCCGGCGGTGAGGCTGCCGCCCGCGCTCGCCGCCAGTGCCACTCCCCGGATCCTCGACCTGCTCGGCGAGCCGCCGCAGCGGGTGCTCGAGGTCGCGTTCGCGGGCATTCACGCGACGCCGCTCCGGCTCGCCGGGTTCGACGTGGAGGTCTTCGACGACGATCCGCGCGCACTCGAGCGGACCGGCGAGATCGTCCACGCGCCGAGCGGCCACTACGACGCCGCGGTGGCGCCGGCGGACGCCGACCTGCGGGGAGTCGACGCGGCCCGCATCATCCGCGTCGACCGCACCGGCGCCGCTTTCATGCAGGAGTGACGTGGGACGACCTGCTGGCCGGCGAGGAGCTGGCGTACCGGACGACCGAGCCGGCCCGCGAGGCGCGGCTCGCGACGCTCCCTGGCGGCCTGGCGTTCGACGTCGGGGTCGAGGCGCTCTACGCGCACCAGCGCGAGGCGTGGGAGGCCGCGCAGCGCGGCGAGCATCTGATCGTCACGACGGGCACCGCATCGGGAAAGACGCTCGCATTCAACCTCCCCGTGCTCGACGCGCTCGCACGTGAGCCGAAGAACCGCGCGCTCTACCTCTACCCGACGAAGGCGCTCGCCCAGGATCAGGCACGCGCGCTCGGCGAGCTCGCGGTGCCGCGCGTCCGCTCCGCGATCTACGACGGCGACACGCCGCAGGAACGACGCCGACAGATCCGGAAGTGGGCGAACGCGATCCTCACGAACCCCGACATGCTGCACGTCGGCATCCTGCCGCGTCACGACCTCTGGGCCGACGTGCTGCACAACCTGCGCTACGTCGTCGTCGACGAGGCGCATGTCTACCGCGGCGTGTTCGGATCGCATGTCGCGAACGTGCTCCGCCGCTTGCGGCGGCTCGCGCGCGTGTACGGCTCCGAGCCGCAGTTCCTGCTCGCCTCGGCGACGATCGCCAACCCCGGCGAGCTCGCGCAGTCGCTGCTCGGTGTCGAGGCGACCGTGATCTCCGGCGACGCGGCTCCGCGCGCGGAGCGCACGCTCGCCCTCTGGAACCCGCCGCTGCTCGACGCCGAGCTCGGCCTGCGCGCGAGCACGCTCGGCGAGGCGTCGCTGCTCCTGTCGCAGCTCGTGCAGCGCGGCCTGCGCACCATCTGCTTCGCAAAGTCACGGAAAGCTGTCGAGCTCATCCACCGGATGACCGGCGAGCGCCTCGACGCGGAGACGCGACAGCGGCTCGCGCCGTATCGCGCGGGCTACACGCCGCAGCAGCGGCGTGAGATCGAGCGGCGCCTCGTCGGCGGCGAGCTCCTCGGCGTCACGGCGACGGACGCGCTCGAGCTCGGCATCGACATCGGCCTGCTCGACTGCTCGATCTCGGTCGGCTTCCCGGGCACGGTGGCGAGCCTGCGGCAGCAGTGGGGACGAGCCGGCCGCCGCGGGCACGGGCTCGCGGTGCTGATCGCCTCCGAGGACGCGCTCGACCAGTACTTCATGCGCGACCCCGAGTCGCTGCTCGGCCGCCGCGTCGAGGCGGCGATCCTCGACCACGCGAATCCGCGGGTGCTCGACGCCCACGTCGCGGCGGCGGCCTTCGAGGCGCCGATCGACGACGCCGACCGCGCCACCCTCGGCGCTGCCGCGCTCGAACGTGCGCCGCACGTCCCGGAGCTGCAGCCGACGAGACACGGCTGGGTCTGGGCCGGCAAGGACTCCCCCGCGGCGCGAACCGCGCTCCGCTCGGCGACCGCCGACTCCTTCACCGTCGTCGACGCGAGCACTGGCTCGGTACTCGGGATCGTCGAGTGTGAACGGGCGTACTCGACGGTGCACGAGGGTGCCGTCTACCTCCATCTCGGCGACCAGTGGCTCGTCCGCGAGCTCGACCTCACGGCGCGACATGCCGTCGTCGAGCCGTTCGCGGGCGACTGGTACACGCAGGCGAAGAAGGAGACCTCGACCGACGTGGAGGAGCCGCTGCGCGTCGAGCGGCGCTGCGGTCTGCAGCTCACGTTCGGCCGGGTGTCGGTGACGGAGCAGGTCGTCGCGTATCAGCAGAAGCAGATCCGCGACCAGTCGACGATCGCGACGATCCCGCTCGACCTCCCACCGACGACGTTCGACACCGAAGCGGTCTGGTACGTGCCGACGGCGGCGCAGCTCGCGGGGCTCGAGACGATGCCGCTCCTCCTCTCGTCGCTGCACGCCGCCGAGCACTCGATGATCGCGCTCCTCCCGCTCTGGGCGATGTGCGACCGCTGGGACATCGGCGGGCTCTCGACGAACGTCCACGCCGATACCGGCGCACCGACCGTCTTCGTCTACGACGGCCACGCCGGCGGCGTCGGCATCGCCGAGCGCGGCTTCGACCAGTTCGAGGGCTGGGTAGCCGACACCGCCCGGCTGCTCGAGGGCTGTCCGTGCGAACGCGGCTGCCCGTCCTGTGTGCAGAGCCCGAAATGCGGCAACCTCAACGAATACCTCGACAAGGCCGGCGCGCTGACCCTGCTGACGAGAATGTCGAAATCGGCGTAGCCCGTTCGTCGTAGAGTCGACAACGACCTCGAAGGAGGCAGCAGATGCAGTACGTCCTGCTCATCTACGACGACCCCGGCGTCTGGGCGAAGGTTCCGGCGGAGGACTATCCGAAGCTGTACGAGGAGTACGGCGCGATCGCACAGCTGGCGTCGACGAAGGGCGGCGCCCAGCTGCAGCCGGTCGACACGGCCCGGAGCGTCCGCGTGCACAACGGCTCGCCGCTCGTCACGGACGGCCCTTTCGCCGAGACGAAGGAGGTGCTCGGCGGCTTCTATCTCGTCGACGCCGACTCGCAGGCGGAGGCGGAGGAGATCGCCGCCCGCATCCCGTCCGCGCGCATGGGCGGCACCGTCGAGGTCCGGCCGGTGGTCGAGCGATGAAGTACATGCTGCTCATCTACACGCCGGACGAGACACGGTCCGATCCTGCAATCACCGCCGAGTACATGGCGATCGCCGAGCTGGCGGAGACGGTCGGGGGCGCGGAGCTCCAGCCGGTGGCGACGGCCACCACGGTGCGCGTCGAGAGCGGCGGCACCGTCACGACCGACGGCCCCCTCGCGGAGACGAAGGAGGTGCTCGGCGGCTACTTCCTGCTGGAGGCGGAGGACCTCGACGCGGCGCTCGACGTCGCCGCGCGCGTCCCGGCGGCGCGCCTGGGCGGCGCCGTCGAGGTGAGGCCGCTCGTCGAACGGTGATCGAAGCCGTCTTTCGTGAGGAGCGCGGCCGCGTTCTCGCCACCCTCATCAGCGTCCTCGGCGACGTCGATCTCGCCGAGGACGCTCTCCAGGAGGCGTGCGCGGCCGCGCTCGAGCGATGGCCGCGGGACGGCGCGCCGGCGAACCCGGCGGGCTGGCTCGTCGCCGTCGCCCGCAACCGCGCGATCGACCGCATTCGCCGCGAGCGGACGCTCGCGGACAAGACGCAGCTGCTCGCACGCGTGGAGCAGCTGCCGGAGCAGGAGGACTCGGTGGTCAAGGACGAGCGTCTCGAGCTGATCTTCGCGTGCTGCCACCCGGCACTCGCGACGGACGCCCAGGTCGCACTCACGCTCAGCCTCGTCGGCCGCCTCACGACGCCGGAGATCGCGCGTGCATTCCTCGTCCCGGAGCCGACGCTCGCGCAGCGGCTCGTCCGCGCGAAGCGGAAGATCCGCGACGCCGGCATCCCGATCGCAGTCCCGCCCGAGCACGTGCTGCCCGATCGCCTACGCGCCGTGCTCGCGACGATCTACCTCGTCTTCAACGCCGGCTACGGCCCGCCCGTGCGGCAGGAGCTCTGCGCCGAGGCGCTGCGGCTCGCGCTCCTGCTCGCGACGCTGATGCCGGACGAGGCGGAGGTGCACGGCCTGCACGCGCTGGTGCTCTTCCAGGACGCACGGCGGGATGCGCGCATGCGCGACGGTGCGCTCGTGCTGCTGGAGGATCAGGAGCGCAAGCTGTGGGACCGGCCGGAGATCGAGCAGGGCCGCCGCGCCCTCGAGCGCGCGCTCGCACTGCGGGCGCCCGGCCCGTACCAGGTGCAGGCGGCGATCGCGTCGCTCCACGCAGAGGACGAAACCGACTGGCCGCAGATCGCGCAGCTCTACGACCGGCTCGCTGCGTGGCAGCGCTCGCCCGTCGTCGATCTCAACCGCGCCGTCGCCGTCGCCATGGCGGAAGGGCCCGAGCGCGGTCTCGAGCTCGTGCAGGCGATCGACGGACTCGACGACTACTACCTCTTCCATGCGACACGCGCCGACCTTCTGCGACGCCTCGGCGAGCCTGCGGACGAGGCGTACCGGCGTGCGCTCGACCTGGCGCCGTCCGAGGTCGAGCGAGACTTCCTACGGCGTCGTCTCCTCGAGCGCTGACCAGCCCTGGTCGCGGAGGCGCTCCCGTGCCTCCGCGTCGGCGCCGCCGCGCAACCCGAAGAGCCGCTTGGCGAGCAGCAGGTACACGGCGATCACGACGTTGAGCACCAGCGCGGCGATCTTCAGCGCCGAGATCGACTTGCTCAGCTCCCAGATCTCGTACGGCAGGAACACGACGACCGCGAGGAAGGTCAGGTACTCGGCCCACCGGCGCTGGTACCAGAGCCCGACCGCTTCGACGCCTTCGAGCACGGCATAGCCGCCGGCTGCGGCGGCGAGGAGATAGAGGGTCGACGACCGGAGCTCGAGCGCGTGCAGGACCGTGTGCACGATCCCGTGCGTCTGGGACGTCGGATTGCCCGATGTCCCCTCGACGCCGTTGACGACACGGAAGATGAACTCCCGCAGCCGGAGCTCGTGCGCCGCGACGAGGACGATCGCGACGGCGACGGCGCCGAGGACGACGAAATGGAAGGCGCGGTCGATCGCGATCGCGCGCAGCACGACCTTGTCGCGTAGCGCCTTCCCGCGGAGCGGCAGCTCGATCTCGTCGCGCGGCGGCGGCTCGGCACGCGCCGGGTTGCCCGGTGGCGGCAACGGCAGCCACGAGTCGCAGCGCACGCAGCGGTACCAGCGCACGCCGTCCTGCTCGCGCGCGAACACACGGTGCTCCGGACCGACGTGCGCTGCGTCGGTGCCGATCAGCTCGTGGCCGCGCACGCCGCAGACGAGCAGCTCCCAGTGGAACCGTGGGTAGAACCTGCGCGGCCGCTGCGTTCCAGGCGGCTCCCTCATGGAAGAATCGCTCGCGTGGACGAACGGCAGGCGCGCGGCGGTGTGCTCGTGCTCGGCGGCGGCTTCGCCGGCGGGTACGTCGCGCGGCTACTCGGCGAACGGGGTGCGACCATCGTCAGTCCGGAGAATTTCATGCTCTACACGCCGCTCCTGCCCGAGGCGGCATCGGGGACACTCGAGCCGAGACACGCCGTCGTCCCCCTGCGCCAGATGTGTCCGCGCGCCGAGCTCCTGCTCGGGAGGGTGCAGACGGTCGACACGGACGCGCGAACTGCCCGGATCGAAACCGACGCGGGCGAGCAGCTCGTGCACTGGGAGGAGCTCGTGCTCGCCCTCGGCGCCGTGCCGCGGACGCTGCCCGTCCCGGGGCTCGAGGAGCACGCGCTCTCGTTCAAGTCGCTCGCGGAGGCGATCTACCTCCGCAACCACGTCCTGCGCCAACTCGAGGCGGCCGCCGCCGAGCTCGACGCCGCCGCGCGCCGCGCGCGGCTGACGTTCGTCTTCGTCGGCGCGGGCTACGCCGGCGTGGAGGCGCTCGCGGAGCTGTCCGACCTCGTCGACGACGCGCTGCGGTACTACTCCAACCTCGCCGACGTGCCGCGGCGCTGGGTGCTGGTCGACGCCGCGCCGAAGATCCTCGCCGAGATCCCTTCACGATTGGGCGACTACGCCGCGGAGGAGCTCGAGAAGCGGGGCGTCGAGATCCATGTCACGACGACGCTCGAGTCGCTGAGCGCCGACGAGGCGGTGCTCGGCGACGGCACACGGATTCCGACGCACACGCTCGTCTGGACGGCGGGCGTCCGCCCACACCCGCTGCTCAGCGAGCTCGGGGTTCCGCTCGACGAGCGCGGCCGCGTCGTCGTGGACGAGACGCTCCGCGTCCGCGAGCACGTGTGGGCGCTGGGCGACTGCGCGCGCGTGCCGAACACGCGGGCCGACCATCCCGACCCGCCGACCTGCCAGCACGCGCTGCGCCAGGCGCGGCGCCTCGCGAAGAACATCGCGGGCGACCCACAGCCGTACGGCTACCGGATGCTCGGCCAGGTCGCGACGCTCGGCCGCTACAAGGGGATCGCCGACGTGCTCGGCCTACGGCTGCGCGGCTTCCCCGGGTGGTTCGTCACGCGCTCGTACCACCTGTACCAGCTACCGCTGCTCTCGCGAAAGCTCCGGGTGGTCACCGATTGGACCGTCGCACTGCTGTTCAAGCGGGACATCGCCGAGCTCGGCTCGCTCACGGGCGAGCGCTGAGCCGCTCGCGCGCCGCAGAGACGGTGGGGAAGACCCGTCCATCAGCGCACCGCGTTCAGAGCCCTGTCCAACCGCTGTTTCGTCGTCAGCACGCCCTCGAAGAGATCGCCGTACTTTCGCACGCGGTCGAGGACGACGTCCATCGTGAAGGCGAGCGGATCGAGCTTCTCGTTCACCTCGTCCCACCCGAGCGGTGTCGACACGGGGGCGCCCGGCCGCGGCCGCACGCTGTAGACGGAGGCGATCGTCTTCCCCTCGCCGTTCTGGTTCGAGTCGATCAGGACGCCGCGCCGCTTCGACTTCGACCACTCGTTCGTCGCGAGCCCCTGGTGTGCGCGGGCAATTGCGCGCGCGACGATCTCGGAGAACTCGCGCGTGTCGTCGAACGTATAGCGGCGCTCGATCGGGACGAGGATGTGCATCCCGTCGGCGCTCGACGTCTTCGGGAACGACACGAGGCCGAGCGCGTCGAGCGCCGCCTTGACGATCAATGCGACCTGGATCGTCTCCGCAAAGCCGACGCCCGGTGAGGGATCGAGGTCGAAGAGCACGAAGTCCGGACGATCGGGCTTGTCGACGCGCGAATACCACGTGTTCATGTCGATGCAGCCCATGTTGACCATCCAGAGCAACGCGTCCTCGTCGTTGACGAGCGGTGCGTCGATCCATTTCTTCCGCGGCGGCGAGTCGCGCGTGCTCACGTGCGCGGGGTAGCGCGGAATCCACTCCGGCATGTGCTTCGGCGCGTCCTTCTGGAAGAACGCCTTGCCCGATGCGCCGTCCGGGTATCGCCGCATCGTGAACGGACGCTCGCGCAGGTGCGGGACGAGCACCGACGCGATTTCGCGGTAGTACTCGAAGAGGTCGGCCTTCGTGATCCCCTCGTCCTGGAAGAAGACCTTCTCGGGGTTCGAGAGCGTGACGCGCGAGTCTTCGCGGTGCACGTCCGCCGCCTCCTTGTCGTCCCGGAGGCCCTGGAACGACGGCGCCCGCAGATGACCGTCGTGTGTGAACTCGACGAACTCCACCTCGGCGACGAGCCGCGGCTCGACCCACACGATGTCGGTCTTTCGCACGCGCGGCATTTTCGGAACGACCGCGAGCGGCGACGCGTCCACCCGCAGCGGCTCGAGCTTCTCGAGCAGCTCGCGGATCGTCCGCTCCGAGAAGCCTGTGCCGACGTTGCCGACCCAGCGCAGCTGTCCGTTCTCGTACGTCGCGAGCACGAGCGAGCCGAAGCTGTTCGCGCGCCTCCCCTCGCCGCGCGTGTAGCCGACGATGACGAACTCCTGCCGCCCGTGCGTCTTGATCTTCAGCCAGTCGCGCGTGCGGCGCCCCTCGCAGTAGCGCGAGCCGCGCTTCTTCGCCATCACGCCCTCGAGGTTCTGCTGCTGCGCCGCTTCGAAGAGCGCCTCGCCGTCGTCGAACTGCGCCGAAGGCTGCACGAGCTGCGCCCCCTTCGTGTTCAGGTCGAGCAGCGCGTCGAGTCGCTCCCGTCGCTCCTCCAGCGGCAGGTCGACGACCGGGACGCCGTCGACCTCGAGGACGTCGAACACCGCGTAGACGAGCGTCCGCTTCCCTTGCTGCATCGCGCTGAAGCTCGGCCGCCCGTTCTCGTCGAGCGCGCACACCTCCCCGTCGACGACGCATTCGGGTGAACGGACCGCCTTCTCGAGCGCCTTCGCCACCTCGGGGAACCGATCGGTCAACTCGTTGCCGCGCCTCGACAGGAGCCTCGCCTCGCCGTTGCGCACGTAGCCGAGCGCGCGATAGCCGTCCCACTTGATCTCGTACGTCCAGTCGTCGCCGCGCGGGAGCGCGTCGGCGAGCGTCGCGAGCGCCGGGCGGTAGTCGTTCCGCACCTCGCGCGCGTGCTCGTCGTGCTTCTTCAGCAGAAGCCAGTTCTTCTCGTTGCCGTCGAGATGCGCCGGGATGAGCGCCCAGATGCCCTCGAGGCGGTTCCCGTGCAGGCGAACCGTGAGCCCGCCGTCGCGCTTCTCCTCGAGCAGCTCGAAGGTGCCGTTGTCCCAGATCTCGACCGTGCCCGCGCCGTAGTTGCCGGCAGGGATCACGCCCTCGAAGGTCGCGTAGTCGAGCGGGTGGTCCTCGACATGGACGGCGAGCGCCTTCTGGCCGGGCTCGAGCGGAACGCCCTTCGGCACGGCCCACGAGGCGAGCGCGCCGTTCAGCTCGAGGCGGAAGTCGTAGTGGAGCCGGCGGGCGTCGTGCCGCTGGACGACGAAGATGGGCTCGTGCCTCCGGCGCCCCCGCTTGGAGGTGAAGGGCTCGGGCGTCGCACCCTTCGTGCGCTTTCGCTCGTACTCGCCGAGCTTTTCGCTCATCGGCGCGACGCTACCCGGTGTGAGGTTTCGATAGCCAAACGCCGTGAAAGAGGCTTCCCAGCCTTCTCCACCCAGCGGGGGGGTCGATGCTCGGGGCCGGCGTTTGCCGGCCTCGAGTCGTAGGACCCGCCGTTTCGACCGGTAGGACCCGCCGGGGATAAGCCTGTGGACGCTGTGGACAGCGCGGCGGAACCTGCTCGAACCTATGCGAAAACGCCGAGCGAGCGGAACTTCGCCCGCCGGCGGCGGCGAAGCTCGTCGCCGGGGAGGTCGACGAGCTCTTCGAGGGCCTCGGCGACCGATTCCTTGAGCAGGCGCGCCGCGGCGTCGGGGTCGGTGTGAGCGCCGCCCGGCGGCTCGGGGACGATGCCGTCGATCACGCCGAGCTCGAGGCAATGGGCGGCGTCGGGCTTGAAGGCGGCCGCCGCCTTCTTCGCCTCGCCGGCGTCGCGCCAGAGGATCATCGCGCAGCCCTCCGGCGAGATGACCGAGTAGATCGCGTTCTCCTGCATCAGCACGCGGTCGGCGAGCGCGATGGCGATCGCACCGCCCGAGCCGCCCTCGCCGATCACGCACGCGACGGTCGGGACGTTGAGCCGGGCCATCACCGCCTGCGAGGAGGCGATCGTCCCGCCCTGGCCGTGCTGCTCGGCCGCGACGCCCGGGTATGCGCCCGGCGTGTCGACGAGCGAGAGCACGGGGAAGCCGTGGCGGTCGGCGAGCTGCATCACCCGCATCGCCTTCCGGTAGCCCTCGGGGTTCGGCATCCCGAAGCGGCGCTCGGCGCGCTCCTTGATGTCACGGCCCTTCTGCTGCCCGACGAGCGCGACCGTCCGGCCGTCGAGCTTGCCGAGCCCCACGACCATCGCGCCGTCGTCCGCGTTGCCGCGGTCCCCATGGAGCTCGAACCAGTCGTCGAGCAGTCGCTCGACGTAATCGAGCGTGTACGGACGGTTGTCGTGGCGCGCGAGCTGGACGCTGCGCCAGATCTCCTCGTCGGTCGCCTCCTGCTGAAGCCGGTCGAGCTGCTTCTGGAACCGCTGCAGATCCCCCGAGAGCTTCGCGCCGCCGAGCAAAGGCATGTTGCGCAGCCTCCCAAGCCGCTCGCGCAGACGCAACTCGTGTTCAGACGGGGGCATCGAACAGCCTCAGGAGCGTGGACAGCTTCTCGCGCAATTCGGGTCGGGGGACGATCGCGTCGATGTTCCCGAAGCGGAGATTCTGCTCCGCGAGGCCGAAGTCCTCCGGCAGCTTCTCCTTCGTGATCTGCTGGACGACGCGTGGGCCGGCGAACGACATGAGCGCCCCCGGCTCGGCGAGGAGCACGTCGCCGAGCGTCGAGAAGGAGGCGAGGACGCCGCCCGTCGTCGGATGCGCCATCACGCTGAGCAGCGGCTGTCCGGCGTCGCGCAGGTCCTCGACCGCGCAGACGGTCTTCGGCAGCTGCATCAGCGCGAGGATCCCCTCCTGCATGCGCGCGCCGCCGGAGCTCGTGACCGAGATGAGCGGCACGCCGCGCTCGGCCGCGGAGTCGCACGCGCGCGAGAACTTCTCCCCGACGACGCTCCCCATCGAGCCGCCCATGAACGAGAAGTCCATGACCGCCAGCTCGCAGCCGCGCCCGTCGAGCGTCGCCTGACCGATCACCATCGCGTCCGCGAGCCCCGTCGAGAGCTCTGCTTCGGCCAGGCGCTCGGTATACGGGCGGAGGTCGAAGAACCCGAGCGGATCCTCCGAGTGCAGCTCGGTGGCCTCCTCGAGGAACGAGCCGTCGTCCGCGAGGTGGTCGATCCGCGCCCGCGCGCGCATGGCGAAGTGGTAGCCGCAGTGCGTGCACACCCACAGTGCCGCGGCGAGCTCGTCGTCGCGATAGTGGGAGTGGCAGGCGGGGCAGGTGTTCGGATGCTTCGGCGGAGGAGGCGGCTCGTCGCCGGTCTCGACCGACACGTTGATTTCGGCCACGGCCCCGTAGCTTAGAACCCGAGGGCCGCTGTCAGCCTCTCGAGCTTGTGGACGTTGTCCGGGTCGGGCGCGAGGCCGCTCAGGCCGGCTCCCACGACCGATCCCGAGGCCCGGATCCCACCGAGCATCCGCTCGACCTGGGCGAGCGTCGGGCCGGCCGGCTCCGGCATGAACACGCCGAGCTCCGACGGCTCGAAGACGTCACAGTCGAGCGCGACGTAGACGCAGTCGACCCGGTCGAGCACGGCGTCCGGCGTGTCGTGGATACCGGCGCGCTCGATGAACTCGACCTCCGGCGGGTCGAGATTTCGTGCGCCGACGAGCGCGACGTCCTGCGCCTTGACCGCGCCGGCGTCGATGATCATCCGGAGCGGCATCCCCCACTCGTTCCCCGAGGGCGACGTCTCGGGCGTGTTCAGGTCGCCGTGCGCGTCAAGCCAGATGACGCCGAGCCGGTCGTGCCGGGCTGCGAGCCCCTCGACCGCACCGACATGAGAGCAGCAGCAGCCGCCGAGGACGAGCGGTCGGACCGGCAGGTCGGAGGCGAGCGCGAGGCTCTGCGCGTGCAGGCTCTGCTCCTCGACGACGACCGCTTCGGGATAGTCGAGCGGCAGGTACGCCGCCTCGACCATCGGCTCGCCGCCGTCACCCCACGCGCGCGGCACGCGGACGAGGCCGGCGGCGAACGTGCGGCCGCAGGAGTGGCACTCGTACTCGGGGCCGACCGCAACGGCGGTCAGCGCCTGGCACGTCGGGCACTTCGCGCGCAGCGTGCTCAACTCGTCAACGCCTTCTCGAAGACGACGTTCTCCGCTTCGACGTGCATGCCGACGCGCTCGTAGAGGTGGGTTGCACCGGTTGGGCTCTCCGCGTCGACCCCGAGCGTCACGCGGCGCACGCCGCGATTCCAGAACTCGCGAAACGTGTGCAGCAGAAGCGCTTTCGCGTAGCCCCGGCCGCGCCACGGCCGCCGGACGCCGACATGGCCGACGTACCCGCCGCCGTTGCGGTGCGCCTCGTTGCGGGCGACGGCCGCGATCTCGTCGCCGTCGCGAATGAGGAACCAGAGCGTCAAGTCGTGCCCCAGCGCGCCGGCACGACGGCCCCACCACTCGTCGAACGACACCGAATGGTGCTCCCAGTGGTCGAGGAACGCCTCGTCCAGCGCCGCGTGGAACGCGCGCGCATCGCCTTCGCGCAGCGTCTCGATCGGGACGTCCGGCACCTCGGGCGGCGCCTCGAGCTCGATCGCCATGTCGTAGAAGTGCCTGACGTCGCGGTAGCCGCGGCTCGTCAGCAGTGCCGCGGCAGCGTTGTCGGAGCCGAGTGCGTACTGGTGCATCCGAGGATGTCCGCTCGCCCGGCCGAACCGCTCGCTCAGGTCGAGGAGCTGCGCGCCGAGCCCGGTCCGCTTGTGCCGGGGATGAACGGCGCCGATCGCGGTCGCACGGTCGTGCTCAGTCCAGGCCCAGCCGACGGCGCCGACGCCGACGTCGTCCTCGAACAGCCACGACCCTGCCGCGAGATCGGTGGTCGACGTCCACTCGTGGACCTCGCCTTCGCCGATGTACGAGGGCCGCCCGTACAGGTGCTCCTCGTCCTCGCGGAGGAGTGTCGCCACGGCCGGAAAGTCGTCGAGCGTCATCGGACGGCTCCTCATGCCGCCGCGAGCGAGTCGAGCGCCTCGCCGAGGCCCGTCAGCGAGTGGAGCTCGACGTCCGGCTGCGGCTCCGGCTCCTCGCCGAGCCGGTTGATCCAGATCGACGGGATCCCGAGCTCGGCCGCAGGCGCGACGTCGTGGAAGAGCGAGGCACCGACGTGGACGTGCCTGTCGGCCGCCGGAACCCGCTCGCGGAAGGCCCGCCAGTGGCCGTGGTCCGGCTTGTACGAGCCGATCTCCCCGGCGACGATCGCGTGCTCGAAGGGGACGCCGATGTTCTCCATCGAGGCCTCGATGAAGTCGCGATCGGTGTTCGAGAGGATCGCGAGCTTCCACCCGCGCGCCCGTGCATCCTCGAGCGCGGCGCGCACCTCCGGGAACGGCGCCCAGCCCGGGAGCGAGCGCGCCAGGGCGTCCTCCTCGTCCGCGGGCACCGGGCCGAGGCGGGACAGCGTCTGCGCGAGGATCTCGCGATACGTCGCAGTCGGGCGTTCCCGCTGGAGCCGGCGCTCGACCTCGTGGTAGCGGTGGAGCAGCTCGGCGACCCGGGCGGCGCCGAACAGCCGCTCGAGCTGGCGGCCGACGCCGCCGTTCCAGTCGATCAGCGTCCCGTAGCAGTCGAAGGTCGCCCAGCGCTCCACTAGGGTTGCATCATCGCGGACCGCGCCACCCACCACCGCTGGGACGATCTGCCGCGCGAGGAGCTCTCGCCGTTGATCGGGCGGCGGCTGATCACGGGCGACGAGATGATGATCGCCCACGTCTATCTCGCGAAGGGCGCGATCGTTCCGCTCCACTCGCATCACAACGAGCAGATCACCTACATCCTCGAGGGGAAGCTGCGGTTCACGCTCGGCTCCGGCGACGAGACCGTCGACGTCGCGGCCGGCGAGGTGCTGACGATCCCCGCACACGTCCCGCACATGGCGGAGGCGCTCGAGGACACGCTCGACGTCGACGTCTTCCACCCGCCGCGGCAGGACTGGCTCGACGGCAGCGACGCGTACCTGCGGGAACCGACGCGACCCCCGGCCTGAGCAGTCCTGTTTAGGGCCAGGCCCGGGCCTGGCCCCGTTACGGAACCGTCACGCGATTGTCACGGCCGCGCGCGACCGCGGGTCGTCACGGTTTCCTGTTTCCGCGGCGGCCGACTGTCCAGGGCGGACGCCTTTAGGGCCAGGCCCGGGCCTGGCCCCGTTACGGAACCGTCACAGCATCTACGCGGCCGGGCGGAAGGCGAGGAGCTCGGGGCCGTGCTCGTGAAGCCAGTCGCGATGGAGCCGCCAGTCGGGGCGGCGTGACTCGACGAGCCGCCAGAACTTCCGCGAGTGGTTCGGCTCGCGGAGATGACACAGCTCGTGCACGACGACGTAGTCGAGCACCTCGAACGGGGCGAGCACGAGCCGCCAGTTGAAGGACAACGTGCCGCGCGTCGAGCACGACCCCCAACGCGACCGCTGGTCGCGGATGTCGATACGCGACCAGCGCACGCCGAGCTCCGCGGCCTCGTCCTCGCAGAGCATCGTCACGAGCTCGCGCGCAGCGCGGCGCGCCTCGGACTCCGACACGAACGCCGGATCGAGGCGGAGCTTCGGCCGCTGGCTCGCGCGCTCGCGCGCGATCCAGTCGCGATGCACGGCGATGATGCGTTCGACGTCCGACTCCTGCATCCACTGCGGCACAGTCAGCGTCGGCGGCGACCCCCATGGCACCGAAAGCGTCCAACGGCGAGCACGCCGCGACCGGCGGACTTCGACGAGCTCGTCCACCCCGAGGACGCTAGAGAGAGCCTCGGACGGTTATCCCTGGAACTTGCGGAAAACGACGCACGCGTTGTGCCCGCCGAACCCGAACGAGTTCGACACCGCCGTGTTCACCGTGGCTGCGCGCGCCGCGTTCGGCACGTAGTCGAGATCACATTGCGGATCCTCGACCTCGTAGTTGATCGTCGGCGGCAGCATGTCGTTTTGCACGGCGAGCACGGTGAACGTCGCCTCGATCGCGCCGGCGGCGCCGAGGCAGTGACCCGTGGCGCCCTTCGTGCCCGACACTGGCGTGTTGCGCGCGTTCTCCTCGCCGAGCGCAAGCTTCAGCATCGTCGTCTCGGATGCATCGCCGATCGGCGTGGACGTGGCGTGCGCGTTGATGTAGTCGATGCCGCCCGGGTCCACGCCGGCGTCGCCGAGCGCCATCTGGAACGCGCGCACCGGCCCCGTCGGGTCGGGCTCGGTGATGTGGTTCGCGTCGGACGACAGGCCGTAGCCCGACACCTCTGCGTAGATCTTCGCGCCGCGCGCCTTCGCATGTTCGAGCTCCTCGAGCACGAGCACCGCGCCCGCTTCGCCCATCACGAACCCGTCGCGCCCGGCGTCGAACGGCCTGGAGGCCTTCGCGGGCTCGTCGTTTCGCAGCGAGAGCGCGCGCATCGCCGCGAAGCCGGCGATCCCGACCTCGTTCACCGCCGCCTCGGTCCCGCCGCACAGCATCACATCGGCACGGCCGAGCCTGATCGCGTCGAGGCCGTCGCCGATCGCCATGTTGGACGCCGCGCACGCAGTGCATTGCGCGCCGAGCGGACCCCGCGTGCCGAGCATGATCGACACCCAGCCCGCACCGAGGTTCGGGATGATCGACGGGATCGCGAACGGGTTGACCCGATCGGGCCCCTTGTTGATCAGCGTGTCGTAACACTCCTGGAAGGACTGGATGCCGCCGATGCCGGTCGCGATCGACGCGCCGATGCGATCTGCCTCCGCCCTGATGTCGAGGCCGGAGTCGGCCTCCGCCTGGCGCGCGGCCGCCAGGACGAGATGTGCGAAGCGATCCATCCGCCGCGCGTCCTTGCGGTCGATGTACTCGGTCGGGTCGAGGTCCTTCACCTCGCAGGCGAAGTGCACCTTGTAGTCGGTGTGATCGAAGTGGGTGATCGGTCCGGCGCCCGACTCGCCTGCAACCAGCCGCTCCCACGACGTCTGCGCGTCGTTGCCGAGCGGCGAGACCGCGCCGAGCCCGGTGACGACGACACGCCGCCGCCCGTTGTGTGATCCGTTCTCCGCCATTACATCCCCAGCCCGCCGTCGACGAGCAGCACGTCCCCCGTGATGAAGGCGGCCTCGTCCGAGCAGAGGAAGCGTACCGCCCCCGCAACGTCCTCCGGCTCGCCAAGCCGGCCGAGCGGCGTGTTGTCGAGCATCGCCTTTGTCGCCTCCTCCGGGAGCACGCCGGTCAACTGCGTCTTCACGTACCCCGGCGCGACGACGTTTGCACGCACGCCCCGGGAGCCGAGCTCCCGCGCGAGCGACTTCGTGAACCCGATGATCCCCGCCTTCGAGGCGGCGTAGTTCGTCTGGCCCCAGTTCCCGTGCACGCCGACGATCGACGAGACGTTGACGATCGAGCCCGCCCGCTTCTTCATCATCGGCCGGACGACCGCACGGCAGGTGTAGAAGACCGAGCTGAGATTCGTCTCGATGACGACCCGCCAGTCGTCGTCCGGCATCCGCGCGAGCAGACCGTCGCGCGTCAGGCCGGCGTTGTTGATGAGGATGTCGAGGTCCCCGGCCTCCTCGACGAGTCGCGCAGCGTCCTCGGGGCTCGAGACGTCGGCCTGCACGGCACGGCCGCCGATCTCTGCGGCGAGCGCCTCCGCCTCCTCCTGCCCCGAGCGGTAGCCGACGACGACCGACGCGCCGGCGCGGGCGAGCTCGGCCGCGATCGCGCGACCGATCCCCTTCGACGCGCCCGTGACGAGAGCGGTCTTGCCGTCGAGCGCTGCGAAGGTCACAGCGATTCGGGCAGCTTCTCGAGCGCGGCGAGACTGTTGACCGAGATCGCCTTCGCGGTGCGGTCGATGCGCTTCACGAGTCCCGAGAGCACGTTGCCGGGCCCGACCTCGACGAACGTGTGCACGCCCTTGTTCATCAGCTCGCGCGCCGCCTGCGTGAAGCGCACCGGCGCGGTCAGCTGGTCGACGAGCAGCGGCGCAACACGTTGTGCAGACTCGAGCCGCGCGGTCACGGTCGACATGAACGGCGCGACGGGCTCTGCGAAATGCACGCGATCGACCGCCGGCCGAAGACGTTCCGCTGCGCGCGCGACGAGCGGCGAGTGGAATGCACCGGACACCTTCAGCTTGACGGCGCGCCGCGCGCCCATCTCCTGCGCACGCTCGATGCACTCGTCGACTGCGCGATGCTCGCCGGAGACGACGATCTGTCCGGGACAGTTGTAGTTCGCCGGCCACACGCCGAGGATTTTCCGGCACAGCGACTCGACGACCTCGTCGTCGAGCCCGAGGATCGCCGCCATCGCACCCGGCTTATGCCGTGCCGCCTCCGCCATTGCGAGACCTCGTTCGCGAACGAGGGCGATCGCCTCCTCGAGACTCATCGCCTCCGCCGCGGCAAGTGCCGCGAACTCGCCGACGGAGTGCCCGACGACGAAGTCGGGGACGACGCCGAGCTTCTCCTTGACGGCGGCGAGGAACGCGAGCGACGTCGCGACGAGCGCCGGCTGCTGGACCTCCGTCTCGACCAGCTCCTCGTCGGGCGCTTCGAAGCAGAGCCGCTCGAGGTCGAGCCCGGACGCGGCGCTGCCGGCGCGGAAGACCGCGAGCGCAGCAGGCGACGCCTCCGCGATCTCGCGCCCCATCCCGGTCTCGATCGAGCCCTGACCCGGGAAGCAAAATGCGATGCCACTGCTCAGATCGACCACCTCATCAGTGCGCTGCCCCAGGTGAGGCCGGCGCCCATTCCCGTCATCAACACGAGCTGCCCTGCGCGCAACCGCCCGTCCTCGACCGCATCGGCCAGCGCGAGCGGGATCGAGCCGGACGAAGTATTGCCGTAACGGTCGACATTGATCACGACCTTCTCCTGCGGGAACCCGAGTTTCTTCGCGGCATAGTCGATGATCCTGACATTTGCCTGGTGCGGGACGTAGACGTCGACATCGTCGACCGAGGCTCCGCAGCGCTCGAGCACGTCGATCGCCGACTGGACGAGGACACGCGTCGCGAACTTGAAGACCTCACGGCCGTTCATCTTGACGTAGCGATCGGGGTTCTCGAACACGCGCGAGCCGCTTCCGGGCAGCCACAGGCTCTCCCCGCCGCCCCCGTCGGCGCCGAGCTCGAAGCCGAGGAATCCCGGATCGGCCGCAGGCTCGAGGACGACCGCCCCCGCACCGTCTCCGAAGAGGACGAGCGTCGACCGGTCCTTCCAGTCGAGAATGCGAGAGAGGAGGTCGCCGCCGACGACGAGCGCACGCCGGGAGAGGCCGGTCGCGACCATCCCGTATGCCTGCGCGAGCGCGTAGACGAAGCCGGTGCATCCGGCGGAGAGGTCGTACGCCGCGGCCTGGGTCGCGCCGAGCTCGTCGGCGAGCAGCGCAGCCGTCGACGGGAACGCCATGTCGGGCGTGACCGTCGCAACGATGAGCAGGTCGACATCCTTGCCCTCGATCCCCGCCTGCGCGAGTGCATCCCGGGCGGCCGGCAGCGAGACGTCGGAGAGCGCCTCCTCCGGCGCCGCCATCCGCCGCTCGCGGATGCCGGTCCGTTCGCGAATCCACTCGTCGGAGGTCTCGACGTGCTGCGAGAGCTCGTCGTTCGAGACCACGCGGTCGGGCACGTGGACGCCGAGCCCCGTGACCGTGACGTTGGTGCGCGCCTCGCCGATCATTCTCCGACGAACACCGTCAGCATCGCCTCGGCGGCGATCTCGTCGCCGACGCGCGCACGGCCCTCCCCCTTCGCGATCGGCCCGCGGACGCGAACGAACTCGCACTCGAGCGTCAGCACGTCTCCGGGCTCGACGACGCGCTTGAAGCGGCAGCCGTCGATGCCGGCGAAGAACGGGATCTTGCCGCGGTTCGCCTCGTCCGCCAGGACGGCGACCGCGCCGGCCTGCGCGATCGCCTCGATCGTGAGCACGCCGGGCATGACCGGACGATCCGGGAAATGGCCGGCGAACCACCAGTCGTCGGCGCGGATCTCTCGACGGCCGACGACGCGCTTGCCCGGGTCGAGCTCGAGGATCTCGTCGACGAGCAGAAACGGAGGGCGATGCGGAATGAGCGACTCGATGACGTCGCGGCCGAACGGCGCGTGCACCCCACTACCTTAGTCGGCGTGCGTTTCGGCACGCCCTTCACGCACGTCGAGGAATGCGCGTCGACGCAACGGCTGCTCGCGGACGACGACCCCGAGGGCGCGATCGTCGTCGCCGACCATCAGACCGCGGGACGGGGCCGACTGGGACGAGCGTGGGAGGACGTGCCCGGCCGCTCGCTGCTCGTGTCGATCATGTTGCGGCCGAGCGCTCCGATGGCGCTCTGGCCGGAGCTCTCGCTCGTCGCCGGCGAGGCGGTGGCGCGCGTGATCGGCGGCGAGGTGCGGCCGCCGAACGACGTCTTCCTCAACGGCAAGAAGGTGGCCGGAATCCTTCCGGAGGCAACGCAGGGCCGCGTCGTCCTCGGCATCGGCGTCAACGTCAACCACACCGCGGACGAGCTCCCGCGCGAGACGGTGAAGCCGCCGACGTCGTTGCGGGTCGAGACAGGACGGGAGCACAACCGCGACGCACTGCTCGCCTCGATCCTCGCCGAGCTCGAGCGCGCATACGACGCCTGGGACGGCCGCTACCGCGGGTAGTTGACCGTCGTGGTGTTGCCGCTCGCATCGGTTGCGAGCAACGTGTACGCGGCCGGCTTCGTCTTCAACCAGAACTGGGTCGCACCCGGCTGCTTCAGCGTCCGCGAGTAGCGGTTCGCGCCGACGACAAGCGTCAGCGTCGCCGGCTCGTTGACCCGGAAGTGGAGGTTCTTGTAAGAGAGGACGGTGACGCGCGGCGGCGTCGTGTCGACCACGACAGACGTCGTACGAGAGAAGGTGCCGACGTCGTCGGTCACCGTGAGCGTCAGCGTGTAGATCCCGTCGGGGAGCTGCTGCCACCCGATCACCTGCGGGCCGCCGGTGGCGAGCACGGCGGGTGTCGCAACGATCTGTGTCCCGTTGGCGACCTGAGCGGTGGCGAGCTGCGCAGGCCGCGTGAGCGTGAACGTCGCGTTCGTCGGTGTGACGGTGAGACCGGTGAGGATGTCGTCGACGACGAACGCCGCGTTCGCGGTCACGACGCGCGCGCCCGCGGTCGCCGTGAGCGAGATCGCGTACGCACCGTTGCTCGTCGCGGCGACAGGAGAGTAGGTGAGCGTCCACGAGCCTGCCGGCTTCTGCACGGTGGCGAGCGGCGCAAGCACCTGGCCGCTCGAGCTCACGAGGTTCGCCGTCACCGCCGCGGCGGTGGTCAGCGTGTAGCCGACCGTGAGCGTGTCTCCGGGTGCGACCTGGGCCGGCGACGCCGTAACGCCATCGAGTGCGAGGGCGGTGGTGCCGCCGAGCGAGCCGGTCGCGGCCCGAGCATCCGCCGTCGCGATCGTGTACGCGTAGCTGTCCGGCGGCGCGAGGGTCGCATCCCAGGTCCAGTCAACCGCAGTGCCGGTGCCCTTGCCCTGAGCGACTTGCAGCCCCGAGGAATTCGTGATCGTGACTGTCCACGGCTGCGCGATCGACAGTCGCGCCGTGAACCGCGTGTGCGTCTCGTCGACCTTCGCGGCCAGGGGCGCGTAGATCTTCGGCCCGCCGAGCGCGGCGACCGCCGTCGCAATCGCCGGCAGCTGCGCGTACAGCGCGTTGCCCGGGCAGTCGGTGAAGTACGCATCACGGTGGCCCGAGATGGCGCGCAGCAGCACGGGGATACCGGCCGGGAAGCGAGGGTTGCCGCCCGAGCGGTACGTCAACGTCGAGAGCGGATCCAAATGGGCGACGTCGAGCCGCCAGGCGAGCAGCTGCTCGAGCGAGCGCGCCGCAGCCGGTGAGATGCGCGACGAGCCGTAGTCGCCGATCACGGCGACGCCGACCGAGCCGCTGTTGAACCCCATCGTGTGCGCGCCGAGAACGTTGCGGTCGACGCCCCCGTAGCGGCCTTCGAACACCTGGCCGTACTTGTCGACGAGGAAGTTGTAGCCGATGTCCCACCAGCCGTTGCCTTCGACGTGGTAGATCTCGATGCCACGGACGATCGCGGCCGACTCCGCGCGGGTGTAGTTGTTCGCGCCGGCCGTGTGGTGCACGAACGCGACGACGAGCTTCGGCGCGTAGACGGGCGCGTGGCGGCGGATCGACTCGTCCGCTCCCCACGAGAGGCGCGGGATGATCGGCGGCGCGTTCGCGATCGCGAGCCGCCGTGCGAGCAGCCGCTCGGGCGGGCTCCACACCGTGTACGAGCGGAGCCGGGTCACGCGGCCGACGACCCGCGTCTGGAGGGCACTCGCCGTCCCCACCCAGTCGAGGTTGCCGATGCGCCAGCCGCGCTGAACGGCCACCGTGTCGGCATCCGCCGTGCGCCACGGGCTCCAGCCGTCGCTGAAGCGGACCCGGTAGCGGACGCCGCCGGTACCGCGCCAGTGGAAGGCGACCATGTCGAACCGCGGTGTCGCGCCCGCGAGCGTCCGCGCCGCGTGGAGCGGGATCTCTCGCACGGTCATCGTCGGCGTCGCGTGGATCATGGAGAGTTACCCTTTCGGAGATGCGCGGGTCAATCCTGGCCCTGCTCCTGCTCTTCGTGCTGGCCGGCTCCTCGGCCGCGGCGAGCGCGCAGCCGCGCGTGCTCGCGATCAGGTTCGGGCCGGACCTCGAGGTGAACCCGGTCACGCAGGACTACCTGACGAGCAAGCTCTCGCACGCCGAGAAGTCGGGGTACGACGCCGCGGTGATCCTGCTCGACACGCCCGGCGGCCTCTCGTCCTCGATGAAGACGATCTACACCGCGGAGCTGAACGCCAAGCTGCCGGTCATCGTCTACGTCTCACCCGACGGCGCCCGCGCCGCATCGGCGGGTGTCTGGATCTCCCAGGCGGCCGACGTGCTCGCGATGGCGCCGACCACGAACATCGGCTCTTCGACGCCGATCGACTCGAGCGGCGGGAATCTCGGCTCCGACCTGCGGCGCAAGGTGATCAACGACGCCGCCGCATCGCTGACGGCGCTCGCGGCCGCGCACCACCGAAACACCACCTGGCCGGCAAAGGCCGTACGCGTCGCCTCCAACCTGACCGCCGAAGCGGCCCTGAAGATGAACGTGATCGACGTCATCGCCCCGACCCTGCCCGCACTGTTGCGCAAGCTCGACGGCTACCACACGAAGGATCAGCAGCGACCGTTCACGCTCCACCTCGCGAACGCGCAGATCACGTACGACAAGCCCGGCTTCCTGACGCGGCTGCTCAACACGCTGATCGACCCGAACATCATCAGCCTGCTCTTCCTCGCCGGGATCGCCGGGATCGGCTTCGAGATCTTCCATCCGGGAGTGGTGCTGCCCGGCGCGCTCGGCGCCGTCTCGCTCGTCACTGCGCTGTTCGGCTTCTCGGTGCTGCCGATTTCGTGGGCAGGGCTGCTGCTCATCCTGCTCGGCGTCGCGCTGCTCGTGATCGACGCGCACGTCGTCACGCACGGGGCCTTGACGGTCGCCGGCCTGATCAGCCTCGGCGTCGGGATGGTGATGCTCTTCCACAACGCGCCGGCGCCGTACCACACGTCGTTGCCGCTCGTGTTGTCGATCACGGGGGTGCTCGGCGCGTTCTGGGCGCTTGCGTTGACCAAGGCGGTTCAGGTGCGGCGGCGCCCGGTGACGGTCGGGCCGAACCGCGTCCTCGGCGAGGAGGCGGTCGTGCGGACGCCGGGTCAGGTGTTCGTCGCGGGCGAGCTGTGGCGCGCGCACCGCGACGACGGCGCCGCTCTCGTGCCGGGCGAGCACGTCCGGGTGACGGCCGTGCACGGGCTCGAGCTCGTGGTGGAGTAGGGTCTCCGTATGGCAGCCGGCCTCGTCGCGCTCGTTGTCGTCCTTTTTCTCGTCGTGCTGTTCCTGATCTCCGCGATCAAGGTGGTCCGGGAGTACGAGCGTGCGATCGTCTTCCGCCTCGGCCGGCTGTTCCCGAGTCCGAAGGGCCCCGGGCTCTTCTTCCTGATCCCGGTCGTCGACCGGATGGTCAAGGTCGACCTGCGGACGATCACGCTCAACATCCCGCCGCAGGAGGTCATCACCAAGGACAACGTTCCGGTGCGCGTCAACGCGGTCGCGTACTTCCGGATCGTCGAGCCGAAGGACGCGATCGTCCAGGTCGAGAACTTCATGGTCGCGACCTCCCAGATCGCCCAGACGACGCTACGGTCGGTGCTCGGCCAGCACGTCCTCGACGAGCTCCTGTCCGAGCGCGAGAAGATCAACGCGATCCTGCAGGAGATCATCGACGAGGCGACGGGGCCCTGGGGCATCAAGGTGTCGGTCGTCGAGGTCAAGGACGTCGAGATCCCCGGCGGCATGCAGCGCGCGATGGCACGCCAGGCGGAGGCCGAGCGCGAGCGGCGCGCGAAGATCATCAATGCCGAGGGCGAGTTCCAGGCCTCGGAGCGGCTGAAGGACGCTGCACTCGTGATCGAGGATCACCCGATCGCATTGCAGCTCCGCTACCTGCAGACACTGCTGGAGATCGGCGGCTCGAACTCGAGCACGATCATCTTCCCGGCCCCGATCGACCTGATCCGGCCGTTTCTCGAGAAGGGGAACGGCGGCAGCTCGTAGCCGTTACTGCTGCAGCGCAGCAGCGGTGCTCTGCTCGCGGAACTTGCGAGCCGCCTCGATCGCCGCACCGAGGTTCAGGCCCTTGTCCTTGGCCTGCTTGATGAGCATCACCGTTTCGAGCGCGTCCATGTCGTAGATGCGCTGCTTCTTGCCCTTCGTCGGGATCTGGGCCTTGTTCGTCCAGTAGTCGAGCTGCATCTTCGAGATCCCGGCGATCTGGCAGACCTGGCCGAGATAGAGCTCGACCTTGTCGAGGTGCTCCGCCAGGTTGACGGGCTCCAGAAGGTCGACGTTTCTGGTGATTGCCATCTATGTCCCCAAATCGCTCGCGGCCCTGACCCCTCGACTTGAGAGTTATAAAGCCCAAACTTGTGCTTGGGAAGGGCAAGCTGCCGAAATCTCCCCCATATGGGGTACGAAATCAGCTGGCTTCGTCTTCGGGCGCGCCGTTCTCGTCGTCGGATTCGACAACCGGCGCGAGCGACGAGACCACCTCGTCGCCCCGGAGGCGCATGACGATCACGCCCTGGGTCGCGCGGCCGAGCCGCTTGACCTCGTCGACGGGCATCCGGATCACGGTGCCGCCGGTCGAGATGAGCATCACCTGGTAGCCGTCGCGCACGACGCGGGCGCCGGCGAGCATGCCCTTGCTCTCGGTGAGCTGGATCGTCTTCACGCCCATGCCGCCGCGGCCCTTCACGGGGTAATCGGCGACGCGGGTTCGCTTGCCGTAGCCGTTCTCGGTCACGACCAGCAGATCCGAGTCGTCCTGGGCGATGTTGAGGGAGATGACCTCGTCCTTGCCGCGCAGCTTCATGCCGGCAACGCCCGAGGCGTCGCGGCCCATCGCGCGCACTTCCTTCTCGTGGAAGCGGATCGCCTGCCCGAGCTTCGAGACCATGAGGATGTCGTCGTCGCCCGACGAATGGCGCACGGCGACGAGCTCGTCGCCCTCGCGCATCTTGATCGCGATGATCCCGTCCGCCTTGAGCGGCGTGTTGTACTGCGCGAGCTCCGTCTTCTTCACGACGCCGTTCTTCGTGCCGAAGACGAGGTACTTGGCCTCCCCGAAGTCGCGCGTCTGCACGACGGCGCGGACCTGCTCGCCCTGGCGGAACGGCAGCAGGTTGACGATCGCACGGCCCTTCGACTGGCGTGAACCGAGCGGAAGCTCGTGCACCTTGAGGCGGTAGACCTTCCC
>DATCJJ010000165.1:0-19895 GCA_036562845.1 Gaiellaceae bacterium | reverse complement strand
GTCGACTTGCCCTCCGGCGGCTATCTCGTCTTCGACTACGCCGAGGCCTTCACCGTCATCGATGTCAACACCGGTCGCTTCGTTGGCTCGCGCTCGCGCACGTCGACGGCCCGGCTCGAGGAGACCGTGACGAAGAACAACGTCGAGGCCGCGAAGGAGGTCGTCCGGCAGCTGCGCCTGCGCGACATCGGCGGGATCATCGTCATCGACTTCATCGACATGGCGAATCCCAAGAACCGGGCGACCGTCGAGGAGGCACTGCGCAGCGAGCTCGAGCGTGACCGGACGAAGACGTACGTCGTCGAGATCTCGCCGCTCGGTCTCGTCGAGATGACGCGCCAGAACGTCACCGACGGCCCGCGCGAGGTGATGACGCGCAAGTGCCCGACGTGCGGCGGCGACGGCATCGTCTATTCCGAGGCGTCGGCGGCGATCGACGTCGAGCGGCGCCTGCGCGCACTTGCGAACGGCTCGCGGTCGCAGGCGTTCAGCGTCGAGGTCGCGGCGCCGATCGCGGCCGCGTTGATCGGCCCCGGCGCGAGGCGGCTGATGGAGCTCGAGACCCTGACGAAGCGCCGCTTCTTCCTCACCGGCAAGCCGGACATGCACAGCGACCACTTCGTCGTCCTCGGCGAGGGCAAGCTCGCCGATCTCGCGCCGAGCGGCCCGGCGGAGGAAGGAGCCGAGCTGCAGGTCGAGCTCGTGGAGGTCGATCGTCACGACGGCTCCGCTGCTGTCGCGAAGCTCGACGGCATCGACATCTGCGTCGGCGACGCGGCGGCGCTCGTCGGCAAGAAGGTGAAGGTGAAGATCGAGCGGGTCTTCGACGGCGTCGTCTACGCGTCGCTCGTCAAGCGCGCGGCGAAGGCCGTGGAGCCGCTGACGGCCGAGGGCGAGGCCGAGAAGCCGACGCGCAAGCCGCCCGCCCGCAAGGCCGAGGCCGAAGTCGAAGTCGAGGAGATCGCGGAGGACACGGTCGAAGAGACAGAGACAGAGACGGAGACGGAGACGGAGACAGAGACCGAGGCCGGGGTCGAGGGCGAGACCGCCAAGAAGAAGACGCGGCGCGGCACGCGCGGCGGCAAGAACCGGAAGAAGAAGCCGGCGACCGCCGCCGAGTCGGCCGAGGCCGTCGAGGAGCAAGAGGAAGAGGCCGCGCCGGCCGCTGGCAAGACGGTGACGATCCACCTGCCGCCGGACGATCTCGGCGAGGACGCGCCGCCGTCCGAGAACGGCGACACCGCGGCGCCTGCGAAGAAGAAGACGCGGCGCGGCTCGCGCGGCGGCAAGAACCGCCGCAAGCGCGAGGCACGCAGCGACGAGCCGTCGGCGAACGGCGGCGAGCCGGAGCCGGAGGCCGACTCGCCGCCGGAGCCCGGGCCGAAGCAGCAGGACGAGGAGAACTGGGACTACGTGCCGATGTCCCAGTGGGGCGACGAATTCGAGTAGCCGCTACACTGGCGACCGCCCGAAATCCGGGCATTTCCTTTGCTATGAGCTACGCGATCATCACCGTCGGCGGCAAGCAGTACCGCGTCCAGGAGGGCGAGCGGCTGCTCGTGGACCGCGTCAAGACCGACGCGGGCCAGACGTTCAACCCTCGCGTCCTGCTCGTCGGCGGCGACGGGAGCACCGACCTCGCGCCGTCGACCACGGTGACCGCGCGCGTCGTCGACCACGTCCTCGGCGAGAAGGTGCGGATCGGCAAGTACCGCCAGCGCACCGGCTACAAGCGCCACACCGGCTTCCGCTCGCGCCTGTCGCAGATCCAGATCGAGTCGATCGGGGCGGCGACGAAGAAGGCGGCCGCGAAGCCGAAGGCTGAGCCCAAGGCCGCATCGAAGGCGGCGGAGACGACCGAGGCGCCCGCGCGGACGGCGCATCCGCCCAAGGACTACGACACCCTGACCGTCGCGCAGATCCATGAGCTTGCGTCCGGCTGGCGCCGCCCGAACATCGAGGCCGCGCTCGAGCACGAGCAGGCGAACGCCAATCGCAAGGGCGCGATAGCCGCGCTCGAGGCGGCGTTGAAGGACAAGGAGAGCCACTAATGGCGCACAAGAAAGGCCTCGGCTCGTCGCGCAACGGCCGCGACTCGAATCCGAAGATGCTCGGCGTCAAGCTGTTCGCCGGCCAGGACGTGTCGGCTGGGATGATCCTCGTCCGTCAGCGCGGCACGCGCTTCCGCCCCGGCCCCGGCGCCGGCATCGGCAAGGACGACACGATCTTCGCGACGCGCGACGGCGTCGTCTCGTTCCGGACGAGCGGCGAGAAGCGCTTCGTCTCGGTCGTCGACGCGAGCTAGTCGCCGAAGAGCGGAGCCCATTCGACGACGCACCAGCGGGTGTCCGTCGGCGCGCTCGCGACGGCGAACTCGAGCGCGTCGCCGAGCGTCTCGCCGCCGCCGATCGCCGTCCAGCGCTCGCCCTGCGGCCCCTCGAGCTCGACCAGGAGTGCATCGGTGGTGTCCATGGCTCCATCGTGCGCTCCCGGTGGTGCCGGGCGCGTCGTGGAGCACCCCATACTTGACCCCAAATGTTCCACGACCGCGCCCGACTGACCGTCATCGCCGGCAAGGGCGGCGACGGCTCCATGCACTTTCGCCGCGAGAAATACGTGCCCAGAGGCGGGCCGGACGGCGGGGACGGGGGAGACGGCGGCGACGTCGTGCTCGCCGCGGATCCGCACCGCCGCGACCTCTCCGGGTTCCGGCCGAATCAGAAGCTCCGCGCGGAACGCGGCGGCAACGGCGGCGGCTCGCTCGCGAACGGCGCGCGCGGCGCCGACGCGACGCTCGCCGTGCCCGTCGGGACGCAGGTGCTCGACGAGGACGAGCGGCTGATCGCCGACCTCGCCCAGCCGGGCGCACGCGTCGTCGTCGCGAAGGGCGGCACCGGCGGCCGCGGCAACAAGCGGTTCGCGAGCGCGACCCGGCAGACGCCGCGGTTCGCCGAGATCGGGATGCCCGGGGAGGAGCGTGCGATCGAGCTGCGCCTAAAGCTGCTCGCGGACGCTGCGCTCGTCGGTCTCCCGAACGCCGGCAAGTCGTCGCTCCTCGCGCGCATCTCGAACGCGCGGCCGAAGGTCGCCGACTACCCGTTCACGACGCTCGCGCCGGTGCTCGGCACCGTCGAGGCGCCCGACGGGCGCCAGCTGACGGTCGCCGACGTGCCGGGCCTGATCGAGGGCGCGAGCCGCGGCGTCGGACTCGGCCACGAGTTCCTCGCGCATCTCGAGCGGGCTCGGCTGCTGCTGCATGTGATCGACGCGTCCGAGGGCGACGCCGACGAGCGGTGGCGGACGATCGACGCGGAGCTCGGTGCGTACGGCGCCGGGCTGGACGAGCGTCCGCAGGTGGTCGTGCTCAACAAGATCGACCTTTCCCCGCAGCCGCCGCCGTTCGCCGTCGAGGACGAGCGAATCGTTCGCGTGTTCCGGGTCTCGGCCGCGACAGGTGCGGGCATCGAGGAGCTGAAGCGCGCGCTGTTCGCGCTCGTTCCCCCTGAGGAGGTCGTCCCGGTCGACGAGGCCGAGCTCGTGGACTACCTCGTGTACCGTCCGCAACCGTCGCGCCGCGCCTTCCGCATCTACCGTACGGAGAGCGGCTTCCGCGTCACCGGGACGCCGCCGGAGGCGGCCGAGCTGGAGCGCATCCTGCGCGCGGCGGGCGCCCGCGAGGGCGACGAGGTCGAAGTCGGCGACGAGACGCTGGAGTGGCAATGAGGGTCGCGGCGCTCTACGACGTGCACGGGAACGTCCGCGCGCTCGAGGCCGTGCTCGCTGACGCCGGCGCCGTCGACGCCTATCTGTTCGGCGGGGACGTCTTCTGGGGCCCGTGGCCCGGCGAGACGCTCGAGCTCGTGCAATCGCTCGGCGAGCGTGCGCTGTTCGTGCGCGGCAACTGGGAGCGCTATCTGCTCGAGGGCAAGGACGACTGGACGGCGCAGCACGTTGCGGCGGACGTCGTGCGCGACTGGCCCCTGGCGCTGGCGCTGGACGGCGTCGTGTACTGCCACGCCACGCCGGCGCGTGACGACGCGATCGTGCTGCCGCAGCTCGATCGCTCCGACTGGAGCGCGTTCACGGCGGCGGTGACGGTCTGCGGTCACACGCATGTGCAGTTCGCTATCGATCGCGTCGTCAATCCGGGAAGCGTCGGGCTGCCGACCGTGCGCGCCGCTGCGTGGTGGGCGCTCGTCGACGACGGAACCGTGGAGCTCCGCACGACGGAGTACGACACCGCCGCCACCGCCGATGCGATGCGCCGGTCGGGCATGCGCGAAGCGGACGAGCTGGCCGACGAGGTGCTCCACCCGCCGACGGTCGAGCAGCTGCTCGAGAGGATCGCATGACCGGGCTGTACGGCGGCGCCTTCGATCCGCCGCACGTGGGGCACGTGGCGCTCGCCGACGGTGCGAAGCGCGCCTTCGCGCTACCGCGGCTGATCGTCCTGGTGTCGGAGCGGCCGGGCCACAAGGGCACGCACGCACCCGCCGAGGCGCGGCTCGAGCTTGCGCGGATCGCGTTCCCCGACGACGACGTGCGGCTCGACCCCTATCCGCGGACGATCGACCTGCTGCGGGCTGAGCGGTTCGAGGAGCCGATCTTCGTCGTCGGCGCGGACGAGTTTTGCCACTTCCTCTCGTGGAAGGAGCCGGACGCCATTCTCGGTCTCGCTGAGCTCGGCGTCGGCACGCGTCCTGGGTATCCGAGGGAGCGGCTCGAGCGCGTGCGCGAGCACCTGGAGCGGCCGGAACGCGTGCGATTCTTCGAGATCGAGCCGAATTCGGCGTCGTCCACGGGGATCCGCGCCGGCGGCCCTATCGACGAGCTCGTCCCACCGGATGTGGCGGCGCTCATCCGCCAGCGGCGCCTCTACACTGAGGCCTAGCTTGGATTCACTCGCACAGGCCCGGCGGATCGCGGCTCTCGCCCAGGAGAAGCTCGCCGAAGACGTCCTCATCCTCGACATGCGGTCGGAGTGCACCTTCACCGACTACTTCGTCATCGCAACCGGTCGCAACCCGCGGCAGACGGCGGCGATCTGGGACGAGGTGCACGAGAAGCTGAAGCAGGGAGAACAGCACATTCCGCGGAGCGTCGACGGCGTCCGCGATGGCACATGGATCCTCGCCGACTATCTCGACGTCGTCCTGCACGTGTTCACGCCCGACGCGCGCGAGTACTACAAGCTCGAGGAGCTCTGGGGCGACTTGCCCGCGGTCGAGCTCGACACCGCCGCTAGCGCGTAAGACTGAGATTCGCGGGTGTCGCCGGCAGGCCGCGCACGAGGCGTCCGCCGACCGTGATGTCGAGTGCCTGCGGACGGCCCATCCGCAGCCAGATGCCGTGCGCGAGCCCGAGCTTCAGGGACTGTCCCTGCTCGAGCGTGCCCGTGTAGATCTGGCGGCCGCTCGGGCCGCCGATGCGCACCAGCAGCCACGACCGGTCGCGCGCGGCGCGCACGAGCGCGAACGTCGGCTTGGGCGCCACGACGGGCTTCGTCGTGCGATGCTGGGCGTGATGCACGACCCTGGGCGCGGCCGCCGCTGCGACAGCGACGGGTGGACGTGACGACGTGCTGCCCTGGCGCCACGCGGCGACCGCGACGACCACCGCACCGACCAGCAGGACGGCGGCGAAGGCGCGAACGAGCATCCCGCGTCCCGTCCCGCGGCTCGGGACCGGCTCGGACAGGAGCGGCTCCTCGTCGTGCAGCGCGACGCGGGCGTTGTACTCGTCGACGTAGAGCTGGCCGTGGAGCCCGAGGAAATCGGCGTACGTCCGGAGGAAGCCCTTGCCGTACGCGTCGCCCGGGAGCAGCTCCCAGCGCTCCTCCTCGAGGGCCGTCAGGTAGCGCTCGCGGATCCGGATCGCCCTGTGGACATCGGCTGGGGAAAGCCCCCGCCTTGTCCGGGCCTCCCGAAGGCTGGAACCGATCTCGAACACCTGCGGCGGACCCCCGATGTGTTGCGCTGAGCTGTGGAGAACGACGAACGCCGCAGTGGAAACGATGTGGATTGTGGTCCACGCCGCGCCAAAAGGAAAGCCCTCGTCCGAGGCACCGGCTTAAGCTCGACGTCGCGTGTCTCTCGGGCGGCTCCACGTCGATCGCATCGCGCTGGCCTGCGGCCTGGCGGCGGCAGCGGCCGCGGCTGCCGGCGTCCTCGTCTCGCTGCACCGCGAGAACAACGATCTCACGGCACTCGTCCGGATCCACGACACGCTGCCGCTCGCGAAGCTGGCCCAGCGCGCCGACCCCGGCTTCGACCTCCGCGCCGACTCGGGGTTCTACGACGGCGCCTACTTCTACGCGGTCGCCCGCGACCCGCTGGCGACCGGCGACGCCCACACACTGATCGACGAGGCGCCGTACCGCTACGGCCATCCCGCGTACGGCTGGCTCGCGTGGCTCGCAAGCGGCGGCGGCCGGCCCGGCGCCGTGCCCGCGGCCCTGCTCGTCGTCGGTCTCCTCGCGATCTTCGTCGCGGGGGTCGCGGCGAGCCTCCTCGCCGCGTCGCTCGGCTGGACGCCCTGGGGTGGGCTCGCAGTCGCGTTGAATCCAGGCCTCGTGTTCGCGGTCAACGTCGACACGACGGAGCCGCTCGGCGCGGCATTGCTCCTGGTCGGGTTGCTCGCGTACCGGCGCGATCGCCGCGCGCTCGCGTTCGCGATGTTCGTCGCGCTCTGCTTCGTGAAGGAGCCGCTCGTCCTCGTGCCGATCGCGATCGCCGCCTGGGATTTGTGGCGCCGGCGGCGGCCGCCGGTGCTCGCGGCTGCAGTTGTGCCCGTGGCGGCATGGTGGCTCTATCTCCGTGTTCATCTCGGCGCGTTCCCGTTCGGCCAGGGGACACAGCGGCTGACGGCGCCCTTCCTCGGCTGGGCGCGCGCGCTCAGCGCGGCCGCCGCGCAGTCGTGGGATCCCGGGATCGACACTGCACAGCTCGGACAGGCCGCCGTCCCGTTGATCATCGTCGCCGGGCTCCTGATCCTCGTCGCCGGGATCCGCGCCCTCCGCCTCGCCACCGCGGTCGACGTCGCGCTGCTCGTCGTCGCTTCGCTCTACGCGTGCGGCTCCACGAATGCGTTCCAGTACCCGAAGGATCTCATCCGCGAGCCGGCGCTCGTGCTTCTCCTCGCGCCGTTCGTCCTGGCTAGGGCCGGCCGCTCGCCCTAGTGCGCTCGTAGATGTCGTCGAGCTCCTCCGCCTTCTGCGCGACGACGAGGAAGTTGAACGCGAACATCCTCGGCCAGACCCGCGCGAGCGTGCCCGACGTCGCGTCGATCGCGCGGAGCTTCGCGCTCTCGCCGACCATGTCGCGAATCGGAGGCCCGAAGCCCTTCACCTCCTTGATCACGAAGCCCGCGTTCGCCAGAAGCTTCTTGAACGAGTAGACGGTGAAGAGCCGCGTGTGGGTGAGGTCGAGAATGCCGCGCTTCCCGTAGTTGAACTGGCCGAGCAGCAGGCTCGCGCGCAGAACGAGGTAGGCGATGTTGCCGGTGCTCGCGTAGAGCGTGCCGCCGGGCTTCAGGATCGCCGCGACGCGTCGTGCGCTCTCTTCCGGGCTCTTGAGGTGCTCGATCACGTCGAGCATGACGACGCAGTCGTAGCGCCCGTGCCCGAGCTTCTCGTCGAAGTCGCCGTCGAGGTCGAGCGCGATCGCCTCTGCGCGTCCCGCGTTGCCCGGGCGTTCCCGGTCGACCGACGTGACGTGCGCGACCTGCTCCGCCAGCAGGGCGCTCAGCCCGCCGCGGCTCGCACCGATGTCCGCGACGTGCCAGTCGGCCGGCCAGTGCCGCGACAGGACGTCGTGGTGCAGCGTGTTCTCCGTCTGCTTCAGGACGTACCCCGCCTCTTCGAAGCGGCCGAAGTCGAACTTCGGCTCGTAGTAGAGGCCGAGGTCCTGGAGGCGCGCCTTCGTCACGGCCTTCACGCAGTTGACGGCGTAGCGCATGCCGTTGACCCGCGAGATCTCGTCGCCGTAGAACGTCGGGACGGGGATCTCGACGATCCGCCCGCCCGTGCGCAGCAGCTGGACGAGGATCTCGGTGTCGAAGTGGAAGTCGTCCGAGTTCAGCCGGAACGGGATCGAGCGCAGCGCGTCGACCTTGTAGGCGCGGTAGCCCGAGTGGAACTCGGAGAGGCCGCTGCCGAGCATCCGGTTCTCGAGCCGCGTCAGGACCTGGTTGCCGACCCATTTGTAGAGCGGCATCCCGCCCCGCAGCGCGTCTCGCCGGTTGATCATCCGGGAGCCGATCAGCGCGTCGGGCTGCTCGTCGCCGAGCGCCTGCACGATCTGTGGCAGGTACTCCGGCGCGTACTGGCCGTCGCCGTGCAGGAGCACGACGTAGTCGTAGCCCTGCCGGATCGCGTGCATGTAGCCGAGCTTCTGGTTGCCGCCGTAACCGCGGTTGAACGGCGTGCGGAAGACCGTGACGTTTCCGCCGAGGCGGTCGACCGCAGCCTGCGCGCGCTCGAAGGTGCGGTCGCTCGACGAGTCGTCGAACACGTAGATCTCGGCGAAGTGCGGTCGGAGCGGCTCCGGGATCCGGTCGAGCACGCTCTCGATGAAATGCTCCGCTTGGTAGGCGCAGACGAAGATCGCCACCTTCGTCCGCGTCAGAACCTCGGCCGCCGCGGCAACCGCGTCGCGGTCCAGGGGTATGCGTGGTGCGGGCGTCACCTCGACCACGGGGGCGAGTATTCCACGGCGACGACGAATGGCACGAGCGCGAGCAGGATCGCCGTGTTGCGCAGCGCGTCGCGGAGGAGGACGGTCGCGATGGGGGCGAGGCAGAGCGCGACGGCGGCAAGCGAGAGGTAGACGAGATCGATCGGGCCGCGCCGGCGGAGCGCGGACAGTCCGGCGAGCGCGAGGACGGCGAGCAGCACGACGAGCACGACGATCGTCGCCTCGCCGAGCGCGTTCAGCCCGGCGTCGGCGTCGTACGAGTGCCTGCCGGCCTGGGCGAGTGCGTGCGCCCACCCGGCGAACGGCGCGCCGAGCGCGGTGTCGCCGCTCGTGAACCAGGCGCCGAGCGTCAACCGCGCGTAGATCCACCATGCGACCGCCGGGAGCACCGTCGCCGCGAGGCGGGCGGCATCGAGGAGCGGCGCGCGTCGAAGGAGCTGCCACACGGCGAGCACGAGGGGCACGAGCACGAGCGTCTCCTTCGCGAGCGGCAGGAGGGCGAGCGAGACGAGCAGCAGCATCCGGCGGTTCTGGACATGGCCGTAGAGCGCGGTCAACAGCAACGCGACGCAGAGCGGCTCCGCGAGGTCGTGATCCGCGGCGTAGAGCAGCCCCGGGTTGAGCGCGACGAAGAGCGCCTCGGCGCCGGTGCGACCGAGTGCGGCGGCCGCAACGGCGGCGGCGAAGAGTGCGAGCACGCCCAGCACCGCGAGCGCCGGCGCTGCGGCGCGCGCCCGGCCGGCGGACCCGAGCCAGCCGAGCCAGCCGAAGAGCGGGTGTCCGTAGCGGTACGAGGCGGTGTCGAACGAGTCGTGCACGCTGCCGCGGGCGATCGGGTCGACGGCGATGCCCCAGTAGAACTGGCCGTCGTACGACCCCTGGTCGACGAGTTGGAAGGACGGGTCGATCGCCTTCGCCTCGCGGCCCATCGGAGTGCCGGCGCCGACGCGCGGCAGAGCCGTCGTGCTCCAGCCGGCCGGGCGGAGCGACGGGATCATCGCGGCGATCGCGAGGATGACGGCGAGGACGCCGTACGCGCCCGGCACGAGGAGGCGTTCCGACACGTCGAGCGAGAGCGTACGGAACGATGGAGCCGAGGGGATTCGAACCCCTGACCTACTGGCTGCCAGCCAGTCGCTCTCCCAACTGAGCTACGGCCCCGCGAAGCTCCTCCAGTTTAGCCGCCAGCTCGGAGTCGGTCGCCCAGCGGACGCCGACTGCCTGATTTGTTCTTCGTCGGGCCGAGCCGAAGTCGGATCTCCCTGACGCGGCATGCCTCGGCCGGCAGGAGAAACGACTGGCCGAGCTCTGCGCAGTGAGCCGCGAAGCAATCGACCTCGTCCGGGGTGTAGCGGCGCGTGATCATGCCGTTCGGGCCGCGCCGATTGGAGTCCAGCCTTGCGACGACGACGTCGTCGTATCGCGCCGCCCACGTGCATTGCGGAGGAGGCGCGGCCGCAGATCGAGGATCAGGTCGTAGCGCTCGTCGTCGAGGGGGCGGCAGACGCCGATCCCCAGGCGCACACACTCGCCGATCACGGCGGTCGCCGCAACCAGGCCCTTCTGGTTTGTCGTCAACACTGACAACAACCGTATCGGACGGGCCGGACGGGCCGACACCAGCTACCGCTTGTCACCGGTCACGTCTCCTGCGACCATGCCGCACGTGGACACGGCCGCAGCAGGCACCCAGCAGGACGCGCCCCCCGTCCGGGCGACGGCGCGCGAGCGGGCGCTCGTGCCGGTCCGGTACGCCCTCAGACGGCTCCGTCGCAACGCCGGCAGGGCCCTCGTCGCCGCGATCGGCATCGCGGTCGGGGCCGCCGTCCTCGCGCTGACGCAGGTCGGCTCGACGGCCGTCCAGGATCGGGCGCTGCAGCGCGCGCTCGCGGGGCTGCAGCCCTCCGACCGCGCGATCCAGGCCGTGTGGAGCGGCGTGCCCGCGCAGTCGTCCCTGAGCCTCACCCGGCTCGACGCGATCGCACGCGACGCGGTGACGCCGATCATCGGGGTCGCGCCGTTCCGCGTCGAGGTGTTCCGCGCGGCGAACTGGGGCGGGGTCTACGTCAACCTCGGCGCGATCGACGGCCTGCGCAGGTGGCTCAGGGTCACCGGCGGCCGCCTGCCCCGGCCGTGCACGCCGCAGGACTGCGAGCTCGTGCAGGTCGGCGGCGCACCCGCGGCGCCGAAGATCGCCGGCCTCCACGTCGTCGGCCGTGCGAGCTTCGTTCCGGGCGCGCCGCTCTCCGCCTATTTCGGGGCGGTGGCGGAGGGTGGCAAGCTGCCGCCGATCCTGCTCGCGAACGGCGTCCTCGGGCTGTCGCGCTTCCCGCTTCCGGACGGTGCGATCGTCGCGCGGACGTACGGCTGGATCGTGCCCGTCGCGCCGAACCGCGTGCACGACTGGCAGCTCGCGTCGCTCGCCGCACGCCTCGACCGGGCGCAGGCCGACCTCGAGCGCCGCTCCGACATCTTCACGATCACGGGTCCGACCGACACCATCTCGTCCATCCGCGCGACGAGCCGCGTCGCCGCGCAGCGCCTGCTGATCCTCGGCGGCGACGCAGCGGTGCTGCTGCTCGGCTTCGCGGTGCTCGCGTCGGCGCGGCTCCGCCGTGACCACCGCGGGGTCCGTGAGCGCATGACCTGGTCGGGCGCGACGCGGATGCAGATCCTGCTCGTCGCCGCGACGGAGTCGCTCGTCGTCACCGTCGCCGCGAGCGTCGCCGGCTGGCTTGTCGGCACCGCGGGCGGTGCGCTCCTCGCGCGCCACCTCGGCGCGCCGCCGGGGCTGATCATCGGGCACTCCCTCACGACGGGCCGCGCGATCGGCATCGCCGTTGCGCTCGCCGCAGTGACCGCGGTCGTGATGCTCACCGCCCTGCGCGCGGACGAGGTCGCAGTCGCCGGCGCGCGGATCACCGTTGCCGACACTGCGGCCGTCGGCGCGCTCGCGGCCGTGCTGCTCGCGCTCGCGCGCGGCAAGGCGGACGCGTCCTCCCTCCAGCAGGGCGGGACGGGCGTGCTGCTCCTGCTGCTGCCGGGGCTCGTCCTCTTCGTGCTCGCAGTCGCCGCCGCGCGACTGCTCGCACCGCTGCTGCGCGCGCTCGAATGGATCTCGCGGCGCACGCGGCCCGGCCTCCGGATCGCACTCCTCTCGCTCGCTCGTGCACCGGGCGAGGTCGCGCTCGCCGTCGTCTTTTTCGTGCTGAGCATCGGCATCGCCGTCTTCGCGTTCGCCTATCGCGCGACGCTCGTCCAGGGCGAGCACGACCAGGCCCTCTACTCGACGCCGGCGCCGTACGTCCTGTCGGAGGACCTGACGCAGCTCCGGACGATTCAGCAGGCGGCGCCGAGCTTGCCGGGAACGCGCGTCCTTCGCGACGACGGCACGGTCGCAGGCGGCAAGGACTTCACGCTCCTCGCGCTCCCCGCGCGTGGGATCCCGCAGGTCGACGGTTGGCGCGGCGACTTCTCGTCGACCCCACGTGCACAGCTCGCGGCGCTGCTGCAGCCACACACGAGCATGCGGCTCAACGGCGCACCGGTGCCGAAGACGTTCCGCTTCACGATCCGCGGCGACCGCGTCGGCGTCGCGCTCGTCGTGCAGAACCCGGCCGGTGACTTCACGCTCGTGAATCTCGGCCAGCACGGCTCCGGCGTGTACGAGCGGCCGACGCACCTCGCGGCCGGCAAGCTGATCGCGGTCAAGCTCTCGTTCCCGACGATCGCCGCCTACGTTGCGAGCCACAAGGAGGCGGAGACCGCGCAAGTCGTCTCGGATGCGTCCGTCGGGACGTTGACGATTCGCCAGCACTGGCTCGGCTCCGGGGGAATCCGCGTCGATGCGCCGGGCGTCTACCACTACGTCGTCAACCGTGCCGCCGACAGCATCATCCGGCCGCGGCAGCCCGCCGACGGGGAGCTCGTCCCCGTCGTCACGTCGCCGGCGCTCGGCAAGATCGGAGCGACCGTCGGGCTGCGTGTCAGCGACGACGTGATCCCCGCGACGATCGTCGCCCACGCGCACTACTTCCCGTCGATCGACGGAGACTTCGTCGTCGCCGACCTGCCGACCTGGCTGGCGGCCGCCAACGGCGCAGAGCCCGGCGTCGCGACGCCGAGCGAGATCTGGACCGACCGAAAGCCACCCGTGCTGCCGCTGCAAGTGGCCTCGCAGAGCGCGCAGAAGCGGCTCCTCGAGGACGACCCGATCGCGCGCGGCGCGATTGCGCTGCTGCTCGTCGTCGCTGTCGTCGCGCTGCTCCTGGCCGTCGCAGGCCTGCTGCTCACCGTCCTCGGGGATCGCTCGGGCGAACGCGCGTCGCTGCGCGACCTCGAGGTTCAGGGTGCGACGCCCGCCGAGCAACGCCGGCACCTGCGCCTCCGCGCCGCCGTCGTCGGTGCCCTCGGCGTCGGCGGCGGCATCGCGGCCGGCGCGGTCGTCGGGACGCTCGTCGTCGCGGTCGTCACGGTCACGGCCGGCGCGCAGCAGGCGCTGCCGCCCCTCGCGCTCGCGTTCGACTGGCCGCTCGTCACCGTCGCGCTCGGCGCGCTCGTCGTCGCCGCCGCGGCAGGCACGCTCGGGGTGACGCGCCGATGAGCCTCGTCGAGGCCCGCGACCTGTACCGCCTCTACGACACGCCGCAGGGAACGGCGGTCGCGCTGCAGGGGCTGAGCCTCGACGTCCATGACGGCGAGCTGCTCGTCGTCTTCGGGCCGAGCGGCTCCGGGAAGACGACGCTGCTCCGCATTCTCGCGGCGCTCGACCGGCCGACGGCGGGCTCCGTCCGCGTCGCGGCGCACGACCTGCGCACGCTGCGCGGGCGCGCGCTGCTCGAATACCGGTCGCGGACGCTCGGCTACGCCGATCAGCACTACACCCGTGCGCTCGCGCCGGAGCTGACCGCGCGCGAGCTCGTCGGGCTCCGGCTGGCGCTCCACGGCGAGCGCGCGCGCGACGCGCGCGCGGACGCACTGCTCGAGCGGATCGGCCTGCGCGACCGCGCCGACGCGTTCCCGCACGAGCTGTCGGGCGGACAGCAGCAGCGGATCGCAGTGGCGGCGGCGCTCGCCCACCGGCCGCAGCTGTTCATCGCCGACGAGCCGACCGGCGAGCTCGACGCCGCCAACGCGCGGGAGGTCTACGACCTGATCCGGACGCTCTCGCGCGACGCGGGCGCAACGACGATTCTCGTCAGCCACGACCCGCGCGCGGCGGAGATCGCCGACCGTGTCGTGCAGATCCGCGACGGCCGCGTGAGCGCGGAGGACGGCGCGGCGGTCGTCAACCGCGGCGGCTGGGTGCGAGTGCCGGGCCTCGAGGAGGGGACGCGCGTCCGCGGCACCGTCGATCTCGAGCCGCGCGAGCAGGCGGCCCCGCGCGCGGCGGCGCCCACCGGCGGCGATGTCGTCGCGCGCGTCGCCGGCGTCGCGAAGTCATACGGCGCGCAGCACGTCTTCGCCGGCGTCAACCTCGCCGTCGCCGCCGGCGCGGTCACGGCGATCACCGGCCGCTCCGGGTCCGGGAAGTCGACGCTCCTGCACATGCTCGCCGGTCTCGACGTGCCGGACGCCGGGGCGGTCGAGGTGCTCGGCCGCGACGTCGCCCAGCTCGATGCGACGCGGCGTGCGCTCCTGCGCCGCGAGCACGTCGGCGTCGTCACGCAGGGCGGCGACCTCGTACCGTTCCTGACGGCGCAGGAGACCGTCGAGGTCGCGCTCGAGCTGCGGGGGCTGCCCGTCGACGGAGCCCTGGCGGCCCTGACGGCGGTCGGCCTCGAGGAGCTCGCGGGCCAGCGCGTCGCGCGGCTCTCGCTCGGCGAGCGGCAGCGCGTCGCCGTGGCGCGTGCGCTCGCCGCGAAGCCCGCGATCCTGCTCGCCGACGAGCCGACGGCGCGCCTCGACGAGGAGAACGCCCGTGCGGTCGGCGCGCTCTTCGCCGAGCTCGCGCGCGAGACCGGCACGGCGATCGTCTGCGCGACGCACGACCCGGCGCTGATCGAACACGCGAGCGTCGAGCTGCCGCTCGCTACGCTCGCTGCGTGAGCCAGGCAAACGTCGAGACCATCCTCCGCGGCTATCGGGCGTTCACGAACGGCGACCTCGACGCGATCGAGTCGCTGCTCGACCCGCAGGTCGAATGGGTCGGGCAGGGCGAGGTCACGGCCATCGCCGACCGCACCGACGTCCTCGACATTCTCCGCGAGCGCGTCGACGAGCAGTATCAGGTGACCGTCGACCGCTGCCTCGGGGTCGGTGACGAGGTTGTAGTCAGCATGCGCTTCAGCAGGGTGGAGCTCGACGCGACCGACGAGCGGCCGCTGCAGTCGCGGCGCTCGTTCCTCGTCGGCCGCTACGCAGCCGTCGTCACGATCGCCGGCGGCCGCGTCGCGCGCGTCGTCGAGTATCCGCACCTCGCGGCGGCACTCGACGCTGTCGGCGTGCAGGACGACAACCCGTGACCGCGAGCGTGCTCGTCACCGGCTTCGAGCCCTTCGGGAAGCACGAGGTCAATCCGTCGCAGCTGATCGCGGAAGAGCTCGACGGCATCGTCCTGCCGGTTTCCTACGGACGCGCCGCGCGCGAAATGCGGCGGGCACTCGACGAGCGCGACCCCGAGATCGTCATCGCGTTCGGGCTTGCCGACGAGCGCGAGGCGATCACGCCGGAGCGCTTCGCGCACAACCTCGACGAGGCCGACACGACGGACAACGACGACGTCGCCGGATCCGGCGCGGAGATCGAGGCCGCCGGCCCGCTCGCCTACCGCTCGACCCTTCCCGTCGACGAGATCGTGGCTGCGCTCCGCTCGCGCGACCTCCCCGCTTCCGTGTCGCGCGACGCCGGCGGCTATCTCTGCAACCACACGTTCTACGTCCTCATGCACACGCTCAAGCCGGGACGCATGGGCGGCTTCGTGCACGTGCCGCCGTTGCAGGTGCTGCCTCGTGAGCGCCTCGCCGAGGCGGCGCGGGTTATCGTCGAGACGTGCGTGCAGCACAGATCGGGGAGCTGAAACAGCCGCCGCGTCCGGTCGACGTCGAGGACGTCGACGGGCTCGAGATTCTCGCCGTCGCGCTCAACCCGCTCGACCTCGCCGTCGGCAGCGGCGCCTTCTACGGAGGCCATCCGCCGCTTCCGTACGTCCCCGGCTGCGAGGCGGTCGGGCGGCGGAGCGACGGCAGCCTCGTCTACCTGTTCGGTGAGGGCCGCGGCGTGTCGCGCGACGGCTTCCTCGTCGAGCGCGTCGCCGCCTCCCCTGAGATCGAGCTCGAGCTACCCGGCGGCGTCGAGCCGGAGCTCGCCGCCGCGGCGGGGATCGCCGGGATCGCGGCATGGGTGCCCGTCGCGTGGAAGGCGGCGGTGGGGGAGGGCGACCGCGTGCTCGTGCTCGGCGGCACCGGGGCGGTCGGCCGGCTTGCCGCGCAGGCGGCGCGGCTGCTCGGAGCAGCGCATGTCGTCGCAGTGGGCAGCAAGGATCTCGGCCGGATCGCCGACGAGTTCGCCGACGACGGCTTCACCGTCTGCATCGATCCCGTCTGGGGCGAGCCGCTTGCGGATGCGCTGCAGTACGCGCAGCGCCATGCGCGCGTCGTCCATGTCGGCCAATCTGCCGGGCGGACGTCGCCGCTCGCGTCCGCCGACGTCCGCGGGAAGGAGCTGATCATCCGCGGCCACTCGAACTTCGCGCTGTCGCGCGAGGAACGCGGCCGTGCCTACCTCGAGCTGCTCGACCAGCTCGTCGCCGGGCGGCTCACGCTCGACTTCCAGACGTTTTCACTCGACGACGTTGCCGCCGCGTGGGACAACCAGCGCGGCGGCAAGTCCGTCGTCGTCGTGCGTGGCCGCTAGATCTTTCCTCTCGCCTTCCACTTCGCGAAGATCGAGTTGACCTGCGCCCTGGTCTGACGCACCGAGTCCTCGGCGCTCAGCTTGCCCTGGGAGACCTGGGCGAACATCTGCGGGATCAGTGACGTCGTCAGCACCTCGTCGACCGCGGCGTTCACGGTCCCCGGGTACCCGATGTTGTGCGTGTACTTCTGCGCAATCGTCGTGAGGACGGTGTACTTCCCATGCGGCTTGTGTGTGTCCTGCGCCGCCATCTTCCGGATTCCCGGGAACGGGAATGCCTTCTCGAACGTCGGGAAGTTGTAGAGCTTCGACTGGATCGTCGCGGTCTTCCCCGCCAACAGCAGGTCGACCATGAACTGCTGCGCGTTCTGCTTGTTCTGCGCGAACTTCCAGATCGACCAGCAGCCCATGAGGTGCTCGAGCCCGAGCCGCCCGTTCGGGCCGATCGGGATCGGCCAGATCATCAGCTGGTCGCTGAACGGCAGGTTCGTGTCCTCAGGCGTGCGCGTCGCGGAGATCGCATTGAGGATCAGCGACGCGTGCCCTGCCAGGAGATCCTGGTTGTTGGAGGCCGGATTCCACGAGAAGATCGCCGGGTCCTCGCCGGTCTTGTAGATCTCCGTCATGAACTTCACGGCGGCGACCGTCTTCTTCGTGTCGAGCCACGGCCGGTTGTTGTCGTGCTGGAGGAACGAGCCGAAGCACATCAGGAAGGCGGACAGCGCCATGTTCGAGTCGAGGTCGTTGCTGGACTGCCCGATCCCGATCGGATGGCCGATCGCCTTCAGCTTCGGCGCGGCCTTCCGCACGTGATCCCACGTGTACGGAGCCTCCCCGACGCCGTTCCAGAAGTCCTTCCGCCAGACGACCGGGTCGGGGACGTAGCTGTCTGAGACCGCGAAGTACTTCTTCGTCTTCGGGTTGTACGTGGACTTCACGGCAATGTCCATGTACGGCCCGAGCTTCTTCGAGACCTCTTGGATGATCGGCTTGTGGTTGATCACCTGGTCCTCGTACGCCGCCATCGGATGGAGGTTGAAGAACAGGTCGTGGCCCTGCTGCGCGGCGACCTCGGCGGCGGCGCGCTGATCGAGCAGCGTGTTGTTGATGTGCTCGATCGTCACCTGGACGTCGTTCTTCTCGCCCCACGCCTTCGCCCACGGGTCGAGCCATTGGTCGTACGCGGGGACGAAGTGCACCCAGGTGATGAGCGAGAGGTTCCCGCTGAGGTACCGCCCCTTGTACTTGAGCGGCCCCGCGAACGAGAACGGCGCCGTCGCTCCGGCGGCTCCGAAGGCGGCAGCCCCCGCCGCCCCCTTCTTCAGCAGGTCGCGCCTGCTGAGCTTCCTGTCTTCCGACATCGACCCTCCTTCCGGTTAGCGGAACGCTCCGCCTGTGAAGCCGGTGATGAAGCGATTGAGGAACGCGTTGTAGATCAGTGCGAGCGGAATGCTCGGGATCAGGATCGCCGCCATGATCCCGGGCCAGTCGTAGAGGTCGCCGCGGATCAGGTCGGTGTAGACGCCGACCGCGACCGTCCGGTTCGCAGAGCTCGAGATGAACGTGATCGCGTAGACGAACTCGTTCAGCACGAGCGAGAACGTGAAGATGACGACGGTCAGGATCCCGGGCAGCGAGATCGGCAGCACGATGCGCACGAGCGAGCCGAAGCGTGAGCAGCCGTCGACGAGCGCGGCGTCCTCGAGCTCCTGCGGGATCGTCTTGAAGAACCCCATCAGCAACCAGATCGCGAACGGGATCGTGAACGAGGGATAGACGACGACGAGCGCCCACAACCGGTCGCTCAGGTGGAGGTACTGCGCGACGACGCGCGACAGCGGCAGGAACAGCAGCGTCGGCGGCACGAGGTACGTCAGGAAGATCGCAATGCCGAGGGTTCGGCCGATTCGGCCCGAGAGCCGCGCGAGCGCGTAGCCCGCCGGCAATGCGACCGCGAGCGTGATCAGGACGACGAGCAGGCCGACGAAGCACGAATTCTCGATCCACGTCACGTACTTGGTGTGGTGGAAGAGGTAGCCGTATGCGTGCAGCGACGGGTGGAAGTTCCAGGTCTTCGTCGGGTCGAAGACCTGCGTCTCGGACTTCAGCGACGTCACGAACATCCAGAAGAACGGGAACGCGAGGACGATCGTGAACGGGATGATCACCGCGTAGCTGAAGACGTTGCGCCGCAGGCTCATTTCATGTCACCTCGGCCCGTCGTGCGAACACGAGCATCGCGACCGACACGAACGCGAGCACGGGGATGAGGAACATCGCGATCGCTGCGCCCTCGCCGAGGTTGCCCGCATTGATCCCCTGGATGTACGACCAGGTCGTGATCATCTGCGTCGAGTTGAACGGGCCGCCCTGCGTCAGGACATAGGGGACGATCATGTCCGTCGCCGTGAAGATGATCCCGAAGAGGATCGCGACGAGCGCGATCGGCAGCTGCAGCGGCAGCGACACGTACCAGAACTTCTTCAGGCCGGTCGCGCCGTCGATCGCCGACGCGTCGTCCACCTCCTGCGGGATCGACGAGATACCCGCCAGGAAGATCACGGTGGCGAACGGGATCGTCCGCCACGCCTGGACGGTGACGATCGACGCCATGGCCAGGTTCGGCGTCCCGAGCCAGCTCGGCTTGTTGAACGGGCCGACGACGTGCGCCTTGACGAGGAACCAGTTCCAGATCGACGCCTGCGGATCGAAGAACCAGAGGAAGCCGACCACCGTGAGCGAGAGCGGCGCCGCCCAGGGGAGCAGGATGAGAAACCGGAAGAGCCAGCGCCCGCGGAACGTATGGACGAGCGCGTGGGCCAGCAGGCCGGCGCAGACGACGACGATCGCCTGCGTGATGAGCGTCATCTCGGCCGTGTGCCAGAGCGCGCCGCGGAAGACGCTGTCGTTCAGGATCCGCCGAAAGTTGCCGAGGCCGACCCACTTGCCGCCGAGCGAGCCCGCCTGCGAATCCGTGAATGCGAGATAGACGGCGAGACCGAGTGGGACGCCGACGAGCGCGGTGATGAAGATGACGGCGGGCGAAACGAGGAGCGTCGCAAGGACACCGCGACGCTCTGCGACGTACCGGAGCCGGTGTCGGCGGCTCCCCCGTCCCGCAACCGCTGCTGCCATCTGGTGGACGCGGACTCTACTAATCTTCGGACCCCGATGGCGACGATCGAGCTCGAGCGGCTCACGAAGGTCTACGCCGACGGCACGCGGGCCGTGCACGAGCTGGATCTCGAGATCGGCGACGGGGAGTTCGTCGTCTTCGTCGGGCCGTCAGGCTGCGGCAAGACGAGTGCGCTGCGGATGATCGCCGGGCTCGAGGAGATCAGCGACGGC
>DATCJJ010000106.1:0-4801 GCA_036562845.1 Gaiellaceae bacterium | reverse complement strand
GAGCGTGAATTGTTCGCGAATGCCGACCGTGCTCTCTACCGCGCAAAGCGGAGGGGCAAGAATTGTGTCGAATTGAACGAGGGCGTCCGTAGCTTTTAGTACGTTCGGCTCTGAAATTCGCCGGAAAGGCCGTTACACTGTTCCGCGAGGAGCACGCCCCAGTCCCCGTCGGGAGGAAGGTTATGCCGGTAGAGACACCGAGTTTGTTCGCGCAGGTGATCAGAGATCACCTCGACCTGAAGGAGCGGAACGCGCAGCTGGATCACAAGCTGCCGATCGAGCGGTACCGCAGCGACGACCCGTTCGACAACCATCCGCTGTTCAAGACCGAGGAGCAGGCTCGCCTCGAGGAGACGATGGACGGTGTCGAGCCGACGTTCGTCGCACACTCGACGGAGTCGGTGCTCCCGTGGCCCGGCGAAGCTGTCACGGCGGAGAACGCCGTCGCGCAGACTGCGACGATCGAGGATTCCGGCTTCTGGGCCGTCGATCGCGCGCGCGACTTCGACTGGGGCGACTGAGGGCTTCCCGCGGGGCCTGCCTGGTCGCGGGCCCCGCGTTTTTCTTTTTCAGAGGATCGCGGCGACGAGCTTGAGATCCTCGACGAAGCCGGCCATCTCGCGGTGCCGGTCCTCGTCGGTGCGCTGACGGAGGATCGAGCTCGGGTGGATCGTCGCCGTCACGCGCGGCGCAAGTTCTGAGTCGACCCACGTCCCGCGCTCCTTCGTGACGCGGAACTGCCGCCCGAGCAGTGCCTGCGCAGCGGTGGCGCCGAGGCAGACGAGCACCTCCGGCCGGATGGCCTCGAGCTCGGCTTCGAGCCACGGGCGGCAGGCCGCGACCTCCGACCAGCTCGGCTTCGCGTGGATGCGGCGCTTGCCGCGCGCCGTCCACTTGAAGTGCTTGACCGCGTTCGTGACGTAGGTCGACGACCGGTCGATCCCGGCGAGCTCGAGACCCTCGTCGAGCACGCGCCCCGCCGGGCCGACGAACGGGCGCCCCTCCCTGTCCTCCGTGTCGCCCGGCTGCTCGCCGACGAACACGACCTTCGCGCGGGCGGCGCCCTCGCCGAACACCGTCTGCGTCCCCGTCTGCCAGAGCGGGCAGGCGCGGCAGCCCGCCGCCTCGTCCCGCAGCTCGTCGAGCGTGCTCACTCCGTGGCAGTTCCCTCACTCGGGGGAGGGCATTCCTGCCGACGCTCACGAATGGTGAGTGGACTGTGGCGACGCGTCCGGAAACGCATCTCCGAGTGCTGCCCGAGATTCCGACCTTCGCCGGAGCCGGAGAGATCGTCGAGTCGTACCGGAGGCTCGCAGACGTCTTCCACGAGGTGCTCGCCGAGCAGAGCCTCGACGCGCTGCTCGTGCTGATCGCGGACACGCTCGCCGAGCTGATCCCACACGACACGCTGACGATCTACGAGGCCGACGAGGCGCGGCAAGTGCTGATGCCGGTGCTCGCGCGCGACGAGTACGCGGACGAGATCATGCGGACGCAGATCCGCTTCGAGGAGGGGATCACCGGCTGGGCGGCGCGGCGGCGCGAGGCGGCGCTCGTCAACCAGGCGCACCTCGACCCGCGCGTGCGCTTCGTGCCCGGGACGCCGGTCGACCCGGAAGCGCTTATCTCGATTCCGCTCGTCGCGCGCTCGCAGATCAAGGGCGTGCTCAACATCTACCGCGTCGGCGAGGACGGGGTCTTCGTCGAGCAGGAGTTCGAGCTCGCGAAGCGGTTCGGCGACGCCGCCGCGCTCGCGCTCGACAACGCGCAGATCCGCGCGGGGCTCGAGCATCAGGCACGGACGGACTCGCTGACCGGGCTGCTCAACCACCGGAGCTTCCACGACCAGCTGCTGCACGCGCTGCAGGAGGCGAGTCGCACGCACCGCCCCGTCGCGGTGCTGATGCTCGACATCGACGACTTCAAGTGGATCAACGACGTGCACGGCCACGGGATCGGCGACGAGGTGCTCCGCCTGCTCGCCGACACGCTCCGCTCGTGTGTGCGGCCCGACGACATCGTCTGCCGGCTCGGCGGCGAGGAGTTCGGCGTGATCATGACCGCCTGCGACGAGCTCGACGCGCAGCGTGTCGCCGAGCGCGTCGTCGACGTCCTCGGCTCGACGGACTACGCGGGGGTCGGCCCGCTCCGCGTCTCGCTCGGCCTCTCGCTCGGCCCGGAGCACGCGATGAACCCGCGCGAGCTGGCGGCCTGCGCCGAGGCGGCGATGATGACGGCGAAGGCGCACGGCAAGAATCGCATCGTCCTGTATGCGGAAGGCGCGACCATGCGTCCGGAGGTCCCGGCGGCGGCACGCGACGTCCGCTCGCTCGCGCACATGAAGATGCTCCAGTCGTTGAGCGGCAAGCTGAACCGCCTCAACGACGTGCGCCGCATCGGCGACGAGATCGCGATCGAGCTGCGCTCGCTCATCGACTACCACAACTGCCGTGTGTTCGTCGTCGACGGCGACGAGCTCGTCCCGATCGCGTTCCGCGGGGAGTTCTCCGCCGAGACCGCTGCACTGCCGCTGGAGCTGCTTCGCGGCCGGATCGGCGTCGGCATCACGGGCCGCTGCGCGCAGCTCGGCGAGGCGCTCCGGATCGGCGACGCGGCGAACTGCGAGTTCGGCCATCGGATTCCCGGCACGCCGGTCATCGAGGAGTCGCTCCTCGCCGTGCCGCTGCGCTACGGCGCGAACGTCGTCGGCGTGATCGTCGTCTCGAAGCTCGGTCTCGATCAGTTCGACGAGGACGACGAGCGCCTGCTCGACGTGCTCGCGGGCCACGCCGCCGTCGCCGTCGAGAACGCGCGCCTCTACGAGTCGGCGCGCCGCGAGGCAGAGAGTGCGACCGCGCTGCTCGAGTTCGGCCGCGAGCTGGCGAGCGCACCGAACCTCGAGGAGATCTTCGAGCGCGTCGTGCAGCTGACCGCGACGCTGCTCTCGGCGCCGCGCGTGTCGCTGTGGTTCGAGGACGAAGAGGGCTGGGTCACGCCGCGCCGGCTGTACGGCCACGCCGACCACGAGGCGTTCCAGGTGCTCGAGCGCCGCTTCGAAGCGAGGCTCTCCGGCGGCGTGATCGAGCCGTTCGTCCTCGGCCCGGACGAGGTCGCGATGATCGACGCCGAGCCGATCGACCCGACGCGCTCGTACGCGATCGCACCGCTGATCGTCGACGGCCGCTGGGGCTGCATCGTCGCGGCGCTGCCCGCGGACGGCGACTTCGGCGAGCGCGAGCTGCGCCTCCTCGGCGGCCTCGCGCGCCAGGCGAATCTCGCGATCGAGAACGCGAGCAACTTCGAAGGGCTCGAGCGCACGTTCGTCTCGACCGTCGAGGCGCTCGCGAACGCGCTCGAGGCGAACGACGAGTACACGTCGACGCACGCGCGCTGGATCACCGATCTCGCGCTCAAGGTCGGCGGCGCGCTCGGCCTCGACGACGAGGGCCTGAAGAAGCTCGAGCTGGGCGCGCTCCTCCACGACATCGGCAAGATCGGGATCCCGAGCGAGATCCTCACGAAGCCCGGCCGCCTCACCGCGGACGAGCGGGCGATCATGGAGACGCATCCGGAGCTCGGGGAGCGGATCATCGCCCCGATCGACCGGCTGCAGAGCGTCCGCGCGATCGTGCGTCACTGCCACGAGCGCTGGGACGGCCGCGGCTATCCCGACAGCGTCATAGGCGACGAGATCCCGATCGAGGCGCGGATCATCTTCGTCTGCGACGCGTACCACGCGATGACGACCGACCGCCCGTACCGCAAGCGGCTCTCCCATCCCGAGGCGGTGCGGCGGCTGCGCGAGGCGGCAGGCACGCAGTTCGACCCGCACGTCGTCGAGGTCGCGCTCAGCGTGCTGAACGAGCTCCGCTCGGCCTAGGCCGCTGCTTCCAGGTTGTGCGCGAGCCGACGGAAGACGCCCGGCTGCGCGAGCAGCTCGTCGTAGCCGCCCTGCTGCACGATCCGCCCGTGCTCGATCACGAGGATCTCGTCGGCCCGGCGGACCGTGGAGAGGCGGTGGGCGATGATGATCGACGTCCGGCCGTGCAGCAGGCGGTCGAGCGCCCGCTCGATCAAGAGCTCGGTCGGGCGGTCGATGTTCGACGTCGCTTCGTCCAGGATGAGGATGCGCGGATCCGCGAGCAGGGCGCGCGCGATCGAGATCAGCTGCCGCTCGCCGGCGCTCAGGCCGGAGCCGCCCTCGCGCACCTCGTGCTCGAGCCCGCCGCTCAGGCGCGCGGCGATGCGGTCGACGCCGACGGCGTGTGCGGCCCGCATGACGTCGTCGTCGGTCGCCGCCGGATTCGCGAAGCGGATGTTCGACGCGATCGTGCCGCTGAACAGGAATGGATCTTGCAGCACCACGCCGAGCTGCCGCCGGTACGAGCGCAGCTGGACGTCGCGCAGGTCGGTTTCGTCGACGCGGACTGTCCCGGAATCCGGGTCGTAGAAGCGGCCGACGAGCCGCGCGAGCGTCGACTTGCCGCCGCCGGACTCGCCGACGAGCGCGAGCGTGCCGCCGGGCGGGATGTGAATGTCGACGCCGTGCAGCACGGGCTCCTCGCCGTACGCGAAGACGACGTCGTCGAGGTCGAGCTTGCCGACGAGGCGAGACAGCGGCCGCGCCCGCCGACGGTCGCGGATGTCGGGCTCCTCGTCAAGGATCGACGCGATCTTCACCATTGCCGCAGCCCCCGACTGGAGCTGTCCGTAGACGTCGGAGAGCTCTTGCAGCGGCTGGAACACGAGCTGCAGCAGGTAGAGCGCCGTGATCAACGTCCCGATCGTCAGCGTGTGGTGC
>DATCJJ010000096.1:0-19462 GCA_036562845.1 Gaiellaceae bacterium | reverse complement strand
GGCGCGAGAGTACGAGCATGCGTTGACGTTATAGGGAGCGGACGCTCGGGCGGTTTCGAGTCGACGAGAATCGCCGCGACGAGCAGCACGGACATCGCGACCGCGCTCTCGGCAAGGAGCGACCTGCCGACGCGTCCAGTGATCTGCTCGAGGCGCGGCATGACGAGGAACTGATGCGCGGCGCCCCAGAGGAGCGCGACGCAGACGAGGCCGAGCTTCACAAGCAGGATGCGGCCGTAGTGCGTCGTCCAGAGGTCGCTCGGCGTCGGGAAGCGCTCGATCGTGAGGTACGTGCCGGCGAGGATCAGCACCGCGACGCACACCGTCGCGACCCGCGAGAAGCGGCGGAACGCCGCGGCCGTGCGAGCGACGACCGCGAGCTGCACGAGCCCCCCGATCCAGAGCATCGCCGCGCTGAGGTGGAACCAGTCCGCAAGCGACTGCGCGCGCGTCGCCGAGGAATGTCCGGACAGCGACAGCCCCGACGCGAGCCCGAGCCCGATCACGAACGCAGCCCAGAGGAGCACGCGCCTGCCGGTCAGCCACGCGAGGAAGACGAGCGCGGCGACGACGGCGAAGCCGAGCTCCATCGCGATGAACGCCTGGCCGAAGCGCGTGCCCCCGGAGATCGGCGAGAGATCGCCGTAGAGGAAGGCGGTGAACGGCAGCTGCAGCGCGTCCTCCGCGCGCAGCAGGAACGCGAGGATCCCGACCTCGAGCGCGGCGACGGCGCCGACGCCGACGAGCCACCAGAACCGCCGCTGCCCCGTCACCCGCGCGACGAGGAGCTCGAAGCCGAGCCCGCCGACGAGCAGCGCGAGCGCGACGAAGTAGAGCCAGCGGACGACGTGCTCGGTCGTCGTCGGGCCCTGCGCGCCGACCGCGTCCATCACGGGCGGCGCCGGGACGCGAACGCCGAACGTGTAGACGCCGTTGACGACGTGGCCGTCGTTCGAGAGCGCCTTCCAGCGAACCGTGTACCCGCCGCGCGGCAGGTGCAGGACGCGCGCGGCGATGCCGCGGGTGACGGCGTGGGCCCGCAGGGCATGGTTCCGGCCGCTCGGGTCGAGCACCTCGATCGCGCCCGGGAGGACGTCGACGGTCTGGTCGAAGCGGATGACGACCTGCGTGGGCGGTGTGTGGAGACGCTGGCCGTACCGCGGGTACTCGCCGCGGATCGACGCGTGCGCGAACGCCGCTGCCGGCGCGGCGAGCCCGGCGAAGGCCGCGAGCAGCAGCGCGCGTCTCACCGGTGCGGCACTCCGGCGAACTGCGAGAGGTGGCCGAAGATCGCAGCGGTGTCGCGATCGGAGAAGAGCTGCACGGCGATGAGCAGGAACACCGAGGCGAACCCGAGCCCGGCGACGAGCGAGCGCGGCCGGAACGCCTGCACGAGCGGGAAGACCGCGCCGAGGATCAGCGTCCACCCGAGCGAGTGGTGCAGGAATGCGGCACGCGAGAAGAACCAGGCCTGCTGCTCGTGCACGAGAAACGCCGTGCCGGACACGAGCATCGCGCCGACCGAGCAGAGCCGCCAGTACGGCGAGTGAAGCTTGCCGGCCGTGACGCCGAGCTCCGCGGCGCCGGCGAGCATCAGCGCCTGCGCCCATGAACCGTGGGCGATCATGTGGATCGTCGAGTTCGTATAGAAGGTCATGACGGGCCACATCAGGACGCCCATCGAGAACAGCAGGCCCGGCCAGAGGTAGCGGCGCCACGCGCGCATCGCCCAGACGTCCGGCCCGGCGACGAGCTGCGCGATGCTCAGCAGACCGAGCATCAGCGTGCCCCCCGCGAACCACCAGTGCACCATTTCCGCCCGCGGCATCAACGTTCCATGTCCTCCGCGAGCGGGACGGCGACGACGCGCCAGAAGACGACGCCCGCGAGAACGACGTAGAGCGGCGTCTCGCCGCCCACGAGCCACCAGAACCCCTCGCCGTGCGGGTGCAGGAAGACGAGCCGGTACGGCTGGACGAGCGCCCAGAGGACGCCGCCGAGGATCGTCGCCGGACCGAGCCCGAGCACGATCCGCGCGCGCAGCGTCCGGCGGTGCTCGATTGTGTGTTCGTGCAGTTCGTGCGCGAGTTCCGCGCTCATCAGAAAGCCTCCGGGTCGCAGGTGCCTAGACGGCAGGCTGCGGAGGCGGCCGCGACTCGAACGCGACACCGAACCGCTTGCGCGGCGAGAGGGCGCAGGTCGCATGCGGACGCGCGAGCGCAGGCCGGTGCGCTGCGACGCGGCGGAGCAGGTGCACTGCGTGCGCGGCGATGCGCTCGTAGTCGCCGAGGAAGCGCTCGGCGGTCCGATAGAGAACCGCGACGAAGACCGCGAGCACCGCGAAGACGGGAACCGCGCTCGTGTGCAGCAACGCGCGCTCCGCATTCACCTGCAAGACGTAGACGAACGTGGTCCCGAGGAACGAGGCGAGCCAGAGCCGCCAGGAGAGACCGAGCCGCAGCCGCGGCGATGCGCCGAGCACCGACGCGACGCGGCGCGCGCCGAAGAACCGCCACGCGAGGCGCGCCAGCATGAGCGCAACGCCGATCTTCACGGCCGCGAGCACGAACGGGTAGTACGCGGCGTCGTGGTACGACGGCGACGCGACGTGGCGCCCGAGGTCGATCCGGTGCGTCAGGCTCCGCCCCGTCAGCTCCGCGGCGAGCACGAGGAGGACGAGGGCGAGTCTCGCCAGCCACTTGCGCATGCCGTAAGTGTGCGCCTCGGACGGCTAGCCGAGCAAGGTCACCGACCACTCGGGCCGGTGCTCGGCGTCGAGCGAGAAGAGCAGCACGCGCTGCCAGGTGCCGAGGCAGAGGCTGCCGGACTTGAACGGAACCGCCTCAGTCCGCGGGCCGAGCAGGCAGGAGACGAGGCGCTCGCGCATCCCCGTATCGCCCGGGACAACGCGCTCGAGCAGCACCTCGAGATCCTCGAAGAAGCCCGTCTCGCGCTCCTGGATCCGGACGACGCTCGCCGCCGGCACCGCGTGGATGTATGCGATTCCGTCCGAACGGCCGTCGAGCGCAACCGCCTTCGACACGTCGTTCGTGATGTCCATGACCGACAGCGTCGGCAGCGCCGCCGCGATCGAGTACGGAACCTCGATGCTCGTCATGCGCGTGTGACCTCCCTCGGCAGTCGGAAGTGGACGTCCTCGCGGGCGACCGTGATCTCTTCGAGCGTCTCGTGCCCGCGCTCCGCGAGCTCCGCGGCGACCGCTTGCACGAGCGCCTCCGGCGTCGACGCGCCGGCCGTGAGGCCGATCGTCTCGTGTCCCTCGATCAGCGTCTCCGGCAGCGGCGTCTCGCCGTCGACGAGCGTCGCCTGCGCGCCGGCCGCCTGTGCAACCTCGACGAGGCGCACTGCGTTCGAGCTCGTCTGCGAGCCGATGACGAGGACGAGGGTCGCGCCGCGCGCGACCATCTCCTTCACCGCGTCCTGGCGGTTCTGCGTCGCGTAGCAGATGTCGTCGGCGTGCGGCCGCCGCAGCGTGCCGAGCGAATCCTCGAGCGCGTCGACGATCGGTGCGACGTCGTCGAGCGAGAGCGTCGTCTGCGTGATCACCGCGACGGGCTTGTCGGTGTCCAGCTCGCGCGCCTGCTCCGGCGACTCGATGACGACGGTCGACTCGGGACGCTCACCGAGCGTTCCGATCACCTCGACGTGGTTCTTGTGGCCGACGAGCGCGACCAGATGGCCGCTGTCCGCGTAACGCCGCGCCTCGGCGTGCACCTTGTTCACGAGTGGGCACGTGGCGTCGACGACCCGCAGGCCGCGCTTCTGGGCGTTCTCCTTGACTGCGGGCGCGACGCCGTGCGCGGAGAGGACGCAGATCTCGCCCTCCGGAATCTCTGACTCGTCCTCGACGAAGACGGCACCGAGCTCCTCGAGGCGGCGCACGACGTTCTCGTTGTGGACGATCTGGTGGCGGACGTAGACCGGCGCGCCGTGCTGCTCGAGCAGCCGCTCGACGATCTCGATCGCGCGGTCGACGCCGGCACAGAAGCTTCTCGGTGCGGCGAGGAGGACGCGGCCCATTACGCGACACGCTCCAGCACGCGCAGCGCCGTCATCGCGCCGCGCATCGAGCGCACCGCGTCGCCGCGCTTCGCCGCGACCCATTTGACGAGCCCGACGACGTTCGTGCGCCCGTCGGGATGCACCGTCGAGTCGACGCCCTGGATCACGGATGCCACGTCGTCGGAGACGACCCGCAGCACCCCCGCGAGCCTGCCGCTGCGCGCGAGGACGCCGCTCTCCATGTCGACCGCGTCGGCGCCGCTCGCCGCGTGCAGCCGCGCGCGCTCGGCCGGATCGTGGATCAGCGCGTCGGAGCCGAGGATGGTCGCGTGACGCCCGACGCCGAGCCCCGGCCCCTCCCAGAGCACGGAGCCGGACTCGTCGACGACGCGAGTCGCGTCGAGCACGTCGCCGATCGCGACGCCCTCGTGCAGCGCGCCGGCGAGGCCGAACGAGACGAGCCGCCCGCCCGGGACGCCGTTCACGGCGCGCACACCGACGCGCACCGTCTCGACGCCCAGCTTGCGCGCAGCCCGCTCCTCCGCGGTCGTTGCCGCGCAGAAGGTCAACCCGTCAGCGTCCACGCGAGGTTGCGGACCGTTTCCTTCATGCTCTTCGACGACTCGAACGCGGCCGACGGCTCGAAGCCGGAGTGGATGCCGCAGTGCTCGCAGCGTGGGTCGTTGCCCGGGCCGTACGCCTCCCACTCCATGCCTTCGAGCAGCGCCTCGTACGTCGGGAAGATGCCGTCGGTGAGCAGGTAGCACGGGCCCTTCCAGCCGTACGGGTTGCGCGTGATCGAGCCCCACGGCGCACACGCGAGCTTACGCTGCCCCGTCAGGAAGTCCTGGTAGATCGGGGTCGCGAGCCAGCGGTAGCCGTGCTTGCGGACCGCGGCGCGGATCTCGCGGAACTTCGCCTCGTGCTCGTCGCGCGTCATCGTCAGCGCGGGGTCGATCTGCGAGTACTGGTACCCCGGCGCGACGAGCATCCCGTCGATGCCGACCTCGTCGGTGAGGTAGCGCATCATCTCGATGACGTCGTCGACCTCGGTCTCCTTGAAGATCGTCGTGTTCGTCGTCACGCGGAAGCCGCGGGCGCGCGCGGTCTTGATCGCGTCGACGGCGATGTCCCACAGCCCCGGGGAGTCGCAGACGTAGTCGTGGATCTCGCGCATGCCGTCGAGATGGACGACGAAGGTCATCCGCGCCGACGGCTCGAACCAGTCGAGACACTGCTCGAGGCGCAGCGCGTTCGTGCAGAGCTCGACGGTCTTCCCCATCTCGAGCATCCCCGCGGCGACCTCTTCGATCCCCTTGAAGACGAGCGGCTCGCCGCCGCAGATCGAGACGACCGGCGCCGGGCACTGGAGGCCGGAGTCGATGCATTCCTCCACCGACAGCCGCGCGCGGTTCGACTCGTACTCGCGGATCTTCCCGCAGCCGATGCACGCGATGTTGCAGGCGAGCGTCGGCTCGAGCATGAGGACGAGCGGATAACGCTCGCCGCGGCGCTGCTGCGAGGCGACGTACTTGCCGATCGACACGGTGGACTGCAGCGGGAACTTCATCTCGACGAAAGCCTCTCTCTCATTCGACCAAGTGCAAGCAGCGGAAAGCTGAGTCGGTACAGGTGGTAGCGGATCATGAAGTCCAGGGGGAAGCCGGTTCCGGTGAAGTGCTGCTCGTCCCAGTCTCCGCTCGGGAGCTGAACAGCGCAAAGATAATCCGCTGCCTTTTGCGCGCCGAGTCCCTCAGCGTTTCCTGCGGCGACATGCGCGAGCAGCGCCCAGCCGGTCTGCGACGGGGTCGAGAAGTTCGCGCGGCCGCGCCAGGCGACGTCGGCATACGAACGGATGTCCTCCCCGAAGCCGCCGTCCGCGCGCTGCACGGAGTCGAGCCACGCGACGGCGCGCGCGACGGCGGGATGGTGCGGCGCAAGCCCGCACGCCTCGAGCGCGGGAAGCGCGGCACCCGTCCCGTAGATGTGGTTGACCCCCCAGCGGCCGAACCACGAGCCGTCCTCCTCCTGCTCGCTCAGCAGCCACCGCAGGCCCCGCTCGACGCTCGCCTCGTAGCCCGGCTCGTGCGCCAGCACCTCGAGCGCGTGCGCGGTCACGTCGGCGCTCGGCTCGTCGGTCACCTTGCCGAAGTCGCAGAACGGAATCTTGTAGAGCCACATCGCGCTGTTGTCGACGTCGAACGCGCCCCAGCCGCCGTCCTTGCACTGCATCCCGACGACCCAGTCGAGCCCGCGCCGGACGGCGTCGCCGGCGATCCCGAGCTCGCGCAGCGCAAGCGCGACGACCGCGGTGTCGTCGACGTCCGGATAGAGGTCGTTCTCGAACTCGAACGCCCAGCCGCCGGGCGCGAGGCCGGGCTTGCGGATCGCCCAGTCGCCCTTGACCTTCACTTCCTCGCGCAGGAGGTACTCGCCGGCCTTGACGAGCTGCGGATGATCGGCGGGGACGCCGCAGGCGCGCAGTGCGAGCACCGCGAGCGCGGTGTCCCAGATCGGCGACTGGCACGCCTCGGGGCGGAGCCTTTCCCCGTCGTCGACCATGAAGCCGTCCCAGCCGAGGACGGCCTTCCGCAGCGTCTCGTCGTGCTCGTCGCCGCCGAGCGCCTTGAGCGCGATGATCCCCCAGACCCACGGCGGCTGGATGCCGCCCCACGAGCCGTCGGCCTCCTGGTGTGCGCGGATCCATTCCTCGGCGCGCCGCTGCGCACGGCGGCGCAACGCGTTCGGCCGCCGCGGCGCGCGTGTGCGGTTCGCGATTGCGCCGATCGTGCGCAGGTCGAGGTCGATCGGCTTCACCGGCCGCAGCGACTGCGCGAGCGCGAGCGCGACGAATGTCTGCCGCGCCCAGCACGAGAAGTTGTAGATCGAGAACGGCGCGGAGGGCGGCAGCAGCACGAGCTCGGGCGGGATCGGGACCATCCTCTGCCACGGCCACTGCCCGAGCAGCGCGAGGAAGCACTTCGTGAAGAGCCGCGCCTTCCGCACGCCGCCTTCACGCTGGATGTAGGCGAGCGCCTTCGGCCCCGGATCGACGCCGCACATGCGCAGGGCGACGTACGCCTCGATCGACGTCGAGAGGTCGGCGGGGCCTTCGAACCAGATCGACCACGTGCCGTCGTCCCGCATCCGTGCCAGCAGCTCGTTCGCGATGCGCCGGTCGTTCTGCGGCGTGCGCAGGCCGAGGTAGTGATTCCAGAACAGATGCTGCGCCGTCATCGTCACGTTCGACTCGAGCTCCCCGACCCAGACGCCGTCGGGCCGCTGCAGCTCGAGCAAGCGCTGCGCGCCGCGGTCGATCGCCGCGTCGATTCCGGTCCGCGCGGGTGCGAGCGTCACGCTCGTACTGTTGCACTCACGCGGCTCAAGAGGTGCTGAGCCGCCCGGCGCCCGCTGCGGACGGCCGATTCCATGGTCGCGGGCCAGCCGGTGTCGGTCCACGCCCCCGCGCGGACGACGCGCTCGTTCTCCGTCGGCACACCCGGGCGCATCGTCCCGGGGCGGAGCGCGATCGTCGCGTACGGCTCGCGGCTGACGCGTGACCAAAGGAGCTCCGCGTTGCCGAGGCGCTCCGTCAGCTGGCCGGCGATCCGTTCGACGAGCGCGCGGCCGCGGATCTCGAGCAGCTCCGGCACGCCGCTCGAGACGACCGTCAGGTACTGGCCGCGCTCCGGCGGGTGGCCGGTCAGCGAGCCGCGGTCGAAGACCCAGTGCGCGTCGGTGCCGAGCAGCGCGGCGAGCGGCGTCTGGAGGAGCGGCCGGTCGAGCCAGAGGTGGACGCTCACGATCGGCGAGTCCTCGAGCTGCGGCGGCTCCTCGTTCAGCAGCCGCGCGCTCTCGCGCGGCGGCGTCGCGACGACGACCGCGTCGGCGTCGAGCTCGTCGAGGGTCTCGATCTTGGTGTCGAGCACGACGCGCTCGCCGAGCACGCGCCCCGCGGCGTCGCCGTGCATCCAGCCGAGCGGCTTCAACGGCAGAACGAGATCGGCGCTGCCGCGCGGGCCGAGCAGCGCCGTGCGAACGGTGAACAGGCCCGCCTCGCCGTCCACCTCGTCCGTCGGCAGGTTGAGCGCCGGCCGGATGAAGACGTCCCAGAAGCGGTCGATCGCAGCGTCGCTCGCGCCGAGCCGCCGAAGCACGCCGCCGAACGTCTCTCCGGCGCGAGCGTGCGCGAACTTGCAGCGCGCGGTCGTCACGGGGATGCGCGCGCGGTCGCGGAACGGCACATGCGCATAGCGCAGCAAGGCCGGCAGCGACGGCGAGATGTCGCTGCGCCGCGCGCGCTCGTCCAGCACGGGCAGAGCAAGCCGCGTGCGCAGAACCGCATCGCGCTCGCCGACGCGCTCGAGGAACCGGAGGTACTCCGTGAAGCAGCCGAGCGCGATGTGCTGGCCGTTGTCCGGCGGCGGCTGCGGGTCGCCGTCGCGCTCGGGCAGCGTCTGCACGGCGCCGCCGAGCGTCGGCCGCGCCTCGTAGACGGTCACGTCGACGCCCGCGTCCAGCAGCTCGAGCGCCGCGGTCAGGCCCGCGAGCCCACCGCCCACGACGGCGACGTTCACAACAGGTTCCGCGCGACGACGCCGAGCTTCGCCCGCGTCGAGAGTCGGCACGACTTGTCGAAGACGTCGAAGTCGTTCGCCTCCATGCGGTCGAGCTGCCCGCTGTAGAGGCCGGCGAACGTCGCGACGCAGAGCGCACTGCGGCGGTCGAGCGACTCGAGGAGCCGCAGCCCCTCCTCGAGGTGCGCACGCGCGCGCTGCGCCTGGAAGCGCATCAGCTCCACGAACTGCGGTGTGTGCGCGAGCTCGCCGACGCCGAAGCGAGCCAGCTCGTCCTGCGGCAGGTACACCCGTCCGAGCGTCTCGTCCTCCTGCACGTCGCGCATGATGTTGATCAGCTGCAGCGCGATCCCGAGCGTGTTCGCACGCTCGACGTCTTCACTGCCGTAGACGGCGATGCACGCGACGCCGACCGCGCCGGCGACCTTCTCGCAATAGCCGCGCAACTCGTCGAACGTCGCGTACGTCGGCCGCTCGAGATCCTGCAGCCCGCCGTCGACGAGCCTGCTCAACGCGGCGCGCGGGATGCCGAAGCGCGCCCGCGCGTCGGCGAGCGCCACGAACATCGCGCCTGCCGGCGGCGCATCGAGGGCGACGCGAAGCGCTTCGAGCTGCGTGCGCTTCTCCGCCGGCGCCAGGTCGCCGTCGGCGACGTCGTCGACGGCGCGCGCGAACGCGTAGATCGCGGCGATCGCGCGCCGCTTCTCCCGCGGCAGCACCATGATCCCGTAGGCGAAGTTCTTCGCCTCGCGGCGCGTGATCCGCAGCACCTCCTCGTAGGCGGCGGCGGTGCTCATCGGACGAGGACGAGCGCTGCCTCGCGGGCGAGGCGCGCGCGTGAGGGCTTCGGGCGCTGCGTGAAGATGTCCCAGTTCGCATGCTCGAGCGCCTCGAGCGCGGCAAGCCCGCCGCGTGCGAACAGGCCGACGGCGCGACCAAGCCGGCCGCCGATCTGCGCGCGCAGCGTGTCGCCGCTGCGGAGCAGCGACGCCGCGCGCGCCGCCTCGAAGCGGAGCAGGGCGCGCAGCTCGTCGCCCGGCCGGTCCAAGGGGGGATTCCCGAACCGGTCGCGGTCCTCGCGCGGCAGGTACACGCGGCCGAGCTCGAGATCGCGCGGCACGTCCTGGAGGAAGTTCACGAGCTGCAGGCCGGTGCAGACGTCGTCGCTCGCGGCGACGAGGTCAGGGTCGTCGAGCTTGCGCAGAACGCCCAGCACGAGCCGGCCGCAAGGGTCGGCGGAGTGGACGCAGTAGTGCTTCACGTCCGCCCAGGTCGCGTACTCCGAGATCCGCTGGTCCATCCGGTTCGCCTCGATCAGGCGGAGGAACGGCTCGCGAGGCAGGTCGAACTCGCGCACCGTCGGCTGCACGTTGCGCAGCACCGGCCACGTCGGCTCGCCTTCGAAGGTGAGCACAACCTGAGCTTCGAGCTCGTGGAGGGCGGTGAGGCGGTCGCCCTCGTATGCGTCACCGAGCTCGTCGACGAGCCGCGCGTAGCAATAGAGCGCGCGCACGTGCGGGCGCAGCGCGCGCGGGAACAGAACGGAGCCGACCGGAAAGTTCTCTCCGGCCGCCCTCGCAGCGACCTCTGCGACCTCCATCGCAGAGTCATTCTGCTTGAATCTTCCGTGTGAGTGGGGGCACCGATGGCATCCGCGAGGATCCCGTCGCAGGTATCGAGCGGCAGGACGGCGCAGTCGTCGTGCGGCTCGCCGGCGAGCTGGACCTGTACAACGCGCATACCGTCCGCGAGGCCCTGATCGGCTGCACGGAGGAGTCGCCCGACCGCCTCGTCGTCGATCTCTCCGGGGTCAACTTCATCGACTCGACCGCCCTCGGCGTCCTGATCGAGGCGCGGACCCGGATGGCCAACCGGCGCGGCTTCCTGCTCGCGGCGCCGGGCCTCGAGACGCGCCGCGCGCTCGAGATCTCCGGCCTCGACAAGCACTTCAACGTGCACGAGAGCCTGGACGACGCCCTCAGCGCGGCTCTTTGAGCCGGCAACGGGTATAGCCGACGCCATGCACCTCCGCGACAAACGCGCCGTCGTGACCGGCGGCTCGCGCGGCCTCGGCTTCGCGCTCGCCCGCGAGCTGCGCGAGCAGGGCGCCCGCGTCGCGATCTGCGCGCGCGGCGAGCAGCAGCTGCTCGCGGCGCGGGCGAAGCTCGGCGACGACGTCGTGGCGATCCCGTGCGACGTCACGGACCGCGACCAGGTCGACGCGTTGCTCGACCGTGTCGGGCCGGTCGACATCCTCGTGAACAACGCGGGCGTCATCGCCGTCGGCCCGTGGCAGACGCAGACCGTCGACGACTATCGGGAGCTGCTCGACATCCACTTCTTCGGCATCGTCCATACGACGCTCGCCGTCCTCCCGTCGATGATCGAGCGGGGCGAAGGGCGCATCGCGAACGTCACGTCGATCGGCGGCAAGGTGAGCGTGCCGTGGCTCCTCCCCTACAGTGCGTCGAAGTTCGCCGCGGTCGGCTTCAGCGAAGGCCTCCGAGCGGAGCTTGCGGGCACCGGCGTCAAGGTCACGACGATCGTGCCGGGGCTGATGCGCACGGGCTCGTTCCTCGCCGCGTGGTTCAAGGGCGACCGGGCCGCACTCGAGTACAGCCTCTTTGCACCGCTCTCGGGCACGCCGGCGACAACCGTGTCGGCGGAGCGCGCGGCGCGGCGGATCGTCGGCGCCGTGCGCCGCGGCGACGCCGAGGTGACGCTCGGCCTGCACGCGCTGCTCGCATCGCGCGCGAGCGCCGTCGCACCCGCCTTCGTGCAGACCGTGCTCGGGCTCGTCGCCCGGGCGCTCCCCGAGGTGCACGGCGCGGAGCGCATCCGCGGCTCCGACATCGACTCCGCCGTCGACGACCTGCCGCTGACGGCGCCGGGGCGGCGCGCCGCCGAACGCCTGAATCAGTAGGGTCTCGGCCGTGGAAGCGGAACCGCTCCTGCCGCCGGAGCAGCTTCGGCGCTACGCGGATGCGATCGTCAAGGCGTCGCTCGGCATCAAGAAGGGCGACACGCTCGTCGTCCTCGGCGAACTCGCGCACCGCGAGCTGATGCTCGCCGTGAGCGAGGCGGGCTTCCGCGCGGGCGCGATCACGGTCGACCTCGACTACAGCGATCCGCTCCACTACCGGAGCCGGCTCGAGCACGGGAGCACGGAGGCGCGGGGCAACGTCTCGCCCTGGCGCGAGCGGCAGTACCGCGAGCTCGTCAAGCCGACGAGCGCGCGCGCCGCGATTCACGGGACGGCCGAGCCCGGATACCTCGACGGCATCCCCCCGAAGCGGATCGCCGACGCACAGGCGCGCGTCGCGGCGCAGCTGAAGTGGTTCCAGAAGGCGAACCTCGACATGACGGCGCGGTGGACGATCGCCGGCTGGCCGACCGATTACTGGGCCGGCAAGGTCTATCCCGAGCTGTCGCCGCTCGAGGGGAAGCGCAGGCTCGCGCAGGACTTCCTCTGGTTCTGCCGGCTCAGCGACAAGGACGGGGACGGTTCGAAGGCGTGGCTCGACCACGTGACGGCGATCGCGCGGCGCTCGGCGAAGCTGACGAAGGTCGCGCTCGCCGGGGTGGAGCTGCGCGGGCCTGGGACGGAGCTCGACGTGAAGCTCACGGCCGGGACGCGCTGGCTCGGCGGGCGGGAGTGGAACACGCACGGCGCGAAGATCGCGCCGAACATGCCGACGGAGGAGACGTTCACGAGCCCGCACGCCGACGGGACGAACGGCACGTTCGCGTGCACGTTCCCACTCAGCTTCCAGGGGCGGCTGATCGAGGGGATCGCCGGCGAGTTCCGGAACGGCAAGCTCGTCCGCCTCGATGCCGCGACGAAGGAGGACCGCGAGTTCCTCTCCGCGTACATCGACAGCGACCCGACCGGCAACGGCCGCCGGCTCGGCGAGGTGGCGCTCGTCGACGCGACGTCGCGGATCGGCCAGACGGGCCGCATGTACTACGACACGCTGATGGACGAGAACGCCGCCGCGCACATCGCCTTCGGCGCCGGCTTCGGCGGCACCCGCCAGAACGGCAAGCGTGGGCTCAACATCTCCACCATCCACCTCGACGTGATGATCGGCGGCCCCGACTTCGAGGTCACCGGCATCACCGCCAAGGGAAAGCGCCTGCCGCTCATCACGGGCGGGCTCTGGCAGATCTAGACACGACCCGGGGCCAGGCCCGGGCCAGGCCAGGGCCAGGCCCCGTGACGGAAGGGTCACGCGCTACCCGTCCACGATGAGCCCGTTCAACGGGCCCCAGAGGGCACGCGAGCGGCGGGAGACGCCCTCGAGCAGCCGCAGCTTCCGGTGCTGCGACTCGGCCTCCGCGCTCGGCCGCCAGAGCTCGTCGACGATGCGCGCCGGATCCGCATCCGGTGAGACGTCCTGCTCGAGATGCTCCGACCAGAGCCGCAGCCGCGCCGCCCGCACGAACGCCGGATCCCGGACGACGGCGTTCACCTCGGTGTCGTTGTAGAAGGAGTGCCCGTTGAGGTTCGCCGACCCGACGGTGAGCCACGCATCGTCGACGATGCCGACCTTCGCGTGCACGTAGACCGGCCGGCCGTGGTCGCCGCGCTGGAAGAGCGTGCACGCGAGGAACCGCTGCGCGCCGCCGGCGCCGCGGTCGCAGTCGATCAACACGCCGAGCTGTCCGCGCGTGTCGTCGGCGCCGTTGTTCGGCTTCGCCGGCAGCAACACGACGGCGCGGAAGTCGTCGCGCACCGGCCCGCGCAGCTTCGCGCCGAGCGCGCGGACCACCTCCGGCGCCCAGAGGAACTGCGACTCGAGGTAGACGAACCGCTCCGCCGAGCGAACGCCGCGCAGATAGCTCTCGAGGATCGTGAACTCGCCATGCGGCAGCCCGTCGTAGACGTGCTCCGGAACGGTTCGCACGAGCTGCGCCTCGATTCCGTCCGGCGCGGCGGGCGCGACCGCGGGGGCCGCGAGCCGGTCCGGCCAGCGGAGCGCGAAGTGCGCGGCGACGTCGGCGGCGGCCGGGCCTTCGATCCGGAGACACGCGTCGTGCCAGCCAACCCCGACGCGCGACGGATGGTGCGAGTTGTCGAGGCGGTTGCCGGCGTACGTCGTCAGGTCGAGCCCGCCGACGTACGCGACGCGGTCGTCGACGACGACGAGCTTCTCGTGGTGACAGTGCATCGGCCGCTCTTTCGCATCGAGGTGCAGCTCGATCGACGTCCCGCGCGTCAGCTCGTCGCGCATCGCCCGCACCTCGCCGCGATCGGGGTGGAAGAGGGGCAGGGGCGCGCCCGCCCACGCGATCACGCGCACCGCGCAGCGCGACGCCGCGTCGGCGAGCAGCCCGCGCAGCGTCGGCCCGTCCTCCCCCATGCGAAAGCTCGGCGTGAAGAACCAGCCCGCGACGTGGACGTGCGACTGCGCGGCCGTCACGTCCGCGACGATCCGCGGGAGGAGCTCGGCGCCGTCGACGAGCAGCTCGACGCGGTTGCCGGCGCGCGGCGGGAACGAGCCGCCGTCGGCCCAGCCGCCGGCGGGCGCGCCGACCGGATGGTGCCCCCGCCGTGCGAGCCGCCGGCGGTGATGCGCAGCCACCGCGCGCTCGACGGCGTCGCCGAGAACGTCGTCGACCCGGTCGAGCGAGATCAATGTCCGCCGCGCGGCGGCGGAGCGACGGGCGCGGGACGCGTGTACGTGTACTCGGTCGTCGTCGGCGTCGACGGCGGCGTGTACGAGTACGAGTATGAGTACGACGTGCGCGGCGGGCTCACGGTGTGCCCGCCGAGCGACGGCTCGTGGAACGAGAGGACGTGCAGCTTTGCCGTCGCCTGCGTCATGAACGCGTGCCAGATCGCGGCCGGCAGCGATCCGCCCGTGACGCCCGCGACGCCCTCGACGTAGCTCATCGGGATCTCCGCTTTCGGATAGCCGACCCACACGCACGCGGCGAGCTGTGGGATGTAGCCGCAGAACCAGGCGTCGACCGAGTTCTCGGCGGTGCCCGTCTTCCCGGCGACCGGACGCGACCCGAGCGCCGCCGCGGTGCCGGTGCCGTGCTGGACGACACCCTGCAGCGCGTACGTGACGGTGTCGGCGACGTTCAGCGGGATCGTCTGCGCGCCCGGTGAGTCGAGCTTGCCGATCACGGCGCCGCTCGGTCCGCGTACGAGCTCTAGCGCGCGCGGCGCGTGGTGCCGTCCGCGCGCGGCAAGGGTCGCGTAGGCATCCGTCATCTCGAGCGGGTTGACCGGCTGCGTCCCGAGCGTGATCGAGCACACCGGCTGCAGCGCCGTGTTGATGCCGAGTCGGTGCGCGACGCCGACGACGTGCTTCGGCCCGACGACGTCGACGAGTTGCGCGTAGATCGTGTTCACGGAGTGCGCCGTCGCGTCGAGCAGGTTCATGTAGCCGGCCGTCTCGTCGGCGTAGTTGTGCGGGTTCCAGAGCACGCCGTTCGTCGCGCAGTACGGATCCTCGAGCGTGAGAGAGGGCGGGCCGTTGAAGCCGGTGTAGACCGAGATCCCCTGCCAGACGGCGGTCGCGAGCACGAACGGCTTGAACGCGCTCCCCGCCTGCCGCGTCGACTGCGCCGCGAGGTTGAACTTCATCTTCCTGCCGTCGGGGACGTAGGTCTGCATCGCGCGCACCGCACCGGTACGCGGATCGATCGCGACGACGGCGGCGGCCGGATCTGTTTTCTCGCGTAGCACGCTCTTGATGGCCGATAGCGCGTAGTACTGGAACCGCGGGTCGATGGTCGTCCTCACCTGCAGGCCGCCGGCCGCGACCTTCCGAACGCCGAACCTCTGGATCAGCTGCTCGGTCGCCCAGCCGAAGAAGTTCGGGTGGCGCTGCGCGCTGTACAACTGGCCCGGCCGCAAGCCGAGCGGCGACCGAACCGCCTTCGTGTACTCGGCGTCCGTGATCTCGTCGTTCGCGAGCATCGCGCGCAGCACCTCGTCCCGACGGGCGAGCGCACGGTCGGGATGGCGGAACGGGTCGTACACCGACGGCGCCTGCGGCAAGCCGGCGAGCAGCGCCGCCTGCGCGATCGTCAAGTGCCTCGCCGACGTCGAGAAGAACGTCTGCGCTCCGGCCTGCGCACCGTAGGCGCGGCGGCCGTAGAAGACCTCGTTGACGTACGCGGAGAGGATCTGCTTCTTCGTCCAGATGCCCGCGAGCTTCTGGGCGAGGCACGCCTCCTTGACCTTGCGCGAGAGCGTGCGCTCGTTCGTGCCGATGTAGAGATTGCGGACGAGCTCCTGCGTGAGCGTCGAGCCGCCCTGCACCACGCGCCCCGCCTGCGCGTCCGCGTAGAGCGCACGCGCGATCCCCTGGTAGTCGAGCGCGCCGTGCTGCCAGAAACGGCGGTCCTCGATCGCGACCGTCGCCTTCGGCAGCCAAGGGGAGATCTCCGACAGCTGCAACGGCTGGCGGTTGTGGAGGGACGGGATGACGCCGAGGAGGCTCCCGTCGGAGGCGAAGAGGAACGAGTTCTCGCCGAGCGCGATCGGCCGCAGCTGGTCGAGGTCGCACGAGCCGAAGACGAGCGCTCGCCCCGTGAGCGCCGCCCCCGCGAGCCCCGTCGCGACGACGGCGCAGAACGCGACGGCTAGCCCGAGCACGACGCGGCGACGCGGACGCCGCGCGCGGCGGAGACGCGCACGGCGGGCGGCGATGATTGCAGCGAGATCGACGTCGTCCTGCACGGCCGGTCACCGGCCTTCTTTCCCCGTCAGTCGTGCAGAAACTCGCTCAGCACGGCTCCGAGGATCGGGAGCGCGATCGTGATCAGGAGGTTGAGCCGTCCGATCGCCACGAGCACCGGCCGCAGCGACTGCGGCTTGCCCTCGCGGATCTGGCGGGCGAGGCCCGGCCCGAGCACGAAGTCGTGGAGATACGCGCCGGCCACGAGCAGGCCGACGAGCGCCCCCTTGACCGCGAGCACGACGTCGAAGCGCGTGGGCGTCGTGTCGTAGGCGTGCTCGAGCGACGCGATCCAGGCCCCGGTCGCGATCGCAACGGCGAGCGCGCTCCAGCCGATCGGGCGCCAGCGGCGGCCGAGCTCGCGCAGCATCGCAGCGCGCTGCGGGCCCTCGAGGCGCTGCGCCGGCGGGACGGAGACGAAGACGAGCGCGATGGTGCCGCCCACCCACACGATCGCGGCGAGCAGGTGCACGGTGCGGAGGACGGGCTCCATGCCGCCCAAGTCTCTCGTTTACGCGAGCTTCAGCGCCGGGCCGGCGAGCCCGAGGGCCGGCGCCCAGAGCCGGGCGCGCGCGCCGGCGGGCGCCGTGATCGTGCGCGCGAACGCGCCGCCGCCGCCCGTGCGGCCGCTCGCGACCGTGCGCCACCGTCCGCCGGACTGCAGCTGCACCGCATACGAGCGCGCGCCGCTGCCGGGCCGGATCTCGCCCCAGAGCGAGACGCGCGAGCCGCTCCGCGACACCTGCGCGAGCGGGAGCGGGAATGCGTGCGCCGCGAGCTTCGGCGTTCCGGCCACCGTGTAGAGCCCACTCTGCCAGCCGCCGATCGACGGCTCGTCGCGCACGAGGAACTGGATCAGCACCGTCACGCCGGGCTCCCGCCATACGCGCAGCGCCGCCTCGGCGATGTACTGGGCCTGCTTGGCCTGGGAGACGCCGAGGATCGGGTCGGGCGGATTCGTCTGGTAGCCGTACTCCGTCAGCCAGATCGGCTTCGGGCCGAAGTACCTCGTCACGCTCGAGCGGATGAGCGGCAGCGTCGCCATCGTGAAGTACGTGCACCCTCGGCATGCCGGCGACGTGCGCGTCGGCGTCTCCAGCGAGCTGAGCGGATACGGGTTCTGTGCGTACGCGTCGAGGCGCGCGTGCGCGGCGCGCATGCCGCGCATGAACGTGAGCGGCGCCATCCCGGACGCCGTCTTGCGCGGCGACGTGACGCCGCCCGCGACGAGGTTCGCGCGGCTCGCCTGATGGAGCCCCGCGTAGCCGGGGTTGAGGAGGCGGCGCACGTAGAGCGAAGGCGACACCGGCAGCGAGAAGATCGGCGTGTTCGGCTCGTTCCACACCGTCCACATGTGCACCCAGGGGAAGCGCTTGGCGGCCGCGTACGCGAAGCTCCCGAAGCCGCTCGCCGGGAGGTGGTTCGGCCCGAGGCCGCCGTTCGACCAGCCCGGCGCACCGTAGAGCGTGACGAGCGCGCGGATCCCGCTCGCGTGCAGCGCGTCGAGCACCTCGCCGTACTGACCCCATTCGTACGCGCCCGGGCTGCGCGCGTTCGTCGGCTGCGTCGGCGCCACCTCGTCCCAGCGCACGGTGAAGCGGACGAGGTGCGCGCCGAGGCTCTCGAGCGTCGTGATGCGCTGCTCGAGCGACCCCGGCCCGTCCATCAGCCAGGCGTCGTCCTGGATGCCGAAGGACGCGCCGACGGACGCGCGGGCAGGCGCCGCCGAGAACGCGAGCAGCGCGGCGAGAAGTGCGATGCAAGAGCCGACCCCCCGGCGCATTCGGGCACGGTAACGACGCGAACGTAAAGAGCGGGTTAGTGCGTCGCCTCGAGCGCGAGCACCGGCTCGCCGCCGTCGTAGTCGACGGAACGCACGCGATACGGCCGGCCGTTCAGCGGCACCTCATCGCCGATCTCGGGCAGGCCGTCGAGCGTGAGACGGCCCGTGACGACGAGCTCACCGCCGTCGTACGCGCGGTAGATGCAGGTGATCTGGCCGCCGATCATCGACCCGGGACATTACCGAGACGCCGTTCCCCTGCCGGAGGTGTTTTCCGATCGTGAGTTTTCGACGCGGCCGCGCGGGCATGCACGCAATGTGCTCGGGTCGGGCCTCCACGACGTCTTCCACTCCACCGCCTTCGCCGTGGCGCGGAACGTCACCGTGTTCGTGCTCGTCGTCTTCTGGCTCGGGCTCGCGTACTGGGCGCTCCGCGACGCGCGCCGCCGGATCGACGACCCGTGGCTCGTCGCCGTCGCGTCGCTCGTCGCGCTCGTGCCGGTGTTCGGGCCGCTCGTCTACCTCCTCTTCCGGCCGCCGGAGACGCTCGCCGAGATCCGGGCGCGCGAGATCGAGGTCCGGGCGCTGAAGAGCCACCTCCGCCGGCCCGAGCCGACGTGCCCGGTCTGCCGGTCGGGGATCGAGAAGGACTACCTCGTGTGCCCGGTCTGCACGACGGCCCTCAAACAGCCCTGCGTCGGCTGCGGGAAGCCCCTCGAGGCGCTCTGGCAGGTGTGCCCGTACTGCGCGACGGAGGTGGGCGCGACCCCGCTCCGAGTCGACCTCGACGAGGCGCTCACCGCCGAGGCGGTCGCCATTCCACAGGCCCGCGCCGCCAAGCGGCGGGCCGCCGCCTCGTAGCGCTACAAGCCGACGCGCGGACTCGAACCGCGGACCCCTTCATTACGAGTGAAGTGCTCTACCAGCTGAGCTACGTCGGCGAGGGGGCTCCATTCTAGGCCATGCCGATGCGGGCCGGAGACGGCCCCGATCCCAGTTACAAACCGCCAACCGGCTCACAGCGAATACTTACCTAACAGCGGGAAGATTCCCGCGTCTCACGGAGAACAAGGCCTGTTACAAACTCCGATGTAAGAAAATCGCAAAAATGCGATGTTTGGGAATGGACTTCCGCGGCACGGCGTTCTATAAGTCAGCAAGGGAAACGGGCGCCTCGCGGGAGACCGATGACCGCGCAGCCCGACCCCCGGGAGGCCGTTCCACCAGACCGGCCCCACCCACGAAACCGAAAGGGATTCAACTGAGCGACACGATTCACCTGCATGACCTCACGCCTGCCGAGCGCCTGCTCGAGGAGGCCGCCGAGCGCGGCTTCGTCGAGGAGAAGGAGATCGAGGCGCTGGCGGACGAGCACGAGCTCC